>NZ_DAIDMN010000001.1 GCF_027448985.1 Sulfurihydrogenibium sp.
CCTTAAACCCGGTTTTTCCGGTATGCATTTTTATCACCTTCTTTGGTTGTGATTTGACTATTATATCAGTGGATTTGTTAAAAAAAGATTACAAAATTTTAAGATTTAGATATTGAATTTATTTAAGGATTTTATTTAAAAAGAACTTATTTTTGGAATAACTTTATATACTCCCTACACCTTGATTCTATATCAGATGCGGTCCAAACATCACTGATTACAGCTACCATATCTGCTCCCAAATCTATTAGCTCTTTTGAATTTTCAGCTGTTAAACCACCTATCACACATACCGGTATTTTCAAAACATTTTTAGCTTCCAAGACAACTGATTTTGGAACTATCCTTGATTTTGGTTTTGTAGGAGATGGATAAAAACTACCGAAAGCTACATAATCTGCTCCTATTTCTTGCATCTGTAATGCTCTTTCAACACTACCATAACAGGATACACCCATTATTTTCCCTTTTGTTTTTTGACGAACTTCAACCACATCCGGGTCTTCTTCACCTACATGAACACCGTCTGCATCAACGTTTAAAGCAAGGTCAACTCTATCGTTTACAATAAAAATTGCATCGTATTTATGACATAGCTTTTTAAGCTCTAAACAGTAAGGGATTAAAAATTCATCCGGATTGTTTTTATCTCTAAGTTGAACGATGGATGCTCCTCCCTTTAATGCTCTTTCTACCATATCCAACATTCTGTCGTAAGGTGTTAACTTTTCATCTGTGATTACATACAAACCTTTTAGTTTCATTTTCACCATCCTCTAATTTCTTATTTAAGCTTAAAACAATTAAGTTTTCATTTAAAGCTTTAAAATTTCATTTAAATGGATATTTTTTTTATCGTAAATAAAAACTGGTTTTACAGAGTATTTTGATAAAAATCCACACTCTCTAACTTCTTCAAACTTTGCTTTGTATTCGTTGAAGATAAAATCATCTTTTGTTTTATAACTGCAAGCCAATATTAGTAAAACAGCTTCTTTACAGTTTACAAGTTGAAAACGCTTTATCGCTTCCGAAAAATGATTTTCAAGAATGTGTACAATACCCCTTAAAAACCATTTTTCCTGCATGTCATCAGTTTTCTCAAGTATTTTTTCTATCTCTTCTTCTTTTAAAAAGCTGTCATCTTCCTTTAAAAAACCTATCTTAAGTTTTCTAAAGTCTTTTATCTCCATCATCCAAAGTACTCTAAAAATCTTTTTAATCTAAACTTTACTCTTTCTATACCAATAACTTCAACTAAAATATCCAGTCCTACTCCCGATGATTCTCCTGTTAAAGCAACTCTTAAAGGGTGAAATAGTCCTTTTCCTTTAAATCCGTACTCTTTTTGTATTTCTTTTGTTATGTTTTTAAAATCTTCTTTGGTTATAGAATGTAAGTCTTTTATCTTTTGGTAAAAGATTTCTACCACTTTGTAAAAGTTAGGGTCAGATTTTACTTCTTCTTTTATTTCTTGGCTAAAAGGAAACTCATCTACAAAGAACACTTTTGCCCTTTCTTTAATATCCATTAGAGTTTCTATGCTGTCTCTTATTGCTTCCATAACTTTTTTGTAGTATTCAAAATCAGCTTTGTATCCAAAACCTTCAAAAAATTCTATCGCTCTTTTGGTAAGTTCTTCTAAATCCAATATTTCTCTTATATAAACTCCGTTCATCCATCTTAGTTTGGTTCTATCAAATATTGCAGGAGATTTGTTGACATCCTGTATTCTAAACTGTTTTATTATCTCTTCTTTAGACAGTATTTCTCTTTCGTCCTTAGGATGCCAACCCAGTAGAGATAGGTAGTTAAACACAGCTTCCGATAAAAAGCCGTCATCTTTCAGTGCTCTGACCGATACTGCTCCATGCCTTTTTGATAGTTTTGTTCTATCTTCCCCAAGTATTATAGGCAAGTGTGCAAACTGTGGGATGTTAAAACCAAGAGCTTCGTATATAACTATCTGTTTTGGTGTGTTTGAAAGATGGTCTTCTCCCCTAATAACATGTGTTATTCCCATCAAGGCGTCATCTATGACAACTACAAAGTTGTAAACTGGCATACCATCTTGACGAACTATTACAAAATCTCCAAACTCTTTCGTGTCTATCTCTACATGACCTCTTATTATATCTTCAAATACGACCGTTTTATCCGGAACTTTAAATCTTATAACTGGTTTTATTCCTTTTGCTTCGTAATCTGCTCTTTCTTCAGGGGTTAGATTCCTACATTTACCACTGTATCTGTATGGTCTTCCTTCTGCTATGGCTTTTTCTCTTTCTTTTTCTAACTCTTCTTCACTACAGTAACAGTAGTAAGCATATCCGGATTTTAAAAGCTTATCTACGTATTTTTGATAAATTTCTAACCTTTCAGATTGTCTGTAAGGTCCGTGTGGTCCACCTTTATCTGGTCCTTCGTCCCAATCTATTCCCATCCATTTTAAATCTTCCATCAACATTTCTTCGTACTCTTTTTTTGACCTTTCTAAATCTGTATCTTCTATCCTTAATATAAAGGTTGCTCCTTCGTGTTTTGCAAATAGGTAATTGAATAAAGCAGTCCTTGCATTTCCAAGGTGAAGATATCCGGTAGGACTTGGTGCAAATCTTACTCTTTTCATCAAAATCCTCCACTAAAAAGTTTTAAAACAAAGTAAGTTATTATTAAACCAAGTATTAATCCGATTATGGATATAATTATTTTACTACTTCTTTCTATTTCTTGCTTTTTGTACTCTTCCAACTTATTGTTTTCTTCTAAAAGTACTCTTCTGAGTTCTAATCTATCTATATGGTCTACTATTTTTTTTCTTTCTAAGTCATAAGTTGCTATAAAAATTTTTTCTTTTTTATTTAAGGGTTGTAGATACAAAGTGAATATATTTTTTTCTATTTCTCCCGAAAGGTTATAAAATTCAGCGTAATCTGAGAAATTTTCTTTGTAATCTGTTTGAAGTATCTCTTCTAAAATTTTGTAAGGTAAATAGTCTAAATTTTCTTTGAAAAATGCAAATTTCAAACTTTAACACCGAACTTTTTTCTTTTATTTTTAACAAACTTTTCAACTTCTTGCCATGATAGGGTGTTTATTATATCTTCTTTTTTAGCCCATCCTCTACGGGCTATGTATACACCTAACTGAATGTAGTGAAAGTTAGATAAAGAATGGCTATCACTACTTATTACAAGTTTAACTCCACTTTCTACTGCTTTTTTAACCATCACATCCGGTAAATCCATTCTCAGTGGTTGAGAGTTAATCTCTAAGGCTGTTCCCGTCTCTTTTGCCACTTTAAAAATCTCATCTGAGAGTTGATAACTTTCTCTACTTCCTAATATTCTTCCTGTTGGATGTCCTATTACGTTTACGTATGGATTTTCCATAGCTTTTACTATTCTATCTGTGTTGTCTCTGTTAAAGTGGGTGTGTATGGATGCCACTACCCAGTCTAACTTTGCTAAAATTTCATCTGGAAGGTCTAACGAACCATCCAACATTATATCCACTTCTATACCTTTTTTTAAAAGTGGGTACCCAAGTATTTTGTTTACTTTGTCTATCTCTTCTATCTGTTTTAAAACATCTTCTTCCGTTAAGCCATGGGCTACTCTTACAGCTTTAGAGTGGTCCGTTATTACAAGGTACTCGTATTTAAAGTTTTCTTTGATATATTTTGCTATCTCTAAGATTGTGTTGTATCCATCTGTCCAGTTTGAGTGGCAGTGAAAGTCTCCTTTTATGTCAGAAAGTTCGACTAAAATCGGTAGTTTTCCTGAAATAGCAGCTTCTATTTCACCTCTATCTTCTCTTAATTCTGGTGGTATCCACTGCATTCCTACAGCTTTGTAAACACTTTCCTCTGTCTCTCCAGCTATTTTTTCTCCCGTTTTTGAATCAAAAACACCGTATTCACTTATTTTAAGTCCTATGGATTTTGCATAGTCTCTAAGGTGGACGTTGTGTTCTTTTGAGCCAGTAAAGTATTGGAGACCACTTCCCCATTCTTCTTGTTTTAAAACTCTTAAATCGACCTGTCTGTCTTTTTCTTTTATTATTACACTTGCTTTTGTGTCTCCTTTTGCTAAAACTTCTTTAACGTCTTCAAGATTTACAAAGTAGTTTATTATTTTTTCTCTGTCCTTGTCATCACAGGTTATCAGAATATCTATATCTCCGATTGTTTCTTTCCTTCTTCTTAGGCTTCCGGCTACTTCAATGTTTTTTATCTCTTTAAGTTTTTTTAGTTTTTCAACTATTATGTTACTAATTTCAAGGGCTTCCCAAAGGGTTAATCTTGCTTGGGATTTTTCAAAGAGCTCTAATCCTTTTAACATGTTTTCAACTTTTTTTGGTCCAAAGCCTTTTATTTTTGCGACTCTACCATCTTTAAGGGCTTTTATAAGTTCTTCTTTTGTTGATATACCAAGCTCTTGGTGTATCTTTTTTAGAGTTTTTGGTCCAAATCCGGGGACTTCCATCAACTTTAAAAAATCCGGTGGAACTAATTTTTTAAGTTCTTCGTATTTTTGTATTTTTCCGGTTTTTACATACTCTACTATTTTTTCTGCTGTGTGAGTTCCTATACCTCTTATTTCGTCTAATTTTCCGGATTCTATGTAGTTTCTTACGTCATCGGGAAGGTCTTCCAAAACTTGGGCTGCTTTTTGGTAAGCTAAAGCTCTGAACTTATCATCTAAAAACTCGTAAATGTGAGACATATCCCTAAATATTTTTGCTATTTCCTTGTTTATGTTTTGGTACATACTAAATCAACTCCCTTAGTTTTTTTCCTATGTCTTTTTCTCTCATAAGGGACTCTCCTATTAAAAATGCATCTACTTGATAATTTTTCAACTCTAAAAGCTCTTGTTTTGTGTTTAAACCGCTTTCAGCAACAATTACCTCTGCTCCCAATTTTTTCATTTTTGGTGCGAGTTCTTTAGATGTATTTATATCAACTTCGAAAGTTTCCAAATTTCTGTTGTTTATTCCTATAATTTTTGCCCCGGCGTAAAGAGATTTAACTCCTTCATCGTAGGAATGGATTTCAACAAGGGGCTCCATATCAAGCTCTTTTCCAAATTCTATTAGTTTTTTCATTTCTTGCAAAGTTAAAACTTTTGCGATTAAAAGATAACTATCTGCTCCATAAGCGTAAGCTTCAAGTATCTGTCTTTCGTCTATTATGAAATCTTTTCGTAGTAAGGGTAGATTTACTTCTTTTGATATGTTGTAAAGGTACTCAATACTTCCTTGGAAGTACTGTTTATCAGTTAAAACGGATATAGCTTTTGCTCCGTTTTCTTCGTATATCTTTGCAATTGTTACAGGTTCAAAATCGTACCTTATAACACCTTTTGATGGTGATGCTTTCTTTACTTCGGCTATTATGTTTATTCCTTTACCTGTTATAGCTTTTTTAAAGTCCAACACTTTTTTCTTTCTCTCCAATGCTAAACTTTCAAGATGTTTTACGTAAGAAGATGTGTAGTTTTCAAGTTCTTCCTTTTTTGTTTGAATTATTTTTTCTAAAATGTTCATCTTTTTACCTCAATACGATAATGTAGTAAAGTATTCCCAAGATTATTCTGTAAATCCCAAATGGTGTGAAGCTGTGGTTTGATATGTATTTTAATAAAAGTTTTATAGCCAAGATAGCAAAAACAAACGCTGTAATAAATCCTATAACAAGGTTTTCCCAATCTGACACATTAAAACTACTGTGATTTTTGTAGATGTCGTAAAATGTTGCCATAAACATCGTAGGGACTGCCAACAGAAATGAAAATTCAGCTGCCGTTTTTCTGTTTAAACCAAGCATTAAACCACCTATTATTGTAGCTCCACTTCTTGACGTTCCAGGTATCATCGCAATAGACTGAAATACTCCTATAAAAAACGCTTTTTTGTAGTTTATTTCTTCAAAACTTTTTATCGGATAATCTTTGTTTTTATGGTAGTACTCAATTAGTATTAAAATCAAACCTCCTAACACAAGCATAAATACAACAATGAAAGGGTTAAAAAGTGATTTTATCAATTTGTAAAGAATAAAACCCAGAGTTCCGGTAGGAATAAACGCAATCAGTAGTTTTTTTAACAGTTGTATATCTTTAAACTTTTCAAAGTATAAAAACACAACAGCCATTATTGAACCAAGTTGTATAGAAACTTCAAAGGCTTTATGGTTATCTGTTTGCTGAATTCCCATCAATGTAGAGGCTAATATTAAATGTCCTGTTGATGATATGGGTAAAAATTCTGTTAGACCTTCTACCACTCCCAATATAAAAGCTTGTAAACTACTCACTCTTTTCTCCTTTCTTCTCCTTTTCTATCTCTTTTATTATACTTTCAAAGTCTTTAATGTCTTGGAAGTTATCACATACGGAAGCAAATCTTAAAAATGCTACGGCGTCTAACGACCTTAATTTACTTTTTACAATGTCCCCTATTTCTGCTGAGGTGACCTTTAATTTACCTTCATCTATAAAGTATCTTTCTATCTCATCAGCTATCTGTCTTATTTGTTGTTCTGTAATTGGTCTTCCTGTAGATGCAAGTTTTATTCCTCTTACTATCTTTTCTTTATCAAAAGGTTCAACGGAGTTATCTTTTTTTACAACGGTTATAAATTCTTCTTCTATTCTTTCGTAGGTTGTAAACCTGTATCCACATTTTAAACATTCCCTTCTTCTCTTTATAACTGTACCTTCTTTTGACTGTCTTGTTTCTAAAACTTTATCTTCCAATGAGCCACATTTAGGACATTTCATCTTTTCCTCTTTTATAAATTTTTAAAACATTCTCTTGCTTTTTCTAAGGTTAAATAAAGGTCTTCTTTACTGTGAGCTGTAGATAGGAAAAATGCTTCAAACTGTGATGCTGGTAGGTACACACCTTTTTCAAGCATACATCTGAAAAATTTAGCAAATTTTTGAGTGTCCGAAGTTTTCGCAGTTGTAAAGTCTTTAACTGGTGTTTGTGTAAAGAATACCGTTATCATTGAACCAACTCTGTTTATCTGGATAGGTATAGATGTTTCTTTTGATATTTCTTTAAAGCCTTCTTCGATAATTTTTCCTTTTTCGTCTAACTCTCTGTATGGGTTCAACTCTTTTAGAAGTTGGAGTTGCCTTAATCCGGCTGCCATTGCTAATGGATTTCCTGATAGTGTACCTGCTTGGTAAACGGGTCCAACAGGTGCTACATACTCCATTATCTCTCTTTTTCCTCCGTAAGCTCCAACTGGAAGACCTCCACCTATCACTTTACCAAAAGTTGTCAAATCTGGTTGAATGTCATAAAGCTCCTGTGCTCCTCCGTAGGACAGTCTAAATCCTGTCATAACTTCGTCAAATATGAGTAAAGAACCGTATTTTTGCGTTACCTCTCTAAGTTTCTGGTGGTATTCTCTGGAAGGTGCTACAACTCCCATGTTTCCAGCTACCGGTTCTACTATCACACAGGCAATGTCTTCTCCGTATTTTTTAAATGCTTCTTCTACTGCTTCTATATCGTTGTAAGGTAGTACTATCGTTAGGTTTGCTAACTCTTCAGGAATTCCGGGTGTTCCGGGTATTCCAAGGGTTGCAACTCCAGAACCTGCTGAAACAAGAAGACTATCTCCATGTCCATGATAACATCCGTCAAACTTTACTATCTTCTTTCTTTTTGTGTAGCCTCTTGCAAGTCTTATAGCACTCATTGTCGCTTCTGTTCCGGAGTTTACGAACCGAACCATTTCTACGGATTTTACAGCATCTACAACAGCTTTTGCCATCTCTACTTCTAAATAGGTAGGTGCTCCAAAACTTGTGCCATAGTTTGAAATCTGTTTTATCGCGTTAATAACTTGGTCGTGGGCATGTCCTAAGATTAAAGGTCCCCACGATAAAACATAGTCTATATATTCATTTCTGTCAACGTCCCATATCCGGCTTCCTTTTCCTTTTTCTATAAAAATAGGGTCTGTACCTACCGACTTAAAAGCTCTCACAGGAGAGTTAACACCACCAACCAAAAACTTCTGCGCTTCTTTGAATAACTCCTTAGACTTTAGGATATTCATAACTTATTTTACCTCCTTTATTTTTTGGTTTGAAAATCATTTTTGCTAGTTTAGGTGCGTACTGTATAAAGAAGGTTCCTATAAATGCCATTGTAAATGTGTATACACCAAAAAGAGGTACAAAAGAAGCCGGAGAGAATTTGGAAATGACTATTGAAAACTCACCTCTATTTACAATGGAAAATCCGGCTGTTAAAGATGCTTTTTTTGACAATCCGTAAATCTGACCCCCTATATATCCCGTTAAAACTTTACCTACGATGGAAACAACAACCATTAAGATTAAAATAATAACATTTTGTAATGTAAAAAACTCAGGACTGAAAACTATGTTTGAACCAAAAACGAAGAAAAATATAGCAACAGCTAAATCTCTTATAGAGAATAATACTCTTTCAACTTCTTCAGCTTTTCCAGATTCTGATATCAACATGCCTATTAAGAAAGCTCCCAAAGCTTCAGATAAACCTATGTAATAGGTAAATCCGGCAAAAGAAATTAGTAATCCAAATGCAAACAAAATAAAAATGTCTTCGTTTAAGAATCTTTCAATGAAAGTTGAAATCTTATCCTTCATTGTCATCGCAATAAGAATCACAAAAGAAAAAACAGCTAAAACTTTGAAAATAATAATACCAAAAGAAATAGGTTCTAACTTTCCACCTGATAGTAATCCCGCTAAAATCGCCAGCATAACAGGAGCTACAATATCTTCAAAGACCATCAATCCCAAAATCATCTCAGTTTCCGGATTGGCAATCCTTTTTTCATCTACAATAACTTTTGAGGTTATAGCTGATGAGGAAGCGTAAGCTATTGCACCACCCAAAAAGGCTATTACAGTATCAAATCCTAAAATCAGCAACAGTACAGATATAGCACCAAAATTAAAAATTATATCTAAAAGACCAACAACCCAAATTCTTTTAGAAACATCTACAGCTCTTGCTATGTTAAACTCAAGACCAAGATAGAAGAATAAAAGAACAATACCAATTTCACTGAGTCTTTCTATCGTTATATCTTCATGTAGAAACCTACCTGCCACTATTCCAGCTAAAATAAAAGCTATTATTGTAGGAATTTTAACAAATCTACTTAAAACTCCAAGTATAAAAAGGAAAAAAGTGCTTAAACCTAAGGTAAGTAAAAATTTTTCCATTACTCTAATTCGCAAACAGGATAAAAAATTTCAAAAAATCTTTTAATCTGGTCTTTATTCCCTACAACAACCAAAGTATCCCCTGGTTTTATAATTTCGTCAGGAGAAGGATTTGTAATTGTTTCGTTGTTCCTTATAATTGCTATTATAGAGGCACCTGTTTTTTTTCTTATTTCAAGTTCTTTTATGCTTCTATTAGCCAATATAGAGGAAGGTTCAACATTTATCCACTCAATCACTAAATTTTTCATAAACATCTCTTTTTCTTCTTTGGCTTCCGGTTTAAAGTAAGTTCCCATAAGAATAGAACCAAGTTGAGTAGCCTCCTCTTCGTTTAAACTAAAAGCACATACCGGTTCATCAAAATCGTCCTTTTCAAAGAAGTATATTTCTCTTTTCCCAGAAAGATGAATTATAACCACAACTTTTTCTTTGTTAGCTGTTATCACAGAAAATTTTTTGCCTATTCCAGGTAAATCAACTTCTTTAAAAAGCACAGCAAACACCTCTTTTTTATGAGATAATAAACATACTAAATTATACAAAAATTTTGCCGAAAAGGTTTAAGAATACAGATAGGAGGTTTAAAAATGTCCGTGGCTATAATATCATACGATACCAAATTCGTTGAAAATTTGATAGAGAGTTTAAAGGGTATCAAATATGAAGTATTCGGCGATAGTTTGGCGTTTATAAAAGGTTTTAACGATAGTATCAACACAGTAGTTTACGATGCATCATCCGGTGTTTTTGCGGAAGATGACCTTAGGTATCTTATAAACAAAATGAAAGATAAAAATTTAAGATACTATGTTTTAACTATACCTCAAAATCCTATAGGTAAAGAGTCTTTAGATGGAAAAATAGAATTTTTCAATAAAGAGAGAGATTTGGAGTTATTGAAAGAAAAACTTACAGATGAAAAAAATACAGTTGAAAATCAACTTTTTGGTTATAAACCACAAGAGTCTGATTTTGAAGGTAAAAACACTACAATAGAAAAAGCTACTACTTTTGATATAGAGTTTAACGATTTGAGTTTAGATTACGGGCTAACGGAAACAAAAGTTCAACCAACGGAAGGAAAAAATATTGAAGATATATTGGAATCTTTTGATTTCCAACTTATGGAAAGTAAAGAAGAAAGTAAAGTTGAGAAAAATATTGATTTAGATTCTTTAATTCAAGAATTTGAAAGTGTTTATAAAGATAAAGAAAAAGAGGAAATTAAAACCGATAGTGAATTTTTACAAACAGAAAAAGTAGACCAATCCTTGGAAAACTTTGGTGAAGAGATAAAGAATTTAGGTATAACTGAAGAGTTAATGGAGACAAAAAAAACCGCTTTTGAAAAAGTTTCAATAGATGATATACTTACAAGTCAAGAAGAAGATAAGGTAGTAATAAATGAAGGAGGAAAAGATATGGTTGCCAACTTTAACATTCAGATCTCTTCGGAGGATATTAAGAATGTGGTTTTGGACATAGCCAGAAATTATTTAAAAAACGATCCTGCGATAAACACTATAATAGACCATTTACAAATAGACTTTCAAAATGAGACAATGAAAGAACTTGAAGATATAAAAAATCAGTTGAAAGAAAAAGCAAGAGAAGAAGCAGAAAAAGTATTAAAAGAAGAGATTACAAACCTTATAAAAAATGAGCTTAAAGAATATGTAGCGGAAATAACGGCTAAAATAGTAAAAGAAAGATTGGAGCAAGCTTTTAGATCTTTTTGATGTTCAGCAAATACAGGGTAGTAGCTAAAAGGCTGCTACTTGTTATTATAAATGTGTGAACTAAAAAAGCTGAAAGTAAGGCAATTTCCCTTAATGTACCTAAGAATATAAGAATTCCTGCATACCCTGTTTCGTAAGTTCCTATTCCGGCTATTCCGTGAATAGGTAATACAGTTGTTAAATCTGCCAAAGAAGAAGCTAAAAAAGATTGTAAAATGTTTAATCCGGATTCTTTTGGAAGAATGATATAAAATGCCGAAAATTTAAGTATTACGGTTAAAACCGATAAAAGGTAAACCATAACAATGTTTTTAAAATTTATCATATTACGATTGTACTCTTTAACTTTTTCATGTTTTATAAATTTTAAAACAACTGGCAAAATAATAAATGAAAATGGAACTAAAATAAAGGCTAAAATTCCTAAAAATAAAAATCCATTATAAATAAAGTATGTTAATAAAAAAATACCAACCAGTGAAATCCCATCAAAGAATCTCGTTATAATAAAACTCATTGTTGACTCAGCGATATGAACCCCCTCTTTTTTAAGCATATAGAAGAAAGAAATCTCTCCTGTCCTAAAAGGTAGAATTATATTAAAAAAAGTGTTGAAAACTGTTAATTTAAAAAGTTTATAGAAATTTTTAATGCTTAATGTATACTGCCACCTATAAGTTCTAGCTATATAACTAAAAATGTAAAAAACAAATGCCAAAATTAGTTGTTGAAATGTAAGCAATTGAAAAAAACTAAATATTTTATCAAAGCCTACTACTCTTTGAAAAAAGTATAAAAATAATCCACTGATAAAGATTGATAAAAGGAGTTTTATTATTTTTATTTTATTCATTCTTTTGAATAATTTCTTTTATTACATAAGGTTTTTTCCCTTGAGACTCGTAATAAGTTCTTATGATTAACTCAGCTATAATACCAGTTGAAATCAGATTTATTCCTGTTAAAAATATCAAAACTCCAAATATTAAAAGAGGTCTATTCCCTATTGAATGTCCTAAGCACACCTTTTCACAGGTAAGGTACAACAATATTAAAAATCCAACTATTAAAAATAAAAATCCAAATCCACCAAATACCCTTAAAGGTTTATTTCTATAGTCTAATAAAAACTTTACCCATATTAAATCAAGGATAACTTTAAATGTCCTTGATATACCATATTTTGACTTTCCGTAAATCCTAGGATGATGTTTAACAGGAATTTCTGTTATGTTTGCACCTACAACTTTTGACAGTGCAGGTAAAAATCTGTGCATTTCACCGTAATAATCTAAACTCTTTGCAACTTCTGCTTTGTAGGCTTTAAGAGAGCAACCGTAATCATGTAGATGTACACCTGTCACTTTTGAAATTAGCCAGTTGGCAATTCTTGATGGTAGTGTCCTACTTAAAAAAGCATCTTTTCTGTCTTTTCTCCAACCACTGACAACATCGTATCCTTCATCTATCTTTTCAAGAAGTTTAGGAATATCTTCTGGGTCGTTTTGTAGGTCTCCATCCATCGTTATTATTATTTCACCTTTTGCTTTATCAAATCCGGCTGCCATAGCTGCCGTTTGACCAAAATTCCTCCTGAAATTTATTCCTACTACATGAGGGTCTTTTTCTGCAATTTCTTTAATAATTTCCCAAGACCTATCTTTACTTCCGTCGTTTACAAATATTATTTCATAGGTTTTGTCTTTGTATTTTTCTTGACGAAAAAGATTTTCTATTACATCTTTAATTTTTTTATAAAGTATGGGAAGATTTTCTTCTTCGTTGTAAATTGGTACCACTATGGATAAGTAAATCTTTTTATCCATGACTCTCCTTTATTTGATTAAAATTTTTATATTTTCTACCTCTGAATTGTTATAATTATTTGACTTTTCTGTTTCTTGCTTTTTATATTCATCTTCTATTGGTTTTTCGTAAGAATGTGTATTTTCAATCATATCTAACAAAGTTTTTCTTATTTCTTCTTGTAGTTGTTTGTTTTCTTGTGAAGACTTCAATGCTTTTTCCAAGTAAAATTTTGCTAAATCTATCTGTCCTAAATCTCGGTAAACTTTTCCAAGTTTAAAATATATTACAGGGTCGTTTAAACTTAGTGTTAAAGCTTTTGCGTAATATTCTCTTGCAAATTTTAAATAAGAAAGGTCTTTTTTATCTAAATATTTTTCGTAATAGTAATCACCTAAGGCTGTATACGCATTTAAATAGTTTGAGTTATACATTATAGCTTTGTTCATGTACTCTAAAAATAAATCCTCTTTTCCGGTATCTTTGTATATTAGTGCCATGTTAAAAAAAACTATCTCTTTTCTTTGGTAAGTGGTGTGATTTTCAGCTTTTTTTAAATAGTTTAAAGCATCGTTGTATCTTTTCTGGATTGCAAGTAGTATTCCGTAGTTTGTAAGTAGTTCCGGAGAGTTTGGATACCTTTCTAAACCTTCTTTAAATACAATCTCTGCTTTTGTAAACTCTCCGGCAAATTGGTAAGCTAATGCTAAAGAGTTGTATACATCCGGATTTTTGTAGGTTTGAATAGCTTTTTCTAAATATGAGATAGCCATTGCGTTGTTACCACTTGTTAGGTAAGAGACTCCCATATCGTACAGATATCTTCCTTCGTTAGAAGACGTTTCTTGATAAGGATAATCCACATTTTGTGTTCCAGCACAACCAAAGATGTTAAAAACGTTTAAAAAAGCCACTAAGTAAATTATTTTTTTCATAAATACTATTATACCATTGATTTAATCTTCTAAAGATATTTCCAAATCTTTGATTTTTTTAGTTATAGTGTTTCTGTGAAGTCCAAGGTATTCAGCTGCTTTTGAGACATTTCCATTTGTAAATTTTAAAGCTTCTTTTATTAGGATGTATTCAGCTTCTTCTATTAGTTTGATATATATATTTTTTCTTCTTCTGGTTAGCATTTTTCTTGCTTCTATTAAAAATCCACTCCTCCAATCTGATGTTTTTTCTTCTTCACCTTTTATGTTTGCAGGTAGTAAATCAGGAGTGATTGGTCTTTCTCTGTAAAGGGCTATAAGTTTAAAAACAAGGTTTTTAAGTTCTCTTACATTTCCGGGCCAGCTATAGTTTGTTAAAAACTTTATAGATTCGGAAGTAAATCCTCCGGAAGAAAGTCTGTATCTTTCTAATGCCTGTTTTGTAAAAAGTTCTACCAAATCCGGAATATCTTCTTTTCTTTCTCTTAACGGTGGTACTCTTATTTCTATTACAGATAACCTGTAAAACAAATCTTCCCTGAACTTTCCTTCTGCTACAAGCTTTATCAGGTCTTTGTTGGTTGCTGTTATAATTCTTACGTCTACTTTTATACTTTTGTTTGAGCCTAGAGGTTGGATTTCCATTTCTTGAATCGCTCTAAGCAGTTTTGCCTGAGATTCTAGTGGAAGTTCTCCTATCTCATCTAAAAACAAAGTTCCTCCGTTTGCTTGAAGAAACTTTCCTTCCCTTGACTTATCTGCTCCGGTAAATGCTCCCTTTTCAAATCCAAACAGTTCACTTTCTACAAGTCCGATAGGAATGGATGCCATGTTTAGAGCAATGAATGGTCTGTTGGACCTGTCTGAGTATTTATGTATAAGATTGGCTATTACTTCCTTTCCTGTTCCACTTTCTCCTGTTATTAAAACTGGGTCTTTTGAACTTGCCGCTCTTCCGACTATTTTAAACACTTCTTTCATCGCTGAGCTTTTTCCTATTATCTCTTCTTGAGGAATATCGGATACTACCTTGGCTTTTATACTTTCTCTTATTTCGTTTATTACTTGTTTTATTCTTTCTATATCAAAAGGTTTGATTATATAATCAAAGGCTCCATGTTTCATAGCTTGAATGAGATATTTGTACTCGGAATGTCCCGATATAATAACCACATAAGGATGATTTTCTAAAGATGTGATTTGTTGTAAAATGTCTAAACCATTAGAATCTTTGAGTCCTATATCTAAAAAAATAAAATCCGGATTTATCTCTTTTACTTTTTCTATAGCATCTAAGCCTTTTTCGTAATCGTAAACTTCTATGTTTTCTTTGTTTAAGATTCTTTTTAATATGTTTCGTGTAGTTTTTTCATCTTCAAAAACTATTGCTTTCAACTTCCATCCTAATTGGTAAAACTATCTCAAAAGTAGAATTTCCTATATATCTTAATACACCTTTATGACTTTTTACAACATTGTACGCATTTGCAAGTCCTACACCAGAACCAAACTGTTTTGTTGTGAAGAAAGGTAAAAATATTTTGTCAACTATTTCTGTAGGTATTCCTTTTCCACTATCTTTAATTTTTATGGATACTTTGTTCATCTTTGGGGAAAAGATAGGGTCGTTTGATAACCCTGTATATATGGTTATTTTTCCTTCCTGATTGATTGCTTCTATTGCATTTTTAATGAGATTTTCTATAACTGAGGTTATTTTTTCTTTGTCTATTGGAATATCCGGAAGGCTTGGGTCGTACACTCTTTCAAATTTTACACTTTTATAAATAGCTTGGTATTTTTTTATAAGTTTGTCAATTATCTTGTGTATGTTTTCGTACTCAAGATTTAGTCGTACTGGCTTTGATAAGTAAGAAAGTTGATTTATAAAATCTTCAATCCTTTTTACCTCATAAAGTATATCATCTAAGACTTCTAATTCATCCGGATTTTGTTTTAAAAATTGGGTTGCGGCTTTTATTCCGGTGAGAGGTCCTTTTATATCGTGAAACAGTTCTACCAAAAATTTTGAAACTGTAGTTAAAGTTCCTTCTTTTTTGGTTTCATCTTCAACTTTCAAAAGTCTTGTAATATCTTTTATCAAAACGATGAATGAATTACTTTCCAAAGGATAAACATCTATTAAAAAAGAAAGATTGTCAACGTTTAAAATATAATTTTTTACGGATATACCTTCTTTAAGATATTTTATGGAAATCACTTCAGTTATCAATTTTTTTACATCTAAGAAAAAATAACTATCAAAAGCTGGATTTGAGTATAGAATCTTTCCCTCGTTATCAATAACAATTACAGGTTCTTGAAAATTCTCTAAAATTTCCTTTTCATACATTAAGCTCTTCACAAGTTTTTAAAAGTATTATACCATTGTAATCCTTTCCTTCCCATACTTTTGACCTCAGAATAAATCCAATACCTTCATGACCATCTTTTGTAATGGAAGTTATTGTTCCAACAGGTTTTTCGTCAAAAGTTATTTTTTCTCCTTCTTTTACATTTTTGCTGAATGAGAATTTTGCCATCACTCTTGGAGGCTTTCCTCTGTAATAAACTCTTGCAATAGCTTCTTGTCCTACATAACACCCTTTATTTAAGCTTATAGCGTATTTCCATATGTTTGTTTCTAAGGGTAGTATGTTTTCTTTTAATTCTTTCCCTATTTTAGGAATACAGTTTTTTATTCTTAAATCTTCAAAATCATTTTCATTTATCTGTAGATTTTTATCTAACTTTTCAACTATTTCATCAATGTTACCAAACAAGTCAAATCCGGATACTCCTAATCTAAGAGGATTGTTTGCAATATAAAACTTATCCGTTTTTTCAAAACTAAATTTTTCAGGTGTAGGCAATCCTAAATTAGACAAAATTTTCTTAGAATCATCACCAAAGATGTAAAGATGTTTATAATCTAGTATCTCAAAGAATACTTGTAAAGATAGTTTGAGTTTATTAAACTTTTCTATAAGCTCATTTGGATTTTGGTCTGTATCAATGATAAATTTGTTTTCATCGTTGTAAACAAAAAAATCGAGTAAAGGAGAACCTTTTGAGTCAAGCATAAAGTTGTAGTTAAACTTTTTATCCGCAAGATTGTTTATATCGTTTGTCAACAAATTGTGTAAAAATGCTTTATGCTCTTCTTGTATACCTTTTAAATTAAGTTTTGATTTTTTACCTTTAACTAAAATTTTAGAGCGTTTTAGTACTATCCAGTTCATCAAAAACTCCTTTACACTTTTGATAAAAATCAATGATTTTAAATTAGCTATTATCTTAAAAATTTTTTAATCTTTTCTATGATTTAAATTAGTTAGTTGTTGTTAACTAACGGTTTCAGGAGTATGATAAAATTATTAAGATTTTTAAAAAATTTTTTTGGAGGATGCTATGGCAAAAATTGTTATTGCCGGAAGTGGGTTTGCAGGGCACTACGCAGCTCTTATTTTAGGTGATAGGCTGAAGGGTCAGCATGAAATTACGGTTGTTACCCCAAATGAGACGTTCAACTACATTCCTTCTCTTATATGGGTTGGCGTTGGACAGATGCCTGTTGAGAAAACACAGTTTCCCCTAAAACCTGTCTATGATAAGTTCGGTATCAAGTATGAAAGGGCATTTTTAACGGAAGTGCATCCGGATGAAAACTACGTAATCATTCAACCTTACGGAACTCAGGATACCAAAAAACTTGACTACGACTATCTTTTGGTAGCAACAGGTCCTAAGCTAAACTTTGATGCAACTCCCGGACTTGGACCGGATAAAGGTTATACTTACTCAGTCTGTACACCGCCCCACGCAGTAGAAACAGCAAAAGCGTACTTGGAGTTGGTAAAAAGATTGGAAAAAGGAGATAAAGCTAGAATAGTTATCGGAACAGGACACGGTACATGTACATGTCAAGGAGCCGGATTTGAGTTTATCACAAACGTTCATAATGATTTGGTAGATAGAGGTTTAAGAGACAGGGTTGAGTTGATATGGCTTTCCAACGAACCAAAACTTGGAGATTTCGGTATAGATGGTCTTGAAGCAAAGAGAGGTTCTTTGATATTCACTTCTGAAATGATGGCTGAGGCTATATTTTACGATTACGACATCAAGTATGAAATAAGAAGTCATGTTCACAAAGTAGATGAAAAGAAAATATACACAGAAAATATAGAAGGAGAGTTTAAAGAGATAGAGTACGACTTTGCAATGTTGTTACCGCCGTTTGCAGGTCAACCTATAAAATGGATAGACAAAGATGGAAACGACATTAAAGATAAAGTCTGTAATCCTGCCGGATTTGTAAAAGTTGATGCGGTTTATGGAAAACCTTACGAAGAACTTGATGGTCCAGATTGGCCCAAAACTTATCAGAACCCTATTTACAAAAACATTTTTGCTGCAGGTATTGCATTTGCACCTCCAGGACCTTTATCTAAGCCAAGTAAATCTCCAAACGGAACTTTGATAGCACCTGCACCACCAAGAACAGGATACACAGCTGAACTTTCCGGTAAAGCAGCTGCTTTAAACATAATTGATATGATTGAAGGAAGAGAGCCTCAAAACACAGCATCAATGGCTGAAACTCCAGGACTTTGTGTAGCTTCTATGAAAAATGGTATCTTTGATGGAATGGCAGGAACAATAGCAATTTTCCCTGTCGCAAGGAACAGAGCAAAATATCCGGAATACGGAAGAGATTTAGACCTTTGTGTGGCAGAACCTGGTAAAGCTGGAGCTTGGTTTAAACTTGGACTACACTATGCATTTTTATGGAAACTCCAAGGTAAACCTTTCTGGAAACTAATACCTTAAAAATAGGAGGAAGATACTATGGCACAGGCAAAATTTAGATTTTCAGATAGTGACAAAAGAAGAATGCACTCTTTGATTTATCAACTTTTCAGAGCGATAAGTCTTGCTTTTCACTTTTTAAAACTTGTTAAAGTAGCTGAAAAAGGATATAAAACTCATTAAAAAGACAGAAGCAGTCCTTTATGGACTGCTTCTATAAAGATTTTTTCTGTGTATATAATCTTCTACTTCCTTTGTTGTTAGGTACTTTATGGATTTATTCAATCTAACTCTTTCTCTTATCTCTGTTGATGATATATCAATCCTTCGGCTATCGTAAAAGTAAACACCATTTTTAATGTTCTTTTCATTATAGTAAATATCTGTAAAGTTAAACATTTTTTTTAAGTATTGAAAAATAGTTTTGTAATTGTCTTTACCTCTTCCTACAACTATAAAGTTTGCGATTT
This sequence comes from Sulfurihydrogenibium sp., assembly GCF_027448985.1. Classification (GTDB taxonomy): domain Bacteria; phylum Aquificota; class Aquificia; order Aquificales; family Hydrogenothermaceae; genus Sulfurihydrogenibium. The sequence continues at coordinate 19,008 of NZ_DAIDMN010000001.1, forward strand.
TTAAAAGTTCATCCGGATTTTTCCATTTATGAAGCGTTAAAATAGAATCAGAGCCAAGTATAAAAACAGGTTTATGAGAAAGAATCTGTTGATAATGTTTAGCTGTATCTATCGTAAAAGATTTTCCACCTTTTTTTATCTCATAGTCAGACACTTCAAAAAAAGGGTTATCTTTTATAGCTAAATTTAACATATTTACCCTATCTTCCGCTGAAGCATTTGTAAAGGATTTTAAAGGAGAGATAAAAGCCGGAATAAATACTATCTTCTCTAACCCAAAAAATTCCCTTACATCTTCAGCAATTCGTAAATGACCCAGATGAACTGGGTCAAAACTTCCACCAAATAGAGCTATCATCTTAAAGATAGTGTTGTGTATATTCTGTTATCACCTCTTTGAACATAGAGTAAAACGTTGTCTTGTCCTTCTTTTTTTGCTTTACTTACCAAAGACCAAAATTCAGAGGAAGATTTTATCGGTTTTCTGTTTACAGACAGAATAATATCTCCTGCTTGTAATCCTGCATCTTCAGCGGCAGAACCTTCTTTGACCGCATAAACTAAAACACCGTAATCAACTTTTGGAAGTCCGTATTTTCTAATTAAATCCGGAGTTAAATCTTTTACTATTAAACCTACTGTATTTTCTATACTTGTCCCATCTTGCGGTGTTTCTACAGCTGTATCCTCTGACTCCAATGGAACCGTAACAACGTCAAATGTAAGCTCTTTTCCATCTCTTATTACTTTGATTTTTAGTTTTGTACCTGGTGGATTTTTCATAATTTGATTTTGAAGGTCCGCTATGTCTGATATTTTCTTTCCATTTACTTCTACTATTATATCTCCGGCTCTTATTCCGGCTTTATCCGCAGGACCTCCTGGTTGTACGTTTGATACCAAAACTCCTTCATTTACTCCAAAGTGTTCTGCCAAATCTGCTGTTAAAGGCTGTATTATAACCCCTATCTTGCTTCTTTTTACTTTTCCGTATTTTAAAATCTGGTCCATTACCCATTTAGCTTGGTTTATAGGAACTGCAAATCCAAGTCCTTGTGCACCTGCAATTATTGCTGTATTTATTCCTACCACTTCTCCTTTCACATTTATCAAAGGTCCACCAGAGTTTCCTGGGTTAATAGCAGCATCTGTTTGAATGAATCCTTCTCCAGGTCTGTCCTCTATCTGTCTGTTTTTGGCAGAAACTATTCCTATGGTTACAGTGTCAGAAAGACCAAGAGGTGCTCCTATTGCAATTACCGTTGAACCTACTTTTAGCTGGTCTGAATCACCAAGTTTTAGCACATTTTTAGAAGCAAATTCTTCAATACCTTTCTTGAATGGAACCTCTATAAGTGCAACATCACTTAGTTTATCTCCTCCAACCACTTTACCTTTTAAAGTCACTTTGTTTTTAAATTGAACCTGTATGTCTTTTGCGTTTTCTACTACATGGTTGTTAGTCAGTAGATAGACCACTTTTTTGTTGTAGTCGATATCTACTATGAAAGCTGAACCAAGTCCTTGTCTTTTTTGTTTAAACTGGGGAGTATTTGGTATTCCAAAGAAATCTCCAAAAGGCATATCAAAAAATGGGTTTCGGACGGTTATTTCTTGTGTTGTAAATACTGTGGCAACTCCGGATGATACAGCTTCTATAAGTTTAACCCTTTCCTCGTCTGCAGCTTGCAGGTTTGGAAAGTTGTAGGACTTCCCTTGAACGTTTTGCTTATAACCTTCCTGATACTTTTCAAACTGAGCCTTAACTATAAATGTAAGTGCAAGAATTAAAGCTACGGGTAAAATCAGCTTCTTCACGATTTTTATTACCTCCTGTTTTTTAATCAACTTAGTTCTCCAACAATTGATATAATTATTATAATTTTAATGTGTTGAGGTTGTGTTAACAAGTGATAAACAAAATTAAAACTTACCTTGAACTGATTAAATTTTCTCATACAATCTTTGCTATTCCTTTTGGAATTTCATCAGTTTTTATAGTAGAAAAATCAATTCCTTCATTGGAAAAATTGTTTTGGATTTTATTAGCTTTGATATTTGCAAGGACAGCCGGAATGGCTTTTAACAGGTATATAGATGTTCCTATCGATAAAATGAACCCAAGGACCAAAAACTGGCCTTCTGTAAAAGGTGAAGTAAAACCTTGGGAAATGATGGTTATTGGTCTTATTTCTTCAATACTTTTTATGTATACTGCTTACAAGTTGAATATGCTTGCTTTTTGGCTTTCTCCGATTGTTGTTTTACTTTTACTGATATATCCGGCTGGAAAGAGATTTACTCAGTACGTTCACCTAATTTTAGGAATGGTTTACTTTTTAATACCTGTTGCTGTATCTATAGCTTTAAAGGGTTATGTTGAGCTATCAGCTGTTATGCTTGGGTTGGCTATGGCTTTTTGGGTATCCGGATTTGATATTTTATACGCACTGCAAGATTACGAATTTGATAGAGCTTTTGGAATATACTCTATACCTGCAAAATACGGAGTAAAGAATGCAATTATCATAGCAAGACTTTTTCACTTTTCAACCTTTATCTTTATAGTTCTAACAGGGATAACATCCGGATTAGGCTTGATTTACTTTGTAGGAGTGTTTATCCTTAGTGGATTTTTAATTTATGAACATCTTTTAATAAAGGAGAATGATTTATCAAAGATAAACAAAGCTTTTTTTACAGTTAACGGATTTGTAAGTATAATATATATGTTTTTTGTTATTGCAGACCTATACTTAGGAGGATTATTATGGAAAATGTAATGGACATAATGAAAGTTTTACCCCATAGATACCCATTTTTGTTGGTAGATAGGATACTGGAAATTGATGTAGAGAATATGAAGATAAAAGCTTTAAAAAATGTTACTTACAACGAGCCTTTTTTTGTTGGACACTTTCCGGATAACCCAGTTATGCCCGGTGTTTTGATAATAGAAGCTATGGCACAGGTTGGAGCTTATCTAATGTTAAAGAAAGCCAATATAACAAACGGAACAGTTTTATTTGCCAGTATAGAAGAAGCAAAGTTTAGAAAACCTGTAGTTCCCGGAGACCAGATAATATTTGAAGTAGAAGGAATAAATATAAAGAAATCTATGGGAAAGATAAAAGCGGTAGCAAAAGTGGACGGTCAAGTAGTCTGTGAAGCCATTTTGATGGCAGCAGTAAAATAAATCTAAAAATATGAAACTAAAAAAGTTTTTTAGCTTACTAATAGGTTTATACCTATTATTTGCAAACTCACTGACTTTAACACACCACCATGAAGACCATAAAACCCATCCGGACTGTCAAGTTTGTGTATTACAACTAAATCAACAATCTGAAGACCCAAACGATTTAACCTTTAACTTTGAAATTAAAAATTTTGAAGAAAAACACATATCAAAACCTCAAACATATTATATCAAGAAAGAAATACCTCTAAGCATCCTTCCACGAAGTCCTCCTCTCTTTTGATTCTTACAAAACTTTCTAACACTTTTTAACCAAAAAATTTTAGAGAGGAGGTATTACTATGAAAAAGTATTTGATTACAGCTTTAATACCATTTTTAACAGCAACTGCATCAGAAGTTGATGAGTTAAAAAAACAACTTGAAAAACAACAACAAATCATTCAACAACTCCAAGAAAAGGTAAAACAACTTCAAGACCAGCAGGAGATACTTCAACAAACCAGAGGAAAACTCCAAAACGTTGACGGAAGGGACCCTTTTGAAAAGATGTTATCTAATCCATTTTCACAAGCAAAATTTGTTCCGGATATATCCTTACTGTTAGACTTTTCTTACGTAAGTAGAAACCTTACAGATGACACTTATAAACAAGTTCAAATACCCGGATTTAACCATGGACTTTTCCACTCCCATGATGGACATGAGGGAGAAGGTCCATACAATCCGGAAAGAGGATTTAACCTAAACTACGCTCACCTTTACATCGCCCAAACTGTAGACCCATACTTTGATTTAGTTGGTATATTCCACCTAAGAGAAAGTGCTTTTGAGATAGAAGAAGCTTATATAAAAACACGTCAACTACCTTACAACTTAGGACTAAAGCTTGGGAAGTTTTACAGTAAATTTGGAAGGCTAAACGAGAAACACCACCACTACTGGGACTTTGTAGATGCACCACTTATATACTACTCAATTTTTGGTCCTCACAACTTACTTGAAAAAGGCTCTCAGTTGACTTGGCTTGCACCTACACCTTTCTTCTTACAATTTGGACTTGAAATCCTTCAAGGAGATAACGAAAACAACTTCAACAGGAATGGTTTTACCGTAAACACAAAGCAAAATGGTTCAGGAGATAACATTAAAATATCAGATACCAAAAAACCTAACCTGTATGTTTTTTATGTGAAACCATCTTTTGACATAGGTAATGTTTCCATACTCTCAGGACTATCCTACGCCCAAGGTGGAACAAGAATTGACCATCTTACAGATGATACACCTCATGCCATATCAGGTACAACTAAAATTTACGGAGCTGACCTTACAGTCAGGTACAACATAGACTCTTACAGGTATATAACTTGGCAGTCAGAGTACATATACAGAAAGTTTGACGGAACAAGGTATGGTTATAACAATGTTGGAAATCTTATAACACCTTCATTGGAAAAGAAACAGGGAGGATTTTACTCTCAAGTTGTTTACAAGTTTGACCAAAGATGGAGAACAGGTGTAAGGTACGACCTTATAAACAAAAACGATGTAATATTAAATGGAGTAAACCAAAATCAACCTGACAACCTTTACAGATACTCGTTTATGATAGACTTTTTACCTTCGGAGTTTTCAAGGATAAGACTTCAATACAACTACGACAAAAGTCTATTTTTAGAAAATGAAAGAAAACCAAACCAAGAGATTATCTTACAGTTTAACATTGCCATCGGAGCTCACGGAGCCCATGGATTTTAAAAAGACTTCAAGAAGGAGGTAGGAAATGAAAAAGTTTGTATTTTTAATACTGACATTTATAACAGTAATCGGTAGTGCAAAAGCACAGTTGAAAGTTGTTACAACCTATCCTTACATAGCAAGTATTACAAAGGAGATAGTTAAAGATAAAGCTAAGGTGGATTATTTAGCATCCGGAAACCTTGACCCTCACTTTGTAGTACCAAAGCCTTCTTTATCTGTAAAACTAAGGGATGCTGACTTGCTTATAATAAACGGAGTATCTTTAGAAATTGGTTGGCTTCCTCCTCTTCTAAACCAAGCTAACAATGGTAAAATACAGCCTTCATCTTCCGGATTTTTAGACTTATCTTTATTTGTAAAGTTGATTCAAAAACCTGAGAGTGTGTCAAGAGCTATGGGAGATGTTCATCCGGAAGGAAATCCCCACTTTCACTTGGACCCTTATAACATTCCTTTGTTGTCGGATGCCATCACCTCAAAACTGTGTAAACTTGACTCTCAAAACTGCCAATTTTATCAAGATAACAACAAAACCTTCAAAGCAAGATGGAACGAAAAAATAAAACAGTGGAACACATCTATGGAAAAAGTAAAAGGAGTAAAAGTTGTTGAGTACCATAAACTTTTTGACTACTTTTTAAACAGGTACCAAATGGTTGTAGCTGGTACTATAGAGCCTCTTCCAGGTATTCCACCTACAGCAAAACACCTTGAAAATCTCATTCAAACTATTAAAACCGAGAAAGTAAGTCTAATACTGCAGGATGTTTACCATCCTTTAAAACCAGCTCAATTTTTAAGTGAAAAAACATCTGTAAAGTACGTTATCCTCCCTCATGATGTTGGAGCTGTGAGTGAAGCAAAAGATATATTCTCACTTTTTGATGAAATAGTAAAGAGGATAACAAATGATTGACCTTCTTCTACCACCTCTTTTACTTAGTTTAGTTTTACTTGTAATCCACAGTTATTATGGGCTTGAAATTATAAAAAGAAACATCATTTTTACAGACCTTGCAGTTGGACAGATGGCAGCCGTTGGGGTTGCCGTCTCCCTTTACCTTTTTGAAGGACAATACCTTTACTTATTTTCTCTTTCTTTTGCACTTATAACATCTTTGCTAATAGCTTATGTAAGCCATAAAGAAAATCTGTCTCAGGAAGCTTTTATAGGTTTGATTTACGCTCTTGGAACATCCTTAATATTTATAGTTATGTCAAAATCTCCCCATGGATTAGAAGAACTCAACAACCTTTTAGCTTACGACATACTTTTTACTTCCTACAATGAAGTTTTTAAGGTATCTTTACTTTATCTGTTAATAGGTGTTTTTATTTACTTTGTTGTTAGTAGATTATCCGGATTTAGGAGAGAGTTGGCATTTTTCACAACATTTGCCATAACCTTAACAAGCTCTGTAAAGTTAGCAGGTGTTTTTGTTGTTTTTTCCATTTTGATATCTCCAACTTTTATATCACTTAAATTATTCAAAAAAAATCATATTCTATACTCTATCTTGGTGGGTATGGTATTGATATTCCTTTCTTTATTAATATCTTACAACTTTGATTTTCCAACAGGGTATACAATAGTATTTATTAACACTCTATTTGCCATAGTGTTGTCAATCTTTAAAAAATGATAAAATTTTATTAAAAGCTAAAAATAGAGGTAGTAAAATGAAAACCATAGAAGTATCAAAAGAACAGTTAAAACAGTTATACGATAAGGATTATCCTCTGTGGGTAGATATAAACCTCCAACTGCTAAAAGACAAGGCTTACGAGTTGGTGGACTGGGACAACCTACTTGAGGAGATAGAAGATATGGGAGCAAGACACTTAGAGGCTTGTGTCAGCTATTTAGCTGTTATTTTAGAACATCTGTACAAGTTGGATAACTTCAAACATTTAGCTGGTGGTAATACAGCCGGAAAAAGCTGGGAAAGGAGTGTAAGAAATGCAAGAAGAGAGTTAAAAGTACTTTTGGAAGATTATCCAAGTTTACAATATAAACTTCCCACTGAAATTGATAGAGCTTGGAGACATGCGGTAGTTAAGTTGAAAAATTGGCTTGATGAAAACGATAAAAATCCAGATGATTACAACTTTCCTCAAAAATGCCCGTACACATACGAAGAAGCTTTAAATAGAAGTATTGAAGATTAAACTCTTTTCAATTCATTCACAAATTTACTTAACACTTTTTCCTTTGTATACTTTTCTAAAAACTCATTGTAAGCGTTTTGTGTTATCTTTTGATAGAGTTCTTTATCTGATAGAACATTTTTAACTTTATCAACAACCTCATCTACATTATCTTTTTTTGCAATTAATCCGGATTTATAGTCTTCTACCAAGTACTTTAGATTTTCAACGTCGTAAACTACCACAAGACTTTTTACAGCAAAACCTTCTACAACCGTCCTTCCAAAACTCTCTTCTCCTTTGGATAGTACCATTACAACATCAGATGCTTTTAGATATTTATGGGGTTGTGTTGTGTTTCCGGTTGTAATTAATTTTTCATATAAACCATACTCTTTAAATTTCTCAACAACTTGATTAAAATCTGTCCCATCTCCTATTATCAAAAATCTTAAATTACCAAAACTTTCATTTAGTTTTTTACATACTTCAACATAATCAAATACACCTTTTCCTCTATTTACTTTACCTATGAATGTTATTACTTTTTCTTCCGATGTAATGTTTAGCTTCTTTCTGATTTCTTCTTTCTCTATTGGATTGTAATAAAATTTTTCCTCGTCTATAAAGTTTGGTAAAACTACTATCTTTTCTTGTGGAATTCCATCTTTTAACAGTCTTTGTTTACTTGCCTGACTTACCGCAAATATTTTATCTACATTTGGTAGAATAAACTTTTTATTAAAAAATGGTTGGTAGTTAAGCATATGGCGAAATAGTATTATCTTTGCCCGGGATACTTTACCTGCTAAAAATGTGTTTATGTACTCGTTCCCGTTGTTTCCTACTATAAAATCCGGATTTAACTTTTTTGCTAATGAAATAAGCTTTATCGTGTTTATCGGTGAAAACTCAGATTTCAACGTTATATAGTACTTGTTTTTATCTGATGTGTTTTTATCTACAAAGCTACCTTTTGCAACAGCTTTATAAAGTATTATATCCGGATAGTACTTTTCTATGTTGTTTATAAAGTCTATTGAGTGAAGTTCTGTACCTCCAGGATTTGGATTTGGGTTTGCGTTCAACCAAAGTAGTTTCATAGTAAAACTTTCCATAAAAACTGTGGTAAAATCCAATGTCCAAAAACTGTAACTCTTTTTATTTCAAACATATCTTTACTTTCTTCAAAAGTACCGTGTTTAGTTGTAAAAGCCATCTTGTATCCTGCATCAATTACCATCTCTTTTACTTTTTGGTTGTAATCTCCATAAGGATAACAGAAAGTTTTTATCTCTACACCAAGTTTGTCTTCTAAAATTTTCTTTGAGTCTTCTATCTCTGCTTTTGCTGTTTTTTCCGGAATCTTTGTTAAAAAAGGATGGGTTATTGTGTGGGAACCTATCTCAAATCCTTCACTTACTAAAAACTTTATCTCTTCCCAATCCATCAATGGCTTTTTTACATTTAGTTTTTTCCAGTCCCATAGGTTGTACTTGTCTGTTAATCCGGCTACAACGAATATTAAAGCTTTTGCTTGGTACTTTTTTAAGGTAGGGTATGCGTTTTTTATAAAATCTCTGTATCCATCGTCAAATGTAAGTAAAACTGCATTTTTACTTTTATCTATCTCGTTAGATAAAACAGTATTTTTAAATTTTTTCAAATACTTTATCTGATTTCTAAATTTATCCGGATTTACATACAAACTTTTTAACTTGGCTTCTTTGGGTGGATAGTCTATGTTGTGGTATGTTAAAACCTTCATAAAACACTAAGATAGAAAATCCTGTAGATGTTTTTTTAAAGCTAAGGCTTTTAATTTTTTCAATGCTCTTTGTTCAAGCTGTCTTACTCTTTCTCTTGATATACCAAGCATTTCTCCCACTTCTTCTAAAGTTTTTGGCTCTACACCTTCCAGTCCATATCTTAATTTTATTATTTCTCTTTCTCTTTCATCAAGAACGTTAAGCATACCTTCTAATTCTTTTTTTAAAGTTTCTTCTACCAACTCTCTTTCTACATCTTCTGTTCCTTTTTTGGATAAAATGTCAAGTAGGGTAAAGTCCTCTTCTCCACCTTCACCAAGGGGCATATCCAACGATATTGGCTGTCTTACTATGGATAGGGCATTTTTGACTTTCTTAACAGATGTTTTTAACTCTTTTGCAATCTCTTCTTCCGTTGGCTCTCTACCTAACTCTTCTTTTAACTTTTCGTAAGTATCTTTAACCTTTGCAATAAATAAAGATTCTTTTATAGGTATTCTTAACGCTCCTGTTTGTTGAAAGATGGTTTGCATTATAGCCTGTCTTATCCACCATACAGCGTAGGAGATAAACTTTACGTTTTTTTCTGGATCAAACCTCTTTGCAGCTTCTATAAGTCCAAGGTTTCCGGCTGCTATAAGGTCCGTTAAAGGAACTCCCCATCCCATAAAGTTTTTTGCAATACTTACAACAAACCTTAGATTACCTTCTATCAGCTTTTTTAAAGCTTCTTTATCTCCTTTCTTTGCACGGATAGCAAGCTCTTTTTCTTCTTCAGGAGAAAGCATCGGGTGCTTTCCCATCTGTTGCATGTATAACTGTAATGTGGTTAGTTCTTTGTCTTGTTCAGCCATTTTGATTACCTTTTTAAAGTTAAGTTTATACCATTAAAATTATTTATAAAAGTTTAGCATAAATCAATGAGATATCTCAATTTAGAAATTCTACACTACCATCTGAAAATTCAACCTTGTTAAACTGTATCTCAATCTTTAAGTCTTCTACAGGAGCGTCTTTTATGTACTTTAAGTTTGGTTTATCAGTTTCGTAAATTATCTCTATCGTTCTTCTGAATGTCTCTCCCGGTTTTATTTTATTTGACCTTATAAAGTCTAAAGGTTTGTAAACTTTTATTGGCTGAGTTAAAAGTTCGTTTCCGGATTTATCGTAAATTTTAAGGTTTCCGTATAAAACATCAACATCTTTTTTAAAGTTTGATGTAAAGTTGAAAACTAAAAGTATTTTGTCATCTCTATCGTAAAGTTTGTTTTCTCCTTTGTGAAACTTTTTCTGAATCATGGTGTATTCAACAGGTTTTACACCTTCTTTTAACAAGATAGGTTCTTTTTCTTTGCTTTGGATAACAGGTTTTCCTTCAAGTTGTAAAACTCTCTCTTCAAGTTGTTTTATTTTCTTTTCAAGATTTTCCACTCTCTCTTCCAACGATTGAGCAAAAGAAAAGCTGATTACCGATAAAACAGTTAATCCGGATAAAACTTTTTTCATCATATATTCCTCCTATCTATATAAGGTTTTCGTTTACTTTGTAATTTACCGCTGTTATAATATGTTTTTGTAAAATTTCTTTACTTTCTTCTAAGTCAGCTATTGTCCTTGCTACTTTGATTATCCTGTGATAGGACCTTGCTGTAAGGTTAAATTTGTCAGCTGCAAGGTTAAGTGTATTTTTTGCCTCTTCTGATAAGTTTGCATACTCTTGAATGTGAGATGGTGTCATTTGGCTGTTGAATTTGATTTTTTCATTTTTGAATCTATTTAGCTGAATTTCAACAGCTTTTAAAACTCTGTCTCTTATCTGTTTTGAGCTTTCCTCTGGTGTGTTTGACGACAGCTCTTGGGTTTTTACTGGCATAACTGTAACGGATAAATCTATTCTGTCTAACAGTGGACCTGATATTTTTCCAAGGTACCTCTTTATTTCAGCAGGAGTACATTTACACTCTTTAACAGGGTCAAACCTATAACCACAAGGACATGGGTTTGCTGCTGCTATAAGTTGAAAGTTAGCTGGAAATTCTAACTTTCCGCTTGCTCGAGATATACTTACGACTTTATCTTCCAATGGCTGTCTTAACACTTCTAATGTTGACTTTTTAAATTCTGGAAGTTCATCTAAAAACAAAACTCCGTTGTGGGCTAATGACACTTCTCCCGGTTTGGGGTAGCTTCCTCCTCCTATAAGCGCTATATCACTGATTGTGTGATGTGGGTGTCTAAATGGTCTGCATCTTACTATACTGTCTTTTAGTGTTCCGGCAACACTGTGGATTTTTGTTATTTCTATCGCTTCTTCAAAACTAAGGGGTGGAAGTATTGAGATGAATCTTCTTGCAAGCATGGTTTTTCCGGAACCTGGAGAGCCTATCATCAGTAAATTGTGAAATCCGGCTGCTGCTATCTCAAGGGCTTTTTTTACAGCGTACTGACCTTTTACCTCTGAAAAATCACCGTACTTATCTAAATTACACTCTAAAATTCTTTCAAAATTTATCTTTTCTGGCTCTTTTTTTAAATCTCCATTTAAAAATTCTAAAATATCCTTTAGATTTTCAAAACCGAAAACGTTAAGACCTTCTACAATTGCAGCCTCTTTTGCGTTATCTTTTGGAAGTACGAAGTTTTCAAAGCCTTCTTCTTTTAGTTTTATTGCTATCGGTAGAATACCTTTTACAGCTCTTAAATCTCCGTTTAGAGCAAGTTCTCCTATAAATGCGGTTTTTTGTAATTTAGATTGTTCTACAAATCCCGATGAAGACAAAATGCCTACAGCAATAGGTAAATCATACAGTGTTCCAACTTTTAATATATCTGCAGGAGCAAGGTTAACTGTTATTTTCTTTATAGGAAACTTTATACCTATATTTTCAATTGCAGATTTTACTCTTTCTCTACTTTCTTTTACAGCTGTATCTGGAAGTCCTACAGTTATAAACTGGGGAAGGCCTTGATTAATATTTACTTCTACATCAACAATGTAGCCGTTTATTCCAAATGTCCCTCCACTTTTAACTACCGACAGCATCTAAACTCTCCTCTTGCTTTAAGACGTTTATATCAAGTGTGAAGATGTGAGATATTCCATCTTTTGCTGATACTCCTATTAATCTATCTGCAAAACTTGCCATTGCATCTCTATGGGTTATAACTATAAATTGGGCTGTTTGAGAGAGTTGTTTTATCAGTTGTCCGACTTTTCTTGCGTTGGCATCATCCAACGCCGCATCTACTTCATCAAAGTAGTAAAATGGAGCTGGTCTGTACTGTTGAACCGCAAATAAAAATGCCAAAGCTGTCAGTGTTTTTTCTCCTCCGGACATCATCTCAAGCCTTTTAACATCTTTTCCTCTTGGTTTTGCTTTTAAAATAACTCCAGCTGATAGTGGGTCTTTTTCGTTTTCAAGTTCTAAGTAGGCTTTTCCGCCGGGAGATAAAATTTTAAAGTTTTTATCAAGATTTTTGTTTACATTTTCGTAAACTTCCATAAAAGCTTGTAGTTTCTTTTCCTCTAAACTTTCTATCAGTTCTTCTATTGATTTTTTCTCTTGAAGTAAGATGGAGAGTTTTTCGTTTATTTCATTGAATCTATTTAACTCCTCTTCGTAATCTTCGATAGCTTTTTGGTTAACTGAACCTATATTTTTTCTTTTTTCTTCCAATGTTTTAAGTTGTTTTTCTAATTGTTTTATATCAGCTTCTATAGGTTCTCCATCGTACTGAAGTTTTATCTGAATTATCTCCTCTTCTGTATCTGCCAGTTTTTGTTGTAGCTTTGCCTTTTCTTGAAGGTACGATGTAATATCTTGGTTGATATTTTCTTCTTCGTATCTAAGATTTTTTATTTTTTCTCTGGTTTCTTCTATCTGTCTGATTAAATTGTCTCTTTCTTTTTCTGTATCTTTTAATCCTTTCCAAAGTTGAGATAACTCTTTTGTTAAATCTTCTATCTTCTGTTTTATCTCTTGGATTTCTTTATTTTTTTGCTTTATTTGGTTTTCAATTTCTTCTTTTTCTGTTTCTATTTGGAATATCCGAATTTTTAAATTGTTGTCTTTTTTGTCTGTTAATGAATTTATCTGATTTTCTATATCTTTTATCTTTTCTTTCAATGAGTAAACGTTATTGGCAGCTTCTTCCCACTCTTTTCTTAATTTTGATAATCCGGCATTTTCCATTCTTTTTAAGATATCTTCTTTTTGTTTTGAGACAGATATGAAAATTTGATTATTTTTTTCTAACTCTTGTTGAAGTTTTTCTATTTTTCCTTCATAGTCTAAGGACTGTTTTTTTAAGTTAAATATTTCGTTTTCCAAGTATTGGCTTTTGTTGTTTTTTTGATATTAGTTGATTGGTTAATTCTTGTATTCTCTGGTTTATACTTGAAGTTTCCGTTTGGATTTTTATTAAATTTTTCTCGTTTTCCGATATTTTTTGATTTATGAGTTTTAGCTCGTTTTGGATTGCTTCTTCTTCTTTTTTTAGTTTTTCTTCTTCTTCTTCTAATTTTTGTTTTTCTGCTTCTAAATTAGATTTCCCAATTGATATGTTTTGTTTATCAGAGCCTCCGGATATTGCTCCGGATTTTTCAAAAAGCTCCCCATCTAAAGTTACCATTCGGTAGTTTCCAATTCCTATCAATCTTGCCGCTTCAAAATCTTCCACTACCACAGTGTCTTGGAAAACATACTTAACAGCCTTTTCTATTTTTTTATCGTAATCTACAAAGTCTATTGCGTATCCAAGAAGACCTTTTTTAAATGGAAGTTTTGGATTTTCTTGGGTTTTTATTTTGTTTAAAGGAATAAATGTAACTCTTCCGGCTTTTTCTTTTTTTAAGATTTCTATACATTTTTGAGCTACATAATCGTCTTCTACAACGATGTTTTTTAATCTTCCTCCACCGGCTGTTTCTATTGCTGTTTGGTATTTTTCATCTTTTAAGGATATCAACTCAAAAACAGGACCATAAACACCTGGTAATGTTTTTAGTAAAACTGAAATTCTGTCTTCTTTAAACTGGGACAGCTGAGCTAATATATGAGCCAACTTTTGAAAGTTCTTTTCAAGTTTTTCTCTGTTTTCTTTCAGTTTTTTTTCTAATGTCTCTTTTCTTATTTTCAGTCTTGTTATCTCACTTTGTAAAGATTGGATTTCCCGCTGGCTGTCTTTTGTGTTCGTTTTGATGTTTTCTATGGTTTTTTCTATCTGGTTGATTTCTTCTTTGTTTTTGTCTAACTCCTCATATAAATTTTTTATTTTTTCTTGGATTGAGTTTAGTTTTAATTGATACTCTACTTTTTCTTTTTCTAAGAGTTTTATTTTTTCTAAAAGTTCTTTTTCTTGTTTTTCCACTGTTCCAAGGTCGTTTTTTGCAGAACTTCCTAAAAACTCTATCTCTTGAAGTTGTTTATTTTTTTCTTCTAATAATTTTTCTGCTTTTTCAAGTTGATTTTTTAAATCCGGAAGTTTATCTGTCAGATTTTTTATCTGTTCTTCTAAGGAAAGTATCTCTTTTATCTTTTCATCTTTTTCTTTGTAAAGGTTTTGAAGTTTTTCTTGAAGCTGAGATATGTCTTTTTCTATAGAATCTTTCTTTTCACTTAGAGATTTTATCTGGGCTGTGATACTTCCTTCCTTCTCTTTTATAGGTAAAAATGTTTCTTGTATTTGATTTAGTTTTTCTTCCAACTGTTTTATGGTTTGGATTAACTCTTTTTGTTTTTCTACATTATTTTCTTTTTTGGTATAAAGATTATTTATATGATTTTGTATTTCTTCTAAATTTTTTATAATATCTTCTTTTTGGTTTAATAGGTAGTAGAGTTTTGCTCCTTTTATAGCATTTTGTATCTGTATAATTTGGTTTTCTAAGTCTAAAGCTATTAGCGCGTTTTCCTTTTCTTGCTCTAACTTTTTTAATGTGTGTTGTATTTCGTTTAAAACGGCTTTTATTTTGTCTATTTTTTCTTGGGATTGGTGAAGGTCTTCAAGGGCTTTTTGTTTTTTCTCTTCATACTGGGTTATTCCGGCTATATCACTTATTAAATCTCTCCTTTCAAAAGGTGTCATCTTCACAAATTTGTAAATATCTCCTTGGGTAACTATGTTGTATCCTTGGGTAGGTATTCCGGATAAGGTTAAAAGTTCTTCTACTTCTTGTTGTTTTGCAGGTCTTGAGTTTATTTTGTAAGTGGATTTTCCACTTAAATCTATTTTTCTTGAAATACTGACTTCTTCTGCGTTTAATGGAAAAGCTCCGTTGTTTTTAAAAACAATCTCTACTTCTGCGTAAGGGGCTGTTTTACCTTTTGAGGAAAATATTAAGTCTGTAAGTTTTAAAGCTCTCATGGCTTTGGCAGATGCTATTCCAAGACAAAATACTATGGCATCTCCGAGATTACTTTTTCCGGAACCGTTTGGTCCTACAATAGCTGTAAAACCTTCTCCAAGAGGGATTGTTAGATGTCTTTCTCCGTAGGATTTAAAACCAAAAACATTAATTCTATCTATGTATGCTTTACTCATAGTAAGATTATATCACTGTGGATTTTTTCATTCAACATTATTTAATTTTCTGTAAATGGCTCCTTTTGGGTTGAGTATACTTTCTATCAAATCAACGGTTATGGTTTTTTGATTTAAAAAAACTGTTTTTTCATACTTTTTCAATTTTTCTGTAAACTGTGGGTTTTTTACTTGCTTTATTCTTAATACTGTTATGTGAGGTACAAATGGTTTTGTTTCTTTTTTGTATCCAAGGGAAATTAATCTATCTTCCACTAGGTTATAAATTTCTTTAAGCATTTGATTTTCTAATACTTTATAGAATAGAACTTTGGGGTTTTCAAGGTTTGGAAATACTCCTAAACCTTCTACCGTTATATTGGCTAAAATTTCGTGATTAAACTCCTTATTGATTGTGTCTAAAATACAATTTATCTTTTCAAGAGATGTATTTCCTAAAAATTTGTATGTTATATGGAAATTTTCCGGTTTTACCCAGCTTCCGGATACAACTCCGGATAAATCCTTCTTAATGGATGTATAACTTTTCTTTAGTTTTTCAAAATCTACAAAACTTCCTATAAATACTCTTTTTTCCACTACTTTCCACTCTCTATAAATTCTGGACTCAGTACACCACTACAAATTTCCTCAACTTCTCCTGTCATTCTTATATTCCAATCTTCATCTATACTTATTTTTAGCTGTCCTCCTAACATTTTTATTGTGATATCTTTTTTTGCAAGTCCTTTTTTTGCCAAAACAGATGCCACAGCACAAGAGGAACTTCCTGATGCATAGGTAAATCCGGCTCCTCTTTCCCATATTAAAATCTGAGCTTCGTTTTCGGATATTGGTTTTACAAACTGGACGTTTATCCGGTTTGAGAAAATAGGGTGGTTTTCTATTAAAGGTCCGTATTTTTTTATCTCTTCTTCATCAAGGTTGTCTTTTATTATCACACAGTGAGGATTACCAACAGAAACACAGTTTACTTCAAACTCTCTATCTGCCACTGTTATTTTTTCACCTATAAACTCTTTTTTTTCTGTTTTTACAGGAATTTTTTGAGATTCAAAGATTGCTTTTCCCATATCAACCGTAATTATTTTAGCTTTTCCATACTTATTTTTTTCTTCTATTTTCGCTTTTACAACTCCCCCTTTCGTTTCAACTGTAAATTCATCTTTATCAGTGTAACCATAATCGTACAGAAACTTACAAAATATTCTAAGACCGTTTCCACTTTTTTCTGCTTCCGAACCATCCGGATTAAAGATTCTAAGCCTAAAATCCGCTATTTCAGAATGATATTTAACCAAAAGACCATCAGAACCTATACCATAGTGAACATCACAAATCTTCTTAATAAAATCATCACCAATCTCAAAATCAACCTTTTCGGCATCTATAACTATGTAATCGTTTCCAAGTCCGTGAGATTTGACAAAAAAATTTTTCTCCAACTTAACTCCTTAACTTTTATTTTATGTATTACTTATAATGTAACTCTTTACATCTTCTAAACTGTCAGATTTTATCACCAACCTGTGAATGTTTTTTAGTAAATCTAAAGATTCAATTTCATTGACTTTCTTCTTTATTTCCTCATCTACACTACCAAATTTTATCTCAATAGCATCAAATATGTCTTCCCTTGCTTGCTTAATTAATCCTTGCTGTAATCCTTCTTGTAACCCTTGCTTTAATCCTTCTATTTTCCATTTTTCTGTTAAGGTCATCATTTTTTCTTTACCTCCTATTTCTTCTAACATAACTTCTACTGATTTTAAGTCTTTTTTTACCAAAACTATATAATCTATAATAATATAGATACAGTCCTTGTTTTCTGCAATTAACAACCTTTCAAAAATAGGTCTTAAAGTTTTTATATCCTTAAAGATATTTTTAAAGGCTAAAATTGATGATAGTAAACATGCATCGTTATAAAATTTCTCTATTAATGTATCGTTTTCTATCTTTGATAAATCTATTAAGATATAGTTTAAGTTTGTTATGTAATCTTTTATGTTATCTGGATAGTGCTTTGAATCCGGAATTCTTGTTGGAATGTTCCAATCTTTTTGACCATGATAAAAAACAATTGGAATTACTGGTCTGTATGGTTTGTTGTTTCTTTCATCCTCTTCCATTATAGAAGCTCTATAGTAAGCTATTTGAGAAGGGGTTTTTTTATCCGGATAAGATTTATGTTCAAAAACAAGGTATATAATGGCATCTAAGTTTTTATCTTCAATGTTCAATCTACATTCAAAACTTAAGTCTAAAAGGAATTTTTCTTTTTTTGTCGTTTGTTTTTCTGTGGAGATAAGTTTTAGAGAGCTTGGTACGATAACACTGTATATCTCAGGTAAAAAACCTTTTATAAAGTTTTCAGTGTTTTTTACATTGCTAAACACTGTTTTAAAAAACCAATCATGAGGATGTTTTTCAATAGACATCTATAACCTCTTTTAGGATTTCTATCGCAGTATCTACTTCTTTTTTGGTTATTATAAGAGGTGGAACAAACCTTAGGGTGTTTTCTCCGGCTGTACCGATTATTAAACCTTTTTCTAATGCTTTTTTCATAATCTCTTTTGCTGATATTTCTTTTGGTAAGTCCATGCCTACCATCAAGCCAAGTCCTTTTACCGGAAAACCAAATGTTTTTAGTTTTTCTTTTAAATATTCACCTACTTGGTTTACGTTATCTAAAAATCCATCTGATAAAACTTCTTCTAAAACAACTTTTGCTGCAACCGTCGATAGATAATTCCCTCCAAAGGTAGAGGCATGTGTACCAGGAATAAAAGATTTTGCTATTTCATCTTTTGCTACAATTGCTCCGATTGGAACTCCTCCACCAAGTCCTTTTGCAAGAGATACAATATCCGGTTGAATGTCAAAATGTTGGTATGCAAAGAGTTTTCCTGTTCTTCCTATGCCGGTTTGAACTTCGTCAACCGTGAAAAGTATTTCTTTTTCTTTACAAAGGTTGTAAAGCTCTTTTACAAACTCTTTATCAGCCGGATTTACTCCTCCTTCACCTTGAACCAACTCTATCAATACTGCTGCTGTCTTTTCGTTTATCAGTTTTTTTACAGATTCAATATCGTTAAACTTTGCATATTTAAAGCCTTCAACTAACGGATAAAATCCTTCTTGATACTTTGGTTGGGCTGTTGCTGTAACTGTTGCCAATGTCCTACCATGAAAACTACCTTCAAATGTAATTATTTTGTACTTATTCTCTTTTTTGTCGTAGAAATATCTACGGACAAGTTTTATTAAAGCTTCGTTTGCTTCTGCTCCGGAATTACAGAAAAAAACTTTTCCTCCAAAACTGTTTTCAGACAGAATTTTTGCTATTTCTATCTGAGGTTTTATATAAAAAAGGTTAGATATATGAATTATTTTGCTTGCTTGTTCACATATGGCTTTTGTAAGTTTTGGATGGTTGTATCCCAACGCATTAACAGCTATTCCGGATAACATATCTAAGTACTTTTTTCCTTTTTCATCAAACAGATAACAACCTTCCCCTTTTTCAAAGAAGTATTCAAGTCTTCCGTAGTTTTGAAAAAGATATTTGTTTGCTTCTTCTATCACTTTATACCTCCGGATTTTTTCTAAAAACTGCCAAATGTATCAGTCCAAAAAATCTACTTTCATAAAAGTGTAAACTAAAGTCTCTTTCTTGAAAAAAATCTATCATCTGCTTTTTTGTCATACTGTTTGTTATTGATTCTATGAAGTAATCCCACTCTTCTTTTGAAAAGATGATTCTACCTATGGGTCTGAATATTTTATCTGCAAAAATAAGTATAAGATTGTAGGTTATATTACTATTTGGTTTTGCTATCTCCAATATTGAGACGTATCCATTTTCTTTTAAAGTTTCTTTTATCTGATTTGTTATTTCGTTTGCTGGAAGGTGCCTAAAAACTAATGAAAAGTAAATGTTATCAAGACTGTTTTTTTTAAAAGGTAGTTTTAAAGCATCTGCTTTGATAAAAAGGACGTTGTTTTTGTTTGTTTTTTCTTTAGCTTTTTTTAACATGTTAAAAGATAAATCCATACCGTAAATATAAGCGGAATCTCCCATTTTTTCATAAAGTTTTTTTACAATCTCTCCTGTTCCGGTTCCAATGTCAAGAATGTGTTTACCATTAGGAGTATTTTTTATAAGTGTGTTCTGCCAATCGTTTATTTTATTAAATGTTGCAAAGTTTAAAAATCTATCATACGCTTTGTAAACACCATCAAATATCTTTTCTACTACGCTTTTTTCCATTTTGTTCCAAATGGTGTGTCTTCTATTATTATTCCTTTTTCTGCTAATTTATTCCTTATGGTATCTGCAATCGTAAATTGTTTTTCTTTTCTTGCTTTGTCTCTTATCTCTATTAAAAGTTCTATAAGTTCATTATCTAATTTTTCTTCCGTTTTTTCTGCTTTTAGTTCTTGGGTTTTTACACAAGGTTGTAAACTGTCAAACAGTCCAAATATATCTCTTGATATGTTGTGTAGTGTATCCGCTGCTTCTTTATAAGACTGTAAAGCTTTTCTTGATATTCCACCTTGTTTTATAGCTTTGTCTTTTAAAATGTTCATCTCTCTAACCAATCCGAATAAAGATGCTAAAGCTTCCGGAGTGTTGAAATCATCACTCATCCCACTGTAAAATCCGGATTGGGCTTTTTGAATTGCCGAGTATAAGTCCCCTTCAAAATTATCGTTTGTAGGGAGTTTTTGTAGGATTTCATACTCATCTATTGCATTTTTTAATCTTTCATAGGCTTTTTTTGTTTCTTCCATCTTCTCCCAAGAAAAATCCAGTGGACTTCTGTAGTGAACAGATAGGACAAGTAGTCTCAATATATCAGGGTCATACTTTGAGTAAATCTCTTTCAATGTTACATAGTTTCCCAGAGATTTTGACATCTTCTGTCCGTTTACAGTTACAAGTCCATTGTGTATCCAGTATCTTGCAAAAGGTTTTCCTGTCAGTGCTTCAGCTTGTGCTATTTCATTTTCGTGGTGAGGAAACGTAAGGTCCAAACCACCACCGTGAATGTCTATCGTTTCTCCTAAATGTTTAAAAATCATAGCGCAGCATTCTGTATGCCATCCGGGTCTTCCTTTTCCCCAAGGTGAGTCCCAGTATGGTTCTCCAGCTTTTGCAGATTTCCAAAGTGCAAAGTCAAGAGGGTCTTTTTTCTTTTCTCCAGGCTCTATTCTTGCTCCTGCCAAAAGTTCGTCAACACTTCTTTTTGATAGTTTTCCGTACTCTTTAAACTTCCTTACAGAAAAGTAAACATCTCCATCAACTTCGTAAGCGTAACCTGCATCTATCAAATCTTGGATAAATTTTATAATATCCGGAATATGGGTTGTTACTCTTGGTTCAATATCCGCAGGTTCTATTCTATACTTTTCAGCATCATCAAAGTACTCTTTTATAAATTTATCAGCTATAACACTAAAAGGGAGACATTCATTTTTTGCTCTGTTTATTATTTTGTCATCTACATCTGTGAAGTTTCTTACAAAAATGACTCTGTATCCTAAGTATCTTAAATACCTTCTTATAACATCAAAAACGATTAAACTTCTTCCATGTCCTACGTGATTGTAATCATAAACTGTTACGCCACAGGTGTATATTTTAACTTCCGGAGGTTTTATAGGTGCAAAGTCTTCCTTTTTTCCGGATAATGTATTGTATATTTTTAAACTCATAACATCTACTCCCTTTACGGCAATTGATTTAAAAATTTTATCACAGTTATTGATTGCTTTCTCTCTTTGAAATCAGCCAAAAAACTATTCCTAACGACAAAATAACAGCACTGTAAGATAGTAAATCTAAAGCTTTTTTCTCAGAATCTGTTCCCAAAGATGCTATGAATAGTTTTCTTATAATCGCTGCCAGTGCTATACCTACAAAAACGGTAATTGCAAATTTACCACCTTTTAAGTGTCTAAGTTCTTCTGACATTAATTCTCCAACAGCCCAAAGTATAAGTAAACTTCCTAAAACTGCCAAAATACCTTCTTCAAGTTCAACGATGTTGAAAACAAGTTTGTACAAGTCATATCCAAATAAGAAAAATACAGACAGTGCGACTATAACAAGTGCTGTTAAAATAAATAAGTCTATAACATCAGAAAACTTTTTTGCAAAACTGAAAACCATCTTTTCCATTTTTGTCATTTCAGCGTATTTCGATAACTCTTCTTCTCTGTAGGACACCGTTAGTATATCCAAATTGATGTCTAAGAGCTTACCTATCGATGCAACATATCTGTTCCTTTCTTGCCTACTTTCTATCTCTTTATCAATAATATCTATGATGTATCTTCTTACAAAGTTCATACTTGCATTTACATAGTGGGTAGGAAGTCCTATTTTTACGTGTATTTCTCCAATCTTCTTTAGTTTTAAGAAGTACTCCAAATCGTAATTTCCGTTAAAAAGTTCTAAAAACCATTTTTTAACCTTTTCCCTATGTCTTTTTATGGTTTCTTCATCTTTTAAAAATCTTTTTGCTTGAGGAAATCTAAGTATAAATTCGTAGAATTTATCTATAAAATCATCTACATACCTTTCAAAAATAGGTTTAAGTTTTCGTATATTTTCTACATCGTCTTGATTAAAATCAAAATCTCTTTTTATCTGTGAAAATTCTTCTATCATCTTAAAAGCTCCCTTTTTTAACAAAATTATACTATATTTATGGTAGAATTTTGTTAAAGTTTATGGAGTTTTTTATGGAAGAAAAAGAATGTTTAAAATGTGGATGTAAAACTGATTTAAAGGAAGACCCAAATATTCCGGATATATATTTTTGTTTGGAGTGTTGGAAAGAAAGAGAAAAAACAGAAGTTAATGAAAAATGGGGTTATGATGAATCTCTTCCGGATGATGGTTAAACATAGAAAGAAGTTTTTTTTAACTTTCTTGTTATCGTTGGTTTTCAACGTATTTCATGATTATGTGTTTGTTGTATTAGAAGATAAAAATATAGAAGTTATTCTACTTGAAGATTCAAAACACTGTTCGGATAAAAACGTTGATATTCATAAGGTTTTACACTCTCCTTTTTTAGTTTTAAACAACAGTTTTAAATTGGAAAATCCAAAAGAGTCAAAAAAATATTTGTTATCTCAAACTTTATCTCAAAAACCACTTCAGAGTGATATCTTTAAACCTCCGATAACTCTTTAAAATAATAGCCTTACTCTATCTTTTTAATAAAATAGAAGGTTTTAAAGATGTTCTATGTTTTACTTATTATGTTGCTTTTGTTATCTGCAAAAGCAGATACTTTAGAAGAGATTTTATCTAAGGTAGATAACAATCCTTATATTAAAAGTAACCTTAATATGGTAAACTCATATGAAGGAGAGATAATAAAAGCAAAGAGTTTTACTAATCCGGAAGGATATATTGAGATGGGAAGAATCGTTGGGAGCAATCCTTCCGCTGCAATTACAGAAATCTACATCTCTCAGCCACTAAAACTTTACAACCAAAGGAAATATCAGATAGAATCTGCAATCAAAGAAAAAACTTTTCAAAGTTTTCAGTTTGAAACTTTTAAAAGACAGTATATTTCATCAATATATATGGCTTTTTATGAAGCCCTTTATTATAAGGAACTTTTAAAAATAGTAGAAAAAGAAACAGATTTATCTAAGCAAATATTTCAGTTTGTAGAAAAAACCTATAAGTTAGGTGAAGTGGCTAAACTTGATTTATTCAGGTCTACGAAAGAGTATGAGTTGTCTGTATCAAAGTTGAATCAGTACAAAACACTTTACTTTGAAAGTTTAAAAAATTTATCAGCTTTAGTAGGATACAAAGTAGAGGATGTTGAAGGGGACTTTTTCTTTGTGAAAGATATAAAGGATATTGATTTTGAAAATCTTCCGGATATAAAGGCTTTAGATAAAAAAGTTAAATCCTTAGAGTATTTAGAAAAGTATTACAAAGCCCAGTCTTATCCACAGGTAAGTTTAGGTATTAAAACGAAAGAGATTTCAAGTGGTAAGTATGAAGCCGGATTCATGGTTAACTTTTCCATTCCTATATTTTATAGAAATCTTGGTGAAATTGTTTCTGTAAAACATCAAAAATCAAGTTTTGAAGCTTTAAAAGACTATAAAATAAACAATATAAAAATAACTTTTTCATCTATCAAAGATAATTATCAATCCATTAAATCAATTTTATCTGATTTAAACAATACTTTACAGATATCAGCTGATGAGCTGAAATTAGCTGAAAAAAGCTATAAGTTAAAAACCATATCTCTATTTGAGTTTTCCAATGTAAAAACTCAATATTTTGAAACTTTAAAATACAGGTTAGAGCTTTATAAAAATTTACATCAACTTTTCAGTAAATATTTAGAAATCGGAGGTCAACTATGAAAGCTATTATACTTGTATTCTTAATATTATCTTTAACATTTGCCCAAGAAGTACAGGTAAATTCACAAATACAGAAAAAAATCGGTATTAAAACTATACCGGCAAAATATCAAGAAGTCAGTGTCTATCAAACTTATCCGGCTGTTGTAAATGAAGACCCTACTTTGTCTTTCAGTGTTTCTTCTTCGGTAGATGGAATAGTTGATTCTCTTTACGTAAAACAGGGAGATTTTGTTAAAAAAGGTCAGATTTTACTTACAGTTTACTCTCCAAAAATTGCAGATATTCAAGCAAATATAGAAATGGCAAAGGTAAAAGTAAGTACCGCAAAACAGGTTTTAGACAGAGAGGAAATCTTATATAAAGAAGAAGTTATTCCGTATGTCAGATACTACAATGCAAAAATAGAGTACGAGAAAGCTTTAGGAGAACTAAATGCACTAAAGAAAATGCTTAACTCTTACGGTGAGATAAAAGGTAACAGTGTGGTTTTAAGAAGTAAAACAACCGGATTTGTTGCAGATATCAAAGTGGTAAAGGGAAGTCCGGTAAACATAGGTGAACAGATTATGCTTATCCATTCTCATGAAAGATTATGGGTTGTTGCTCAAGTACCATTTAAAGATGTTGAAAGGTTAAAAGTAGGTCAAACGGTTTTTGTTATAACACTAACTGGTAAAAAAATTAAAGGAACTTTAAGTTACATTAACCACGAGATAGACCCTAAAACCAGAAGAAATGACGTAAGAGTAGTTGTAGAAAATGTAGGTAATTTTTTAAAACCTAACCTTTTTGTAAGTGTAGAAATACCAGTTTCTTCGATGAGAGGTCTTGTTATTCCATCTTCCGCTGTTTTTGTTGAGAATGGTAAAGAGTTTTGCTTTGTAAAAAATAATGATAAATTCGTATTACGGAAGATAAAAACTGGACAAAAAGATGAAAAGTATGCAGTTGTCTTATCCGGATTAAGAGAAGGAGAAGAAGTAGCTTACACAGGTGTTGTATTCCTTAGGTCTTCCATATTTGGAGGTGCTGGAGAATGATAGACTTTATTCTAAAATTCAAAGCATTTGTAATATTTTTACTGTTTCTTACGGTTGCCATTGGATACTACTCTTTTAAAACTCTTCCGATAGATACTTTTCCGGACCCAACTCCTATTCAAGTAAATATTTATACAGATGCCCCCGGATTGTCTGCAGAAGAAGTGGAAAGTTTGATAACCAAAAAGATAGAGACAGTTATGTCTGGAATAAAAGATGTTACAACAGTTAGAAGTGTTTCTTTACCGGGACTGTCCTACATATCTGTTTTCTTTAAAGATGGAACAGACGTTTACTTTGCAAGAAGACTAATTATGGAAAAACTCTCAGATGCAAAAGCCCAGATTCCACAACAGTACAACCCAATAATGGGTCCAAACAGCTCAGGACTTGGAAATGTCCTTATATACGCTTTAGTTTCAAAAAATAAATCTTTGGTAGATTTAAGAACGATACAAGAATGGAAAATAAAGCCTTTGATAAAGGCGGTTGATGGTGTAGAAGAGATAAGTCAGTGGGGACCTGAAAAGGCATTTTTGATAAAAGTTTATCCTGATAAACTTCTTTCATACGGACTGTCCTTAGACGATATAAGTAATGCTGTAGAAAAAAACGGTGGTGTTGCAGGTGGTGGTTTTTCAAAGACATCAG
The DNA here is from genome assembly GCF_027448985.1 of Sulfurihydrogenibium sp. Lineage (GTDB taxonomy): Bacteria > Aquificota > Aquificia > Aquificales > Hydrogenothermaceae > Sulfurihydrogenibium. The sequence continues at coordinate 44,545 of NZ_DAIDMN010000001.1, forward strand.
AAGGTGATTTGATAGTAAGGTCAACAAGCTACATAACATCAATCCAAGACATAAAAAATATTCCTATTTTATCTGAAAATGGGTACTATCTTAAACTTTCTGATGTTGCAGATGTAGAAGTAGGAGAAATTCCAAACAGAAGAGGCGCACTTACTTTAAATGGTGAAGAAGTTCAAGGAAATATAATCTTAAAGAGAGTAAACACAAATACAAAAGAGTTAGTTGATAAACTTTACAAACAATTTGAAGAAATCAAAAAAATAATTCCAAAAGATGTTGAGTTAAAAATTCTGTATGACCAATCCTATCTAACTCAAAAAGCAGTTTCAACGGTAGAAAAAGCCTTGATAGAAGGGATTATTCTTGTATCTGTAGCTATGGTGTTTTACCTTGGAAATGTAAGGTCAGCTATTTTAGTCGTTTTATCAATACCTATAACCCTTTTAATGGCTTTTATCTTTATGAAAGAAGTAGGTTTATCTGGAAACCTTATGTCTTTGTCTGGACTTGCAATCGGTATTGGACTTTTTGCAGATGCAACTGTAGTTGTAGTAGAAAATATATTTAGACATATGTTTCATAATCAAGAAAATCTGAGTAAAGTTGATATAATTAAAAAATCTGTAAAAGAAGTTATCAAACCTATTGTTTTTGCAATTTTAATAATAATTGCTGTATTTTTACCTGTTTTTAGTTTTGAATCGGTAGAAGGTAAATACTACAAACCACTTGCGTTAACTATCATATTTGCTCTCTTATCATCTTTGATTGTAGCTTTTATTTTTATGCCTGTTTTATCTTACTACTTTTTAGAAAAACCTAAAACAGAAGAAACAAAAATAATGGAATTTGTAAACAACTTCTACCATAAACTCTTAAACAGAGTTTTAAGATACGGTAAACCGATTTTAGTCGTAGTGGTAACAGCTTTTGTATTTTCTATATGGATTTTTACTAAAATCGGTACCGAGTTTGCTCCAACTTTAAACGAAGGCTCGGTTCTGGTAAAGAGTTTTCTCAATCCAAATGTAAGTCTTGAAGAAGCCAAAAGAGTTGCATCAATTGTCGAGCAAAGAGCAAAAGAGTATCCGGAAGTAGAAAACGCCTTTTCTAACATCGGAAGAGCGGAGAAAGGTGAGCCTGAAGATGTAAACTACATAGAGACGTTTATAATTTTAAAACCTTATGACCAATGGAAAAATTTTAAAAGAAGAGAAGATTTTGAAAATCTTTTAAGAGAGAAGTTAAAAGACATTCCAGGTGTGAGTTTTGGTTTTACACAACCTATTCAGATGAGAATAGATGAACTTTTATCAGGAGTAAAATCTACAGTAGCAATAAAAGTTTTTGGAGATGACCTTGATAAAGTAAATCAAATTGGTCATAAGGTAGAGGAGATAGTAAAAAGTACAAAAGGTGCTGTAGATGTAGAAACGGAAGCTCAATCCGGAAAACTACAACTTAAAATAACACCTAAAAAAGAAGTTTTATCAAAGTACGGTCTATCAGCCCAAGATATTCTATCAATCTTTGGAAAGTACTTTACCGGATACGAAGCAAACTATCTAAAAGAAGGGTTGATAACATTTCCAATCATTCTTAGACTTCCTGAAGATTACATAAACAACCTAAGGAAAATAGAAGATATACCTATCACTACGAAAGATGGATACCTTTTATCTTTATCGGAAGTGGCAGATATCGAGATTACAGAAGGTTTCTTTAAAATCAGACATGAAAACGGTATAAGGTATGCCCTTGTTCAATCTAACCTTGAAGGTAGAGACCTTGGAGGATTTATAAATGAGCTGAAAACAAAGATAGACAAAGAAGTAAAGCTTCCGGAAGGTTACTTTATTCAATTTTCCGGACAGTTTGAAAATCAAGAAAGGGCTATGAAAAGGCTTTCAATCATAGTTCCGATTGTTGTACTTTTGATTTTTATGCTTTTATACATAAACTACAACTCTTTTAAAGATGCTTTAATCGTTATTCTAAATGTTCCGTTTGCAACCATAGGAGGAATACTATCACTTTATCTATCCGGATACAACCTGTCTGTTCCGGCTGCAATAGGTTTTATAGCCGTTTTTGGTATAGCAACACTAAACGGTGTAGTTTTAATATCCTATATCCGTCAGTTAGTTTTAGAAGGTAAAAGTGTAGATGATGCTATTACCATTGCCACAAAACTAAGACTTCGTCCAATTCTTATCACTGCAACAGCCGCTTCTTTGGGACTTTTACCTATTCTTTTCAGTGGAGATATAGGCTCTGAGACTCAAAAACCTATTGCAATAGTAGTGATAGGAGGGATTTTTACATCAACGATGTTAACTTTGTTGATACTACCTGTTGTTTATAGATTGTTCACCAAAGGGGCTTAAAAGCCCCTTTAAAAATTTATTTTTTTATCAAATATTCAATGTCTTGAATAATTTTATCTTCCGGAAGATAGATACCTTTATAATCTTCAACTATATTACCATCTTTATCAATTATAAAAGTTATAACCGGAGTATGAGAAATCATTTTGTGTTTCATCGTATGCTCACCGTGTTTCATTTCCATCTCTTTTTCTTTAACTTCTATACCGTATGCTTTCCAAACCTTTTTTAAATCTTCCTCCCTTCCAGTTAAAAATGTAAATGTATCAAAACCATGAGATTCTTTATACCTTTTCAAAACTTCCGAAGTATCTCTTTTAGGGTCAACGGTGATGAATACTATTTGAAATTTATCTTGCAATCCTTTATCTTTTAAACCATCAGAGATTCTCTTTAAAGAAGCACTCACCGTAGGACAAACATGTTGACAGTTTGTAAATCCAAAGTAAAGAATAACCACTTTACCTTTAAAATCAGATAACTTTGTAGGCTTTCCTTCTTCGTTAACCAAATTCTCAACTTCGACCACTTTTTTAGGGTATCCCTTAGTACTTCCCTGTAAAGTGTGAGCCATAGAGCTTACACTAAAAATAAAAACGACCAAAAAGCCAATCAACCTTTTCATAGAAGCACCTCCGTAAATTTTTATTGATTTAAATCATATATTATTTTTATGTTAAATTCAACTGGAATTTTAACATCTTTTTTATAATTTATATCATCTTTATTATATTGAAATTAAGTCTCAATTAATATATAATAGAAACAATAAAGATTTAAATGGAGGTTTTATTTTATAAAAAAGCCTTTAATCTTTTTAATTACTCTTCTTCTTTTTTCATTAAAAGTTTATGCAGGTAAAAAAGCCCTTATATGGGACGATACTGAAACCCTTGGGACAGGAAACTCCCAAAATGAAAACTATTTTTTCTATAAAAAAACCATGGACGAAAAAGAAGGGAGTTATATTTTCAATTTTACCTACGGAGCAAACGACAAAACGGATATAGCTTTAAATGTACCCTTTGGTTACTTAAAAAACTACGAAAACGTTTACACAGATATATCGGACCCCTCAGTAGAAGTAAAGTATAGGTTTTATGAAAAAGATGGTATTAAGTTTGCAATAAAACCTTTTTTAGGCATTCCAGTTAAACACGATAGTGAATTTAGTGAGCATCATTTCAGTTATGGTATTACCTTAGTTTCACAGTTTAACTTAGAAAAGATAACTTTTTATGCAAACTCATCTTACATGGTTCATAAAAACCGGATTTTAGGACAGAATGAGTTTTTTCAATCAATCTCAGCGGAGTACAACTTATCCGATAATTTGAGTATAATCTCAACCTTATTTTTGAGTTCTTACGGACAAACAGAGGAAGGAGGATTGATAGGTGTAGGATACAGTAAAGGTAAAATTGAGATTAGTTTTGGAATAGGAAAACTTTTTAAACCTCAAAATGATTACTCTATCTATAGTGGAATAACCTTCAGATTTTTTTAAAGCTGTGGTATAATTGAATTTTCTAAGGAAGGTATTAAATTAAATAAAGAGGTTAAATATGAACCACTTAACACCACAACAGATTGAAGAGTTAAAAAACATACTTGTAGAGTGGAAAAACAGACTCATAGAGGATACAAAATCTCAGACTGGAGAAGCTTTGTCCTTTGAAGGTGCTGACGAGATGGAAAGAGCGGAAGCTGAAGCCGGAAGAATTTTAACATTGAGGACTTTAGACAGAGAAAGAAAGTTATTAAAAAAGATAGAAGACACTCTTTTAAAGATAGAGTACGGTGTTTACGGAATATGTGAATCATGTGGAGCTGAGATACCTTACGAGAGACTAAAAGCAAGACCTGTTGCATCTTTGTGTATAAACTGTAAATTAAAACAGGAAGAAGACGAAGAATGAAAGTTAGAATAACATCAAAAGACGCTTTAATAGTGGTTGATATGCAAAACGATTTTATGCCTTATGGTGCTTTACCTGTTAAAGATGCTGACAAAATCGTTCCTATCATAAATGAGTATGTCTCTATTTTTGAAGAAAAATCAAATCCAGTTTTTTATACGAGAGATTGGCATCCGGAAAACCACATATCCTTTAAGGGATACGGTGGAATATGGCCTTCACACTGTGTCCAAAATACCGAAGGAGCAAAATTCCATCCGGATTTAAAAATTCCATCAGACAACAAATTTATCATATCAAAAGGAACATCACCAGATTTTGACGCTTATTCCGGATTTCAAGGAACAGTTTTAGATTCTCTTTTAAAAGAAAGAGGTGTAAAGAGGATTTTTGTGTGTGGTGTTGCAACAGATTTTTGTGTTAAAAACACGGTTATAGGTGGTTTAAATCTTGGATATCAAGTTTTCATTCTTACAGATGCTATAAAAGCAGTTTTTCCGGATAAAGAAAATCAAGTAATAAATCAGTTGTTGGACCAAACAGCAGTTGCGATTACAATAGAAGATACTGATGCAGGTTGAGTATATAACAACACCGGAAAAATTACAGCACATAGAAGAAAACTTAAAAAGTCAACCTTTCATCTATTTAGATACAGAAGTGGCGGTAAAAGATTTTGAAAACATAGACTACTTTAAAGACCAAATAAGACTTATTCAAATAGGAACAGATACACAAATCTACGTAATAGATGCCTACAAAATAGACAAAGAAAAAATAAAAAGATTTTTAAAAGAGAATGTAGAAAACAAAGGAATAATTGGACATAACCTCAAATTTGATTTGAAATTTTTAGCAACCAACTACAACATTTATCCAAAAGTAGTATTTGATACATTTATAGCCTCTAAAATCCTTGCCAAAGGAGACAATTCTCAAAAACATTCTTTATCTGCAGTTGCCACAAGATTGACCGATGAAGAGTTAGACAAATCCTATCAAACATCTCCTTGGTGGATAGAGAACCTTACAAAAGAGCAGATAGAGTATGCCGCAAAAGATATAGAAGTTTTAAGAAGTATATTTAAAGAGCAAGTTTTAAGGTTAAATGAAGACCAAACAGCTTTAAAATCATCCGGAGAAACTTTTAAAGTGTTTGGAGTAAAAAATCCGGTTGCTGCGTTAGAAATGTCTTTCTTACCTTGTTTGGTTAAGATGGAACTATCCGGATTTCCTATCAACGAAAATAAGCTTCAAATACAAACTCAAAATGCAAAATCGAAGTTTCAAAATCTCTACATTGAATTTAAAAAAAAGTACGGAATAGACCCAATGTCTCCTCAGCAAGTAGTAAACTTTTTAACAAAAAAACTCTCTATAAAACTACCTAAAACTGAGAAAGGTTCTTTTTCTTCTCAAGACGTTTACTTAAAAGATTACGAAGATAAACAGGAAGTTAACCTTTTGCTACAAATTAGATACGAAAAGAAAAATTTAGATAAATTAGAAGAGTTAAAAAAGTACTTGAAAGAAGGAAGAATTTACGGAGAGTTCAAACAAATTGGAGCATCTACCGGAAGGATGTCTTCTTCCAAACCAAATTTACAGAACATACCTAAAAATTTAAAACACCTGTTTGAAGCTCCCGAAGGTTATATGTTTATAATAGCAGACTATTCTCAAATTGAACTTAGAATAGCAGCAGAGTATACAAAAGACCAAAACATGATAAAAGCATTCAAAGAAGGTAAAGACCTTCATAGACTAACAGCATCAATTATAACAGGAAAAGATTACGAAAATATAACCAAAGAAGAGAGAAATTTAGCAAAAGCAATAAACTTTGGACTTATATATGGTATCTCTCCAAAGTCTTTGGTTGAGTATGCAAAAAACAACTACGGAGTTGAGATAACTTTAAAAGAAGCTAAAATCTTTCACGAAAACTTCTTTAACTATTATAGTGGCTTTAAAATTTGGCATGAAAAAACAAAAGAGTATTTAGAAAAACACAGATTTATAGAACAACAAACACTTCTTGGTAGAAAACTCATCGCTTACAGATTTACAGATGCTGTAAACTATCCAATCCAAGGTTCCGGAAGTGACCTTTTGAAAATGGCTGTTGTTTTATTTTACAAAAGTTTAGACAACATAGATGCAAAAGTGGTAAACCTTGTCCACGATGAGATTGTAGTTGAAGTAAAAGAAGAAGATTTAGAAAAAGCAAGAAAGATACTTTCAACAGCTATGGAAAAAGCAGGAAAGTATCTATTGAAAGAAGTCCCTGTCTCTTTTGAAATAAGTTTATCAAAGACGTGGAATAAAGATTAGATGCACACTTTATTTAAAGATGAAGTGATAGTCTTAAAAAGGACTTTCGTAGGAGAAAAGGACGTTAGTCTTTTAGTTTACACAAAAAAACTTGGAAGAGAAAGTATTTTTATACAAAACGGTCAGTTGATAAAAAATCTTCCTTATGTCTATCTTACAGAGTTTAGCTGGTTTTACGGAGTTTTTTACAAGGTAAAAGATAAACTTTACATAAATGAGATAGATAGATTCCAAAACATAGCGATACAATTGGTTAAAGATTATGAAAAATTTTTATCCGGATACAACATCATAAATTGGATTTATAGGTTTGCCCCTCACCCAGATGAAAAAATATTCATCCTTTTAAAAAAAACTCTCTACTATTTAGCAACATCAAAAGATGTAAAAACTCTTGAATTGGCTTTTTTACTGCGTCTAACATACCTAAACGGAGAACTTAACATATCCAACTTGGATATAAACGATAAAGAAAAAAATTTTTTGAGTAAAATTTTTAAGACACCTCTTTCAGAAATTGCTAAAAACTCTAAATAAATAATTTAAATTAATCAACTGTTTAAAAGGTTGATAAGAATATTTTTTAAAATATCTGGA
>NZ_DAIDMN010000002.1 GCF_027448985.1 Sulfurihydrogenibium sp.
TTTATCCATAAAAAAATTTGGATTACCACAAGAGAGTATCACACAAGCAAAAATAAAAAAAATTCTAAAAACAGCACAGCACTACCTTTATCAAAAAAATTTGTTGGATAAATCCATAAGATTTGATGTTTTAGCAATCTATCAAAACCAGATAAACCACATTGAGAACGCATTTACCTTTGACTTTTATTGAAAAATACATATTTTTATTATTATTTAAGCTACGGCTTTGAGGCGGTTCGCACCGGATTTATATCCGGTGAGGAAAGTCCGGACTCCACAGGGCAGGGAGCTGTCGAAAGACAGGTGGGGGTAACCTCACAGATAGGGCCACAGAAAACAGACCGCCAATCCGCACACCTTACAGGTGTGGACATGGAGGCAAGGGTGAAAAAGTGGGGTAAGAGCCCACTACCTACGGTGGTGACATCGTAGGTTGGCAACCCTCTCCCGGAGCAATCCCAAGTAGGAAGGCGCTATCAGGTTTGCCCGACCGATGCCTTCGGGTAGGGAGCTTAGAAAAATGACCGCTAAAACAGAATCCGGCTTACTCCAAAGCCGTAGCTTCTCACAACTTAAATAAATCTTCGTGACTTTCTATAAACTGCTCTAACTCTTTTAAATCGTCAAAACCTTTTGTTTTTTCAATAACACTTTCTAACCTATTTATTAAATCTTCTTCATCTAATAACTCTTTTAGTTTTTCTTTTATGGTAGTTGAATTATTTACATCATCGAGTATTTGAAAATCTAAAACAGTTTTTGAGTGATTTACAACCTCACAGTTGATATAAAGGAACTTGTTGATTAAGTTTTCTTTTTCTAATCTCAAGAGTACATCTTTCTTTGTTAAGAAGTTTTTCGTTGTCCCTTTTAAAGAAAGAATCGGACTTTTGACAAAAGAGCCAAAATCCAAATTTTTCAAACTTTCTAAGGTCTGAGGAAAGGTTTCATCATCAAAAGAAAAACTTAAAAACTCTCTTGTTTTGAGGGGAATAAAATTAGTTTTGCATTTTTTACCATCAACCTCAACCAAGTAACATCCTTTTTCTACATACTGTTTTTCATTGAATTGGGTATACTCGGTAGAGCCACTGTAAACTACCGTTGTATCGTTTATGTTTAACGGCTCTTGTCTTTGATGGTAATGTCCTATTCCAATATAATCAAACATACCTTCTTTTAACTGTTGTTCTAACTTTAATCCCGATTGAAAAAACGGCTCAAACTCAAGATGAAGCATCAAAATGTTAAAATTGTTTTTGTTTTGGGCTTTTTCATAGAGATTTTCAAAAATTTCATTTAGATTTAACAGTTTTTTTATAAACAGTGGGGATACATACTTAATTCCAAATACATTAACACCCAAACTATCATCTACACTACTTTCTAAAACTTTTAGTCCTAAATGGCTCAAAACTTCTAATGCTGATTTATCTCTTACGCCACTTCCTCTGTCATGATTTCCGGCTATTGTAAAAATCGGTATATTATGGTCTTTTAATCTTTTGATAATCTCAATACCTTGTAATAAAGTTTCATTTGATGGTCTGTGAGTATGAAAGAAATCTCCCGTATGAATAATAAAATCAACTTTATAATCTATAGCTTTATCTACAGCATCTAAAAAAACATCAAAGTAATCTTTTGCCCGTTCTACTAAACCGTACTGGTGATACCCAAGATGTGTATCACTTAGATGTAAAAATCTCATCCGCACATAGTTTGTTTACCGGTTATTCTCTTTAAAATAACATCAGATGGACAAAAACCTGTTATTCCGGCAAATAAAGACATCAATGCAACAAACCATATAAGGTACTTACCCCATTCCACACCATTTAAATCTAAAAGTAATCCGGCTATAAGGATTATACTCATCATTATCCTTTGAATTCTTAATGGTGTCATATTGCTTACCTCCTGATAAATTTTTTCTAAATTTTAATTATATCAAAATTATCATTTTCAGCAACTTTTAGAAAATCAATCTTTCAGACTTTTTATCATACTCTTCAACTGGTTTAGTATCATCAACGCTTGAAGTGGAGTTGTTGTGGCTATATCTATATCTTCTATAAAGTTTATAAGTTGGTCATTTTTTTCTGATTTGTAATCATTGATTGGCTGTCTTATCTCTTCAAACAAAAGTTGAAGTTGTTGTTCCGGATAGTTTTGAGTTTTTTTGTTTTCCAGCTGGCTCAGTATCTCTTTTGCCCTTTCTACAACTGATATAGGTAATCCTGCCAACTTTGCAACATGTATTCCATAACTTTTGTCTATAAATCCTTCTAAAACTTTGTATAAAAATTTTATTTCTCCGTTTTCTTCCTCTTTTATTGCAAGATAAAAGTTTTTTAATCCGTTAATCTCCTTTTCCAGCTGAGTTAGTTCATGGTAATGGGTAGAAAATAATGTTTTTGCTTTTATATTTTTCGCTATGTACTCTGAAACGGACCAAGCTATGGCTATTCCATCGTAAGTACTCGTCCCTCTTCCTACCTCATCTAAAACGATTAAACTGTTTTCTGTTGCATTGTTTAGAATGTTTGCCACTTCTAACATCTCAACCATAAAAGTTGAAAGTCCTTTTGCAAGGTTATCTCCTGAACCTATCCTTGTATATACAGCATCTACTATACTTATTTCAGCTGATGAAGCCGGAATAAAAGAACCTGTTTGAGCAAGAATTGTTAGTAAAGCCACTTGTCTTATGTATGTACTTTTTCCGGACATGTTAGGTCCAGTGATTACATGGAAAAATCTTTCTTTATCGAAATAAACACTGTTTGGTACAAAGTCTTTTGAGTAATTTGCAACAGTTGGGTGATATCCTTCTTCTATATGAAGATGGTATCCGGTATGGACTTTTGGTTTTATCCATCCTTTTTCTACAGCAACTTGAGCCAATCCTGCTAAGGCATCAATGTATCCCAAAGCTCTTGCAGTTTCTTCTATTTCGTAAGATTGGTTTACAACCTCTTCTCTTATTTGGCTAAATATTTCGTATTCAAGAGCTTTTATTTTCTCATCAGCTGAGAGTATTTTATCTTCGAGCTGTTGGAGGTAATATGTGGTAAACCTTTCTGCATTGGAAAGGGTTTGCTTTCTTTTATAATCGGAAGGTACAAATTTTAGGTTTGGTTTTGTTATCTCTATATAGTATCCCATAACCTTGTTAAAACCTATTTTAAGGCTTGATATTCCGGTTCTTTCTCTTTCTTGTTGTTGATACTGATTTATTATTTCTTCCGCATTTTCTTTTAACGTTTTTAACTCATCAAGTCTTTCATCAACTCCCTTTTTTATAAGTCCTCCTTCTTTCAAATGGAAAGGTGGATTATCTTCAAGATAATTTTCTAACTTTTCAACAAGCTCTGTATGAGGGTTTAGACCTTCTATCAACGATTTTAAAAGTTTAGAGTTGGGTTTAAACTGTTTTAGGTCTTTTACTTTTTTTAAAGACTCTCTCAGTGCTACCATATCTTTTGGGGTAAGAGTGTTAGATGTTATTTTTGCAACAAGTCTTTCTATATCGTATATTTTGTCTAAGTGCTCTCTAATACTTTCTCTTAAAGTATGATTTTGGGTAAGTTCTTGGATTGTATCTTGTCTTTCTTGTATCTCTTCTACCTTAAGTAAAGGATGAAGTAGCATAAATTTTATTTTTCTCTTTCCCATTCCGGTTGTTGCTTTGTTTACAACTGAAAGTAATGACGGGTTATGCTCTTGAGAAGATATTAGTTCCAAATGTTTTATAGTGGAGTAATCTATTTTCATATACCTATCTTCACGGTATGGTTTAGGTGGTGAGATATAAGGAAAGAAAGATTTTTGAGTGATTTTAGCATACTTAAATACTGCCGATAATGGCTTAATAATAAATTCTTCTTCAAACTGGTTGAATCCCAACGACAGTAAACTTCTTGTTTTAAAATGGTCTAAAAGTGATTTTTCTGAGTCTTTATTGAAGAATTCTTCCGGTAGTTTTGTTGTAAAGAAATTTTTATAATCTTGGTTTAAAAAGGAAATATCTAAATCTTGTGGAGTTAGTATCTCTTTTGGAGAAAACTTGTTGGCAAAAGATATTAAATCCTCTTTGTTTAGGATACTTGCGTAAAATTCTCCGGTTCCAAGGTCTAAATATGCAACAGCGTACTTATCTGCTTTTTTATAAACTGCCATAAGTCCTGTTTTTAATTTTTCATTATCAAAGTATGTTCCGGGGGTAATTACTCTTATTACATCTCTTTTTACTATTCCCTTTGCTTTTGAAGAATCTTCAAGTTGCTCACATATAGCTACTTTATAACCTTTTGATACAAGTCTTGTTATGTAGCTATCAGCAGAATGGTAAGGAATACCACACATTGGAATGTCTTTATCTTTACTGATTTTTTTCTTTGTCAAAACAATGTTTAACTCTTTTGAGCCTATTATTGCATCTTCATAAAATAGCTCGTAAAAATCACCAAGTCTGTACAAAAGTAAACAGTCCTGATACTCGTTTTTAATCTTATGGTATTGAGCTACCATTGGAGTTAAATTTTCCATCTACCAATCCTCAAAGTTTTACTGTATTATTATTATCATGAAACTTTATTTATCTCCAATTGTAGCTTTTATTATAGGATTTATTTTAACATTTTCAAATGCTTTGAAAAGTTACGATGTTATTCTCGTAGGAGAGATACATACAGATGAAAACGACCATAGGATACAACTGTCTGTTATAAAAGATTTTTACAACTACAACAAAAAAGTTGTAATAGCCATGGAGATGTTTCAACAACCTTTTCAAAAGTACTTAGATGATTTTGTAGAAGGAAAGATATCTGAAAAAGAGTTTTTGGAAAAAACCGAGTATAAAAAGAGATGGGGGTTTGACTTTAAATATTACAAAGATATACTTAACTTTGCAAAGGAAAATCGGATTAAAGTTTTTGCTTTAAACATTCCTTCCGAAGTTTTAAAAGATATAAAAGAAAAAGGTATTGAAAATATAGACAGCCCTTACATACCAAAACCTATTCCAAAATTAACACAACAGGAAATCAAAGAGTTGGAAGATGTAATTAAAAATCATCCTCAGATTAAAAACAAACAAGCTTTTTTTGACATTCAACTTGCTTGGAACTACTCTATGGCTTACAAAATTTATCAGATAAAAAAACAATATCCGGATTACATAGTTATCGCCTTAGTAGGAAAAGGTCATACCGACGGAATAAAAAGGATATTACAAATTTTAGATAAAGATATGAGAATTTTTATTTACGATTAATTTTCCTTTTACAAGCCAATTTTCAAATGGTAAAGTGTGGTAAAATTTATTATTATCATCTGGAGGTTTTCTCTTAGTTGAACTTGGGTATTATCGGAGCCGGAAGCTGGGGAACAGCCTTAGCTCAAGTTTTAAGTTATAACTTTAAAAATGTTTTTTTATGGGATATAGACAAAGATGTTTTAAACGATATAAAAGATTACCATCAAAATAGAAAGTACCATCCAAATGTGATGCTTGCTCATAACATTATTCCTTATGAAAATTTACAAAAATTGGCAGACGATTCGGATGTTGTTATAGTTGCAATACCTACTCAATTTATAAGAAAAACTCTTGAGAACGTGAAGTTAAATATTAAAAAGCCTATCATCTCAGCATCAAAGGGAATAGAGATAAATTCTTTAAAGTTAGTGTCTGATATCATAGTAGAAAGTTTAAAAGTGGATTCAAAATATATATTTGCACTGTCTGGACCATCTTTTGCAAAAGAGGTTATAATGGGGCTTCCTACAGCGGTCGTTTTAGCCGGAAATTTGGAGATTGGTAAGGATTTACAGAGATATTTGAGTACAAAAACATTTAGAGTTTATCTATCGGAGGATGTTATAGGAGCCGAAGTTGGTGGAGCTGTAAAAAATGTTATAGCAATAGCAAGTGGAATAAGTGATGGTCTTGAATTTGGGAACAACGCAAGAGCAGGATTGATAACAAGAGGTCTTTATGAGATAAGTAAGATAGCAAATATTTACGGAGGGAATCCTCAAACGGTTTATGGTTTATCCGGATTAGGAGATTTGATTCTTACAGCCACAGGAGATTTATCAAGAAATAGAAAATTTGGAATACTCATTGGAAAGGGATACAAAGTAGAAGATGCGATAAAAGAAGTAGGACAGGTAGTAGAAGGATATACAACAGCAAAAGCTGTAAATAAAATAGCAAAAGAAAAGAAGATAGAATTACCTATATCACAGATGGTGTACAAAGTTTTATACGAAGGATTAAACCCAAAAGAAGCAGCCACTATGCTAATGATGAGAGACTTAAAAACGGAGTTTTAAGGAGGATTTAAATTGATAGATAAAGATTTTACACTAGAAGAAAAGAAGATAACACTTGGGCTTGCGTTTATATTCTCTCTGAGGATGTTAGGTTTATTTTTAGCTTTACCGGTTTTAAGTATTTATGCTAAAAATATGCCAGGTTCAGATGCATTTTGGGCAGGTCTTGCGATAGGTGCGTATGGTTTAACACAGGCAATATTCCAGATACCTTACGGTTTGTGGAGTGATAAAATAGGAAGAAAACCTATCATAATATCAAGTACAATTATCTTTGTATTAGGTAGTTTTCTTTCAGCTTACGCATCTTACATAGAAAACATTCACCTATTAGTTATTGGTAGATTTTTACAGGGTATTGGTTCTGTATCTTCGGTTGTTATTGCTCTCTTGGCTGATATGACCAGAGAAGAGATTAGAACAAGAGCAATGGCAACTATTGGAGCGTCAATAGGAATGGCATTTGCGTTTGGTATGGTGCTGGGTCCATTGATTGCCTCTTACTTTGGGTTAACTGGAGTGTTTTTGTTTACCGGAATACTTGGATTAATCTCTCTTCCTTATGTGATATTTGGTATCAAAGAACCTCCGATTGTAAGACACCATGAGGATGCTGAATTTACATCCTCTTATCTTTCAGTTGTTTTAAAGGATAAAAACTTACTTAAAATGGACTTTGGAATGTTTGTCCTTCATATGACTCTGACAGCTGTATTTACAGCAGTACCTTTAATATTCGCTCATCAACACAGTATAGATTTAAAAGATATTTGGAAAATATATCTTTTAATGTTTTTTGTTGGTCTTACAGTAATGGTTCCTTCTACGATAATAGCGGAGAAAAAAGGAAAGATAAAACAAGTTAAGATGTTAGGTATCCTTATTCTTATATTATCTTTTATAATGTTTTTGATTTTTAAAGAAAACTTCTATCTTACCGTTCTTGCTATTGTAGTTTACTTTACCGGATTTATGATGCTTGAACCTATAATGCCTTCTTTGATGAGTAAGTACGCAAAACCTCATGTAAAAGGAACCGCATCCGGAGTCTTTAACACAGCCCAGTTTGTTGGTGCTTTTGTAGGTGGAGCAATTGGTGGACTTTTACTAAAAGTTGATGAATCAGCAAAGTTAAACTTTCTATTCTTGATTGTTTTGACTGTAATGTGGCTAATACTTGTTTCTACAATGGAAATGCCTTCAAAGGGAGTAAAAAATGTTACCAATTAAAGACAATATACCAACCAACTCTTTTCCTTACTTAACGGTTTTGTTAATAAGTATAAATGTAGGAGTATTTATTTACGAATTAACTTTACCTCCACAGCAGCTTGAAATCTTTGTTCACCAGTATGGACTTTTACCTATGGATATTGTTGAGTTAAATGTATTAAATCTTTTTACCCATATGTTTATTCATGGTAGCATTGCTCACATTTTTGGTAATATGCTATTTTTATGGATTTTTGGGAACAATGTTGAAGATGCTTTGGGAAGGTTTAAGTTTTTAGTTTTATACTTTGGTAGTGGTTTGGTAGCTGCTTTTTTACAGTCAGCAGTAGCTATTTTAGAAGGAAGCTTGAATATACCTATGGTCGGAGCATCAGGAGCAATAAGTGGAGTGTTAGCTGCTTATATGAAACTTTATCCATACGCAAAAATTTTGACAGTAATTCCTCCTTTTATATTCTTTTTCTTTGTACTACCTGCATGGTTCTTTATAGGGTACTGGTTTGTAATTCAAATTTTATACGCCATGTTTATACCTACAAATTTAGGTGGTGTTGCATGGTATGCCCATATAGGTGGATTTATAGCCGGATGGATTTTAGTTGATAAACTTTATACAAAAAATCTAAAGTTAATCCACTATTCAGCGATAAGATATTAAGACCACATATGGAGAGAAAATGAGACTAACTTTAACGATTGGTTTTATTTTGATTTTACTGTTTGAAGTTTTTGCTCAACCTAAGGAAGATTACTCATGGATGGATAAGTATTTTTTAGTTGAACCCTTTAACATTTACAACATTGTCATGCTTCAAAAAACAGATTTAGAGTTAACACAAAAACAGATAGATGCTATAAAATCAGAGTACGACAAATACTTTCCTATCATGCTTGGAAAAGCAAGGATACTGAAAGATAAAGAAGAGGAACTAAAAAAACTTGTGTACGGAAATTCGGACCCGGATAAAGTAAAAAACCTAATCATAGAGATAGCAAAATTAAAGTCAGAGATGACCGTTTTGGATATAAACCTTTTTAAATCTGTCCAATCTGTTTTAAATAAGAAACAGAATGAAAAACTGATAAAATACCTAACATCAGGAGCACTGTAATGCAGGTAATAAACAATCCAAAACAGATGCAAGATTTAACCCTTTCTCTAAAAAAAGAAGGTAAAAGGATAGGATTTGTTCCAACGATGGGATACTTACATGAAGGGCATCTTTCCTTGATAAGATGCTCTAAAAAAGAAAACGATATAACGGTAGTAAGTATATTTGTCAATCCTTTACAGTTTGGTAAAAATGAAGATTTAGATAAGTATCCAAGAGATTTTGAAAGAGATAAAACTCTATGCCAAAAAGAAGGTGTTGATTTTATCTTTTATCCGGATTATAAAGACATGTATCCGGAAGGATACCAAACTTATGTTGAAGTGGTTGAACTTTCAAAAGGATTGTGTGGAGATTTTAGACCCGGACATTTTAAAGGAGTGACAACAGTTGTTTTAAAACTGTTTAACATCGTTTGTCCAGATAACGCATACTTTGGGAAAAAAGATTATCAACAGCTAAAAGTCATTGAAAGAATGGTTAAAGATTTAAACCTACCAGTTAACGTAATAGGATGCCCTATCGTAAGAGAGCCCGATGGACTTGCAATGTCTTCAAGAAACAGTTATCTATCAAAAGAAGAGAGAGATTCAGCTTTGTTTATATACAAAGGACTTATTGAAGGTAAAAAACTATTTGAAAGTGGAGAGAAAAACTCTAAAAAAATAAAAGAAATAGTCATAGATACTATAAAAAAAGCACCATTGTTAAAAGAAATTCAGTATGTAGAACTTGTAGACAAAAGCAGTTTAAAACCAAAAGAAACAGCAGAAAAAGGCGATATCATTGCAGTTGCAGTTTATATAGAAAACACAAGACTAATAGATAACATAGAGTTGTAAAGATGGAAAAAAGTTTAATAAAAGAGATTACAGCTTTTTTATCACAGTACCTTCACGGAAAAGAAAAAGCGATAGAACTTACCTTAATAACCTTCTTTTCAAAAGGACATCTTTTAATAGAAGACCTACCAGGACTTGGAAAAACTACATTAGCAATAGGAATTGCAAAAGTTTTAGGATTAGATTACGGAAGAGTTCAGGCAACTTCGGACTTGCTACCTTCCGATATTATCGGTGTATCTATATACAACAAAGAGAAAAATCAGTTTGAGTTTAAACCCGGACCAATATTCAACAACATTCTACTTGTTGACGAGATAAACAGGGCAACTCCAAAAACCCAGTCAGCATTACTTGAAGCAATGGGAGAAAAACAAGTTACAGCCGATGGAACAACGTATAAACTACCTCAACCATTTTTCGTAATAGCAACTCAAAACCCTTCCGAGCAGTACGGTACTTTTCCACTTCCGGAATCACAGCTTGATAGATTCTTAATGAAAATATCAATAGGTTATCCATCAAGAGAAGCGGAAAAAGAGGTGATAAAAGGGGGAAGCAAAAGGGAAGAACTTTACAAAATAAAACCGTTCCTATCAAAAGAAGATATATTAAAAATACAAGAAGAGATAAAAAAAGTCTATGTATCGGATAAAATGGCAGATTACATCCTTGATATAGTGTGGGCTACAAGAGAAAGTAAGTATCTTGAATCCGGATTGTCAACAAGAGGAACTCTTGCTCTTGTAAGTACAGCAAAAACAAACGCTTACTTTGAAGGAAGAGACTTTATCATTCCGGAAGACATAAAAAAACTGTACAAATACATAATACCTCACAGAGTAATGTTTAAACCGGAGTTTGAAGGTCAAAAAGAAGAGATAGTAAAATGGATAGTAGAAAGTATTCCTATCCATCCGTTATAAAAATAACAAAAGCCGGATGGATATACATACTTACCACAGTATTTATTGGCTTTGCAGCTGTAAACACAAACAACAACTTACTGTTTTTCATCGTTTCAGCTTTTTTGAGTTTTATGGGACTATCCGGATTCTTTGGAAAAAGAAATATAGAAAACTTACAGATAGATTTGGATTTTCCGGAGGAAATTTTTTCAAACAGAGAGTTTGTTTTAAAAGTAAAACTTAAAAACAACAAAAAATTCCTAAGCTCTTTTTTGATTGAAGTTATATTAGAAGATAAAAGTGTTTTATTTCCTGTGGTAGATACAGAAGATGAAAAAAACATAAATTTTTTAGTATCCAAAAGAGGCTTGTTAGAAATAAACTCTGTAAAAATATGTTCCGTATTTCCGTTTAACTTCTTTATAAGATGTAAAACCTTGAAAGTAGATTACAAAAAATTTGTATATCCCGAGCCTAAAAAATATCCTTTATACTTTACATACTCTGAACTTTCCAAGAAAAAAGGTGAAACAACATCTGAAAATATAGGTTACGAAGGAGATTTTTTAGGAGTAAGAGATTACACTTTAACAACACCCATAAAATACATAGATTGGAAATCGTCTGCAAAATCTGAAAAATTAAAGGAAAAAGTATTTTCAGCTTTACAATCTCAACCGGTAATAGTTGAATTTGAAAAAATAAATCTAACATTGGAAGAAAAACTATCATTTTTAACTTATATCACAATAAATTACAAACAGTTTGAAAATACATTCATAAAGTTTGAAAACCATGTTTATAACATAAACCTAAAATCAGAAAGAGAAAAACTCCTATCAAAATTTGCCACTTATGGGATGATGAAGATATGAAACAAATATCTATCGCCAACCTTGTTAAGATAAACGCTTACGTAGGAAGTTTGACAGCTTACGGTATAATTTTTTCTCAACTGTCTGCGTTGTACAGTATTGTTTTTTCTTTATTGTTTTTAGTTGCTTTTTATAGAGATTTTTATAAACATTTTGTTGTTTCAAGATTTATTCTAAACACAACCGGAATTTTATCTGCTTTACTTATGTTTATGCAGATAAACACCAACAACATAGTCCAACCTGCCATAGACACTATTACAGTTTTACTAAGTTTAAAACTTCTTGAAGAAAAAAAATTCAGAGACTACATGCAAATTTTCCTGATGATAGCTCTTATTTTATCAGGATACACCCTTTTATCAATAAATATGGTGTTTTTAGGTTATCTGATTTTTTACACATTCTTTTTAAATTACGGAGTTATTTTACTTTCTTACTACCAAAAAGACCCAAATATGGTTTTTAACATAACTCAACTAAAATCTCTTTTAATAAAAACATCAATCATTCCATTACTTGCAATTCCATTTAAAATTTTCCTGTTTTTTACACTTCCACGAACCAACTATCCAATGCTTAACTTTTTACAAACTCAAGGAAAAGGAAAAACCGGATTTTCTGACAAGGTAGGTCTTGGGGAAGTTTCTAACATACAACAGGACGATTCCTTAGTTGCAAGGGTTGTTATGGAAAAAACATCTAATGAGCTTTACTTACGGGGTGTTGTTTTTGATTACTTTGATGGTAAAAGTTGGAGTACCAAAATCAACTTTTTTATGACAAAGTTTACCAGATTTTACGGACAAAAGTTAAATTACATCATTTATTTAGAACCTACATATCAACAGTATCTGTTTACGGTAGACATTCCATACAGTATTTCTCAACCTTCGGGATTTATCATTTTTAAATCTCCGGATTTGGTGTATAAAACAGACAAGATGATAACTTCTAAAATTAAATACAGTGGTGAATCTGTTTTAACAGATAACTACTCTCAAACTTTAAACCCTTCTATGTATTTACAACTTCCGGATTTATCAACCAACATAAAAGTCTTAGCGGAAAAGTTTAAAAAGGATACCCAACAACAAACAGCAAGAGAAATTTACAACTACCTACAAACATTTTCTTACTCTCTTAAAAACCTTCCTACAGGTGATAGTCCGTTGGAAGAGTTTTTATTTAAAACAAAAAAAGGAAACTGTGAATACTTTGCATCTGCGATGGCGGTACTACTTAGATTAAACGGTATTCCTTCCAGAGTTGTTGGTGGTTATAAAACGACAGAGTACAACCAAGCCGGAGGATACTACATTTTTAGAGAAAAAGATGCCCACGTATGGGTTGAAGCTTACATAGATGGAAAATGGATAAAGTACGACCCAACACCCCCAATAAGAGACTTAGCTGTAGAACAGCTTTACAAACCAAACAAAATAAAGGTTATGTTTGAACTTTTAGACTACTACTACACAACATTTATTGTAAACTACGACTTTTCAAAGCAGATTGAACTTATAAACAAAGTAAAATCCGGATTAACAACATTAACAGCACCTAAGATAAACAAAGATTTCAACATTGAAAAAAACAAACTTCTCTACTTAGTTTTCATCGTTCTAATATCATACATTGTATTTAACCTTATAAACATTTATAGGAAACCTTACGAAAAACGAGCTTTAGAAAAGTTCTTAAAAAAACTAAAAAAATACGGCTACATTAAAAACAAAAATGAAGGATTAGAAGAGTTTGTCATGAGAATAGAAGATTCTCAAATAAAAGAATATGCTCTAAAATTTGTAAAAGAGTATGAAAAGTTTATCTTTAAAGATGAAAAGATAACTAAAGATGAATACAAAAAACTTATAAGTTTACTAAATTCTTTTTAATAAAAACTCAATACACCTATTGAAAATTTAAAATTAAAATCAAATCTGTAAGGTTTAAAATATACAAACAACTTTAACTCTTTGGAGGGAATGTATGCAGTATTTGGCAGGACTTATTTTTAGTAGTGTTTTGGCACTTTTTGCAATGTTTATTTCCAATTTAGAGATTGTAAAATCCACCGTAAATTTTAGTCCATTGATTATAGCTATTATCATAGGTATGGTTATAGGTAACACTATAAAACTTCCTGAAGTCTTAAAACCCGGAATAAACTTTTCACTGAAAAAAATTTTAAGATTTGCAATCATATTCTTAGGATTTAGACTTACATTTCAAAATATTATTGATGTAGGTTTAGAAGGTTTGGTTGTAGATGCCTTTATGCTTATATCAACTTTTGTATTAACTGTTTTTATATCACAAAGATTTTTTGGTCTTGATACTTCAATGAGTTATATGATTGCTTCTGGTTCTTCCATATGTGGTGCTTCTGCAGTACTGGCAACATCTCCTATAGTAAAAGGGCAGATGCATCAAGCTGCGATGGCTGTTGCTACTGTAACGATTTTTGGAACTATAGCCATGTTTTTATATCCGGCTGTTTATAAATCCGGATTACTTCCGGGATTAGATGACTCAACCTATGGAATCTACACAGGAGCAACAGTTCACGAAGTTGCTCAGGTTGTCGCAGCTGGATTTGCAGTATCGGACCAAGCAGGAAACACAGCAACCATAGCAAAACTAACAAGAGTTGTTATGCTTGCTCCACTTTTACTATTTCTAAGCTTTTACTTTGCTAAGAAACATGCAACTCACGGTGTAAACATAAGGGAGATACCTATTCCTTGGTTCGTTTTCGGGTTTATCGCTATGGTAGGAGTAAACTCTTTGTCAGTTTTTCCAAAACAAACGGTTAATATGATTAACCAAGCTGATACATTTTTACTTACCGTTTCAATGGCTGCCCTTGGAATAGAAACATCCTTAGAAAAGATGAAAAAAGCTGGAATGAAACCTATATACTCAGCTTTAATTGTTTTTATCTATCTTTTTGTGGTAGGATACATTGTAACTTTAGTTGTTCACAAATTTTTAGGGTAAAAGGGGGAACGTGTTATGGCTTTCCAAAAAATAGTTGTAGGATACGATGGGTCAGAATACTCTTTAAAAGCTCTAAAAAAAGCTATCGAGATAGCAAAATGCACTTTAGGAGAGATATATGTTGTTGGTGTGGTTAAACCTTTAGAATTTGGTATTGTTGATTATATAACACCAGAAGAACTGGAAGAGTACGAAAAAGAAGAGATAACTAAAGAAGAAAAGTTTTTAAAAGAAGCCATTAAGTTAGTTGAAGAATCCGGATTAAAAGCCACCTATAAAGTTTTAGAAGGAAACCCATCAGAAGAGATGATGAACTATGCAGATGACATAAAAGCGGACCTTATAGTTGTAGGACATAGAGGAATTGGAGGATTCAAAAGATTACTTTTAGGAAGTACATCATCTGAACTTGTGAAATATGCAAATCAGAGTGTGTTGGTTGTAAAATAGTATTGAAAAATTTTTTAAAAAGTATATATTTATTTATCCAATTGAATATGGGGGCGATACGGGTTCGACGGCAAGAGTTGGCAAAGGGAAGCATGCCGTAGAAGGTCACTACGTAAAAAACCAAAAACAAACAATTCCCGAACGCGAAATCGCTCTCGCTGCCTAATTAGCGCAGCGACGTCCTACCTGGCTTGCCTGTAGGCTGGGATAGGGCGTAAGACATACAGGATAGGGGATTACCAACCTCCCCTGAGGTAATCTCCGAAACCTTACGGGGATAGCTTCTCTCCTCCTGCCTGTGGGAAAGAGAGAAGCGAAATCCAAACACAGGCTAAGCATGTAGATGCCCTCCTGCTAAAGCTCTTGTCGGACGGGGGTTCGATTCCCCCCGCCTCCACTCATAAAAAATCTGATATAATTTTCTTATGCTTGAAAATCTAATCATACAGCTTTTTGAAGAAAGTGCCAATTTAAAAAAAGATTTTGTCTATGAGTACGCGGAAGATATAGTAAATTTAGGATTACTTATCGCTAAAAGATTAAAAATCGGGAAAAAAGTTCTTATCTGTGGAAATGGTGGAAGTGCAGCAGACAGTCAACATTTCGCAGCGGAAATAGTTGGAAGATTTGAAAAAGAAAGGAAAGGATATCCGGCTATCGCCTTAACAACCGATACATCAGCATTAACAGCTATAGGAAACGATTACGGATTTGAAAAAATATTTTCTCGTCAGGTTCAAGCGTTAGGTAATCAAGGTGATATCCTTATAGGAATCTCTACAAGTGGTAATTCTCAGAATGTCATAGAAGCTGTAAAAGTTGCAAAAGAGATGGGAATTTTCACAGTAGGATTTTTGGGAAAAGATGGTGGAAAATTAAAAGACCTTGTGGACAAAGCTTTTATAGTAAAGTCAGATAACACAGCAAGAGTTCAAGAAGTTCATCTAACTTTGGAACATTCGATATGTAAAGTCATAGATATGTACCTATCCGGAGAAATTGAAGATTAAGGTTTATCATGAGTAATGAAAAAGATTTTGATGTTCATCCTTTGGTAGATGTTTCTGAAAAGAGAAAAAGGAAATTTTCTGCTTTAAAAGTAGGGATAATGAGTATTTTGATTTCTTACACTATAATTGGTTATCTATTTTACGACTACTATAAAAACCAGAGAAAAAAAGAAAATTTTATAAATGTTTACCAAGAGTATATAAACATTGATGAAGTTGTTAAAAAGGTAGAAGAAACTTTAAAAACAAGTTTATCTTTGGATATTAAAGAAGTAAAAAATGAAGAAGAGTTAATAAATGAGATTGCAGAAAAAAGTATAAATCTTCCGGATTTAAAACAGACCATAGACAAAACTTTAAATCTTCCACCTCCAACAGTTCCTCAACCTACTACAAATCAAACACAGTTACCGATGAGCCGTTATGAATACTTTTTACAAAAGGCAAAAGAGTATGAATCCGTTGGAAATTACAAGTATGCTATATTCTTTTATCTAAGGGCTTTTGTAGAAAACCAGTCTGATTTTGAAACTAAATTTAAGGTAGCACAGCTTTATTACAAAATAGGACAAATACCTTTAGCAGTTGAATCTACAAAGGACAGTTTGAAGATAAAAAGTGATTACCTACCTGCATTACAACTTTTGGCAGATATTTACCTTAAATCCGGGTACAAAGATTCACAAATCAAGTCATATTTAGAACAAGCTGTAAATAAATATCCAAACGAAAAAAATTTAATTCTTGCCCTTGCAAAGATTTATAAAGAGGAAAATAATATAGATGCTTATAATAAGCTTATGTCAAAGTTAGAAAGTGAAACTAAACAATGAATTTTATAGATGAGCTTAATCTAATAATAACGGATAAAGATTTAGTTGTAAAAAGAATCAGCCAGACTCTTGTAGAACTTTTAAACTACAAAAATTACGAGATTATCGGAGAGAAGTTAGACAAAATTTTAGATAGGTCTTTGAAAGATATAGATGAGCTTTCTAGTTTTGTATCTTTCTTGAAAACCAAAAATGGAAATCTTTACAAAGGTTATTTTAAAGTGGATAAACTGTTTGATTATTACGGTCAACACAGAGGGTACTTTATTCAATTTATGGACTTTAGCGAGAATGAAGTAAGTGATGACTTTATCGTATTCAACACTCAAAATATAAAAATGAAAATGCTATTAGAAAGAGCTTCGTTGGTTGCACAACATGACATATCCGTGTTAATATCCGGAGAAACTGGAACAGGAAAATCAAAATTAGCAAAATGGATTCATTTAAACAGTAAAAGGTCAAGAAACAAGTTCGTATCTGTTAACTGTTCCGCTATTCCGGATACACTTTTTGAATCGGAGTTTTTTGGCTATGAAAAAGGAGCATTTACAGGAGCGGTAACATCTAAACCTGGAAAGGTAGAAATTGCAGATGGTGGAACGTTGTTTTTAGATGAAGTAGGGGACCTTTCTTTAACATCTCAAGCAAAACTTCTTGTTTTTGTTGATACAAAAGAGTTTGAAAGACTTGGAGCAAACAAATCAAAAAAGGTGGATGTCCGGATTATATCAGCAACGAACAAAAATCTTCTTAAAGAGATGGAAAGTGGAAACTTTAGAAACGACCTGTTTTATAGAATATGTGCTATCCGGATTGAAATACCACCTTTAAGAGAGAGAAAGGAAGATATACCGTTGATAGTAAACAGTATTTTGTCAAAAAAAGGGAAAAGGATAACACCAAAAGCAATGGAAGTTTTAATGTCAAGGGATTGGCTTGGGAATGTTAGAGAGTTAAGAGCATTTTTAGATGCTGTAAGTATTTTTTCTACAAAAGACTTTATAGATGTGGAAGATTTAAATACTGAGTATGTTTATTTCAACGAAGATAAAAAATCCTTAGAAGTATCAGAAGAAGTTTTATTTAGTGAAGAAAAAAGAATTGTAGAAGCATTGAAAAAAGCCAAAGGGAACAAAAAACTCGCTGCTAAAATACTTGGAATCAGCTATGTCTCTTTATGGAGAAAACTAAAGCAGTATAACATACAGATGTGATTAAGGGAGCTCAAAGCTCCCATTAAACTTATTTTCTTTTGTTGGCTTCCAAGATTTTCTTTCTTATTCTTATTGCATCCGGGGTGACTTCTATCAACTCGGTTTCGTTTATCCATTCCATTGCCTTTTCAAAATCCATCTTTTTAGCCGGAATTATTTTAATATTCTCATCGGAGCCGGAAGCTCTCATGTTGGTTAACTTTTTCTCTCTTGTAACATTTACATCAAGGTCATTTTCTCTACTGTGTTCTCCAACTACCATTCCTTCGTAAACTTCCGTTCCCGGGTCTATAAAGAAAACACCTCTATCTTGTAAACCAAATATTGCATATGGGGTTGCTACTCCTTTTCTGTCAGCTATCAACGCTCCATTTATTCTTGTTTTTATTTCACCTTGCCACTCTTCCCAACCTTCAAAGATTGTGTTTAATAAACCTTCTCCTCTTGTATCTGTTTTGAATTCAGACCTGTATCCTATCAGTCCTCTTGAAGGTATTATAAATTCAAGTCTTACTCTACCAAAGCCATGGTTTATCATGTTAACCATACGACCTTTTCTTGAACCTAATTTCTGTGTTATTGTTCCAACGTACTCTTCCGGAGTATCTATCAAAACTCTTTCTACCGGTTCTAACTTTTTTCCATTTTCTTCTTTTACGATAACTTCCGGTTTTGACACTTGGAACTCATATCCTTCTCTTCTCATCATCTCCGCAAGGATTGCAAGTTGCAGTTCTCCCCTTCCCATAACCAAGAAAGAATCCGGATTTTCAGTATCCTCTACTCTTATAGCCACATTTGTTAGGGTTTCTTTATAAAGTCTTTCCCGTAGGTGCCTTGATGTTAGGAATTTTCCACTTCTTCCTGCAAAAGGTGAGTCGTTAACGGAAAAAATCATAGATATCGTAGGTTCTTCAACCATAATAGGTGGCAACGCAACTGGATTTTCCGCATCGGCTATAGTTTCTCCTATCGTTATATCTTCCAATCCGGCTATTGCTACAATATCACCAGCTTTTGCTTCTTTTGTTTCAATTCTTTTTAAACCTTCGTACGTGTATAGAGCCCTTACAGTTCCTTTTATTACTCTACCATCTCTTTTTACTACTGCAACTTGCTGATTTTGTTTTACTGTACCGTTAAATATTCTTCCTATGGCAAGCCTTCCTACAAAGTTATCGTAATCTAAAGAAGTTATAAGAAACTGTAATCCGGATTTTTCATCGTATGTTGGAGCAGGAATGTACTCTATTATTTTTTCAAACAGTGGCTTTAAATCTTTTGAGTCGTCGTTTAAATCTTCTTTTGCTATTCCTTCTTTTCCTATAGTGTAAAGTATTGGAAATTCAAGTTGGTCTTCTGTTGCATCTAAATCTATAAAAAGGTCGTAAACTTCGTTTATTACTTCTTGAATCCTTGCATCTGGTCTATCTATTTTGTTGATAACAACTATCGGTGTTAGTTTTGCTTCTAAAGCCTTTTTTAAGACGAATCTGGTTTGAGGCATTGGACCTTCTGCAGCATCAACTAAAAGGATAACGCCATCTACCATTTTTAAAGTTCTCTCCACTTCTCCACCAAAGTCTGCGTGTCCCGGAGTATCAACTATGTTTATCTTGTAATCTTTGTATCTTACAGCTGTATTTTTAGCCATAATGGTGATGCCTCTTTCTCTTTCAAGGTCTATGTTATCCATCATTCTTTCTAACACTTCTTCGTTCTCTCTAAAAAGTCCGGATTGCTTCAACATGGCATCTACAAGAGTTGTTTTTCCATGATCAACGTGGGCAATGATTGCAATGTTTCTGATATCTTCTCTGTAAAGTTTATCAGTCTCTAAAATTTCCTTTTGTAAGTTCATAAAACTCTCCTTTAAAAAAATAAAGCTAATTATTCTATCACAAATTTATCTAAAAACTTGAAAAGTAATTCTTTTAACTGAGGAATACAATTTTTAGCATCAGAGATAATTCTATCCGGATTTATATTTTCTTCTAAAATTTCTTTTTTATATGTTTCTACCCACTGATTTATCATATTTTCATCAACTTCTATATGGAATTGAAATCCAACAGCTTTGTTATAAACAAATCCTTGTTCATAGTTTTCGTTTTTAAAAACTCTTTCCGCTCCCTTTGGCAAATCAAAAGTATCACCGTGCCATTGAAATGCTTTAAAAGTTTTAGGAAAATTGGAAAACAAAGGATTATCTGAAACTTTTTCTATATCAAAAAATCCTATTTCTTTTCCTTTTTCTCCCTTATAAACCTTTTCTCCCAAAACTTTTGCTAACATCTGACAACCTAAACATATTCCAAGTAAAGGTATATCTTTTTTTAAAGCTTCTTCCATGATTTTAAATTCATAGCTTAAAAATGGATACAAATTATCTTCATAAGCTCCCATATAACCACCTAAAACAACAACTAAGTTGTAATTTTCCAAAGGCTCTTTTAAAACTTGACCTTCTGCTGTATCGACGTAATCTATTTTAAAATTTTTTGATTTTAAATAACTTTCTATAAGTCCTAAGTGTTCAATTTTTACATGTCTTATAGCAAGAGTCTTTTTCATCTTAACCTCCTTTTTACAACTCAAATCCTCTTTCTCCATGGATAGCTTCGTCAAGTCCCAACGTTTCTTCATCAGCAGAAACTCTCGCACCTTTTGTTATAAAGGATACAACGAAAAATAAGATAGCCGTTGTTATAGCTGTGTATAGAATAACAACAAAAATACCACCAAGCTGAACCAAAACCTGAGAGAAATTACCAAAAAATAACCCTTTCCCTCCCGGATTGATAGAAGGATTTGCAAATAATCCGGTTGCCAATGTTCCCCATATACCATTTAGTCCATGAACACCAAAAACATCAAGAGAATCATCGTATTTTAACTTATTCTTTAACCAAAATACACCAACAAAACCTATAATTCCGGCAACAGCTCCAATGATTATACTTCCAAACATTCCGACGTATCCGGCTGCTGGTGTAATAGCAACAAGACCTGATACCGCACCAGAAGCAACTCCAAGCAATGTTGGTTTTTTAAACTTAAACCACTCTGTAAACATCCAAGACAAAGCACCAACAGCAGCTGCCGTATTTGTATTCAAAAAAGCGTAAGTAGCAAGTCCATCAGCTTTTAATGCACTACCTGCGTTAAATCCAAACCATCCAAACCACAGTAAAGCTGCTCCTAAGGTAGTAAGAACTACTGAAGAAGGAACTATAGCTTTTTTACCATAATCTCTTCTTCTTCCCAATAAGATAGCCAAAACAAGTCCAGCAATTCCGGATGCTGTTTCAATCGCTAATCCACCAGCAAAATCCAGTATTCCGACTTTTGATAAAAATCCACCACCCCATTCCCAATGGGCAATAGGTGAATATACGAAAGTAACCCATAAAACAATAAAAATAAGCCAAAACTCAAATTTTACCCTTTCGATTATAGACCCACTTATCAAAGCAACAGTTATAGCAGCAAAAGTTAGCTGAAACAAAACAAAAACTAAAACAGGAATACGACTATCCGGTAAAATATCGTTTATATTTATCCCTAATAAAAAAGCGTGCTCCAAACTTCCAAATATTCCAAAAATATCCGAACCAAAGGCTATAGAGTAACCCCAAAAAATCCAAATCAAAGAAGTTATACAAAAAGCTAAAAAACTCATCGCTATGGTGTTTAAAATATTTTTTGACCTTGACATTCCACCATAAAAGATGGCAAGTCCTGCCGGAGTCATAAGCATAACCAATGCTGTTGCAACAAGCATCCATGCTGTATTACCACTATCAATTTTTGATGATTCCTCAGCAAAACTAAATAAAGGTAAAAATACAAAAGGCAAAAATCTTCTCAACCTAAAAAACCTCCAAACTGTTAGATTAATCAAGCTCTAAAAAGCAATTTTTATGCCAAATTTTAAATCTTTGATAAAATTGACTTTAAAAAATTAAATCTTACAAACATTGCACAAATTTTCAGCAACTTTATTTTTATGCATTTTATAAAAATTTAAGTTATCATTATTAATAAAAACCGGAGGTTTACAATGATAAAACTACCTATGATAGTTGGAGGAAAAGAAATTTTTAAAGATGAAATTATTGAGGTTTTGTATCCATACAATCAGCAAGTAATCGGACAAGCACCAAAAGGCTCCGTAGAAGATGTCTATCAAGCAGTAGAAAAAGCAAAAATAGGTCTTTCAAAACTAAAAAAATTAACAGCTTATGAAAAGTATAAAATACTGATGAAAGTAGCAGACCTTCTTGAAAAGAGAAAAGAAGAGTTTGCAAAGACAATAACACTGGAAACCGGAAAAACCATAAAAGAGTCAAGGATAGAAGTGGAAAGAGCTATAAACACAATCACATTTTCTGCAGAAGAAGCAAAGAGGATAGGTGGCGAGGTTGTTCATTTTGACGCATCTCCAAACGGAAAAGGAAAAAGAGGATACTACTTTAGAGTTCCGGCAGGTATCGTATCAGCTATTACACCTTTCAACTTTCCTGTCAACTTAACCGCCCATAAAATAGCTCCATCTATCGCAGCCGGATGTCCTTTTATACTAAAACCAAGTGAGAAAACACCTCTTTCTCCAACAATGCTATGTCAACTGTTTTTAGAAGCAGGAGTTCCGGAAGAAGCCGTATCAATCATTCCCGGATTTGCAGATGTAGGTCAAGCTATGACAACCCATCCGTATGTGAGAGTAGTATCCTTTACAGGTAGTTTAAAAGTCGGAGAAATAATAGCAAAACAAGCAGGACTTAAGAAAATAGTTATGGAGCTTGGTTCAAACTCCGCTGTTATAGTTGACCAAGACGCAAATCTTGAAGTTGCTGCCAAAAAATCGGTTTTAGGAGGATTTGCATTAGCCGGACAAGTTTGTATATCAGTCCAGAGAGTGTTAGTCCACGAAAAAGTAGCAGACCAATTTGAAAAACTACTAAAAGAAGAAGCATCAAAACTAAAATACGGAGACCCTATGGACGAAAACACAGATGTAGGACCAGTTATATCAATAAACGAAGTAGATAGAATACAAACATGGATATCAGAAGCGTTGGTAAAAGGAGCAAAAATAGAATTTGGAGGAGAAACACAAAAAACCTTAGTAAAACCAACCATAATATCAGATGTTCCGGAAGACTCAAAACTCTTCTACGAAGAAGCCTTTGCTCCGGTTGTTGCGGTAAAAAGATTTGAAAACATAGACCAAGCTATCTCTCTTGTAAACAAAACAAACTACGGATTACAAGTAGGAGTGTTTACAAACAACCTTAAAAACGCATGGAAAGTAATAGAAGAAGTAGATGTTGGAGGAGTGATGATAAACGATATTCCAACATTCAGAGCAGACAACATGCCCTATGGTGGTGTAAAAGGTAGCGGAATAGGAAGAGAAGGACCAAAATTTGCAATAGAAGACTACACAGAGATAAAAGTCGTTGCCTTTGACTTAAATGCATAAAAATTGTGCAACCAACCCTATGGTTTGCACAAAAAATATGCAACAAAGACAGATAAAATTAATGCTAAAATATTTAAAGAATTTGAATTTAAAACACTTTTAACAATTGGCATGAAAATTGAATATAAAAAATCCGGAGGTTTACAGAGATGAAAAAAGTTGAAGCGATTATTAAACCATTTAAACTTGACGAAGTAAAAGATGCATTAACAAACATAGGCATCTACGGTATGACAGTTTCCGAAGTTAAAGGATTTGGAAGACAAAAAGGTCATACGGAACTCTACAGAGGAGCGGAGTATGTGATAGACTTTCTACCAAAACTAAAGATAGAAGTGGTAGTAGATGACCAACAAGTGGAAAAGGTGGTGGAAGCAATAATGCAAGCAGCCAGAACCGGAAGAATAGGAGATGGAAAAATCTTTATAATCCCAATAGACGATGTAATAAGAATAAGAACCGGAGAAAGAGGACCAGAAGCAGTATAAAAATTTATATTATACAGGAGGTTTAACGATGATACAGTGTCAAACACCAGATGATGTTATGCGTGTTATATCTGAAAAAGGTATAACATTTATCGACTTTAAGTTTTCAGACCCGTTTGGTCAGTGGCAACACCTAACTATCCCTACTCACGAGTTTAGCCTTTCATCATTTGAAGAAGGTATTCCTTTTGACGGCTCATCTATAAGAGGTTGGAAAGGTATTCAAGAATCGGACATGCTCCTAATTCCAGACCCTAAATCTGCATTTATAGACCCATTTATCGATGAACCAACATTATCCCTAATCTGTGATGTTGTGGACCCTATCACAAAAGAACCATACTCAAGAGATTCAAGACAGATAGCCAAAAAAGCCCTTGAATTTTTAAGGTCAACAGGAATAGGAGATATTGCATACTTTGGACCAGAAGCAGAGTTTTTCATCTTTGATGATATCAGATTTGGAAGTGGACCAAACCACGCATTCTACCAAATAGACTCGGAAGAAGGTTGGTGGAATACAGGCAGAGACGAAAATCCAAACCTTGGATACAAAATACCATACAAAAGAGGATACTTCCCTGTTTCTCCATTAGACAAAACTCACCACATCAGAATGGAAATGGTTAAAACCCTTGAAGAAGTAGGAATAACTGTTGAAAGAGAGCACCACGAAGTTGCAACAGCAGGACAAGGAGAGATTAACTTTAGATTTTCAGACATAATAGGCTCTGGTGATAATATACAAAAATACAAGTACGTACTGAGAAACGTAGGATTTAGATATGGAAAATTTGTAACATTTATGCCAAAACCATTAGCCGGAGATAACGGTTCAGGTATGCATGTTCACTTCTCAATATGGTCAAAAGGTAATAACCTTTTTGCAGGAAATGGATACGCCGGATTATCTGAAATAGCATTGTATGCAATAGGTGGAATTATAAAACACGCAAAAGCTATATGTGCATTTTCAAACCCTACAACAAACTCTTACCACAGACTTGTACCCGGATTTGAAGCACCTGTAAGACTTGCATACTCTGCAAGAAACAGGTCTGCTGCGATAAGAATACCTGTTGGTACAGAATCTCCAAAAGCAAAAAGAATAGAAGTAAGATTTCCAGATGCATCATCTAACCCATACTTAACATTCACAGCTATTTTAATGGCTGCAATAGATGGTATAGAAAACAAAATTCATCCGGGAGAACCTTTAGATAAAGATATATACTCACTTCCACCGGAAGAGCTTGCAAATGTCCCACAAACACCAGGCTCACTACAAGAAGCTATAGATTCTCTAAAAGCAGATAAAGAGTTTTTACTAAAAGGTGGTGTAATGGACGAAGACTTTATAAACATGTGGATTGAAACGAAACAAGCTGAAGTTGATGCAATTAGATTAGTACCACATCCAAAAGAGTTTGAACTTTACTTTGATGTATAAAACAAAAAGGGGCTTTAAAGCCCCTTCTTTATTCTACTGTTTTCCAAATTTTTCTTTAATACGAAAGTAACCTTTTCTTAAACTACTTTTTAAGTTTTGATACTTTCTTTGAAATCTGTTTGGTCTTTTGTAAGTTTGGTAAGGACTTGGTTCTCTGTAAAAAAGTTTATAAACAGCAGGAAGAATAAGTAAAGTCAACATAGTTGAAGTGAATATACCACCTATAACAACAGTTGCTATAGGTTTTTGAGTTTCCGAACCCACATCACTTGTAATGAGTATAGGAACCAATCCCAAAGATGCAGCTGTTGCTGTTATAAGTATAGGTCTTAATCTTAGTTTTGTTGCTATCTCTATGGCTTTATCTATACCTTTTCCTTCTTCCAACATCTGCCTGATGTATGAGATAAGTACAACACCGTTTAGTGTAGCTATACCAAATACAGCTATAAAACCTATAGCAGCCGGAACAGAAAGGTTAAATCCGGAGATGTAAAGAGCAACTATACCACCGATAACAGCAAAAGGAACGTTTAACATAACTATCAAACTATCTTTTACAGAGTTGTAGTTTATATACAAGATTATAAAAATTAGAAAGATTACTATTGGAATAACGATAGAAAGTTTTTTCATAGCTCTTTCTTGGTTTTCAAACTGACCAGCAAATTGAATATAATAACCTTCCGGAAGCTTTACAGAGCTATTTATATTCTGTCTAAGTTCATTGATAAAACTTCCTAAATCTCTACCTTTTAGGTTTGCTTGAACTAAAGCGTACCTTTGACCATTTTCATGTCTAATTTTGAAAAATCCTTCAGAAATCTCTATATCAACAACTTGTGATAAAGTTACAATTTTATTTTCAGTACTTAAAATCGGAATATTTAAAAATCTTTCAATATCGTTTATGTCTTTATCTGGAATCTTCATTATAATGGGGTAAGATATAAGTCCTTCCCTTAGGTTGTTTACTTCTATACCTGCTATAGCCTCTTCTATTATTTTAAGTAGTTGTTCAACTGTTAAGTTGAATTTAGCCAGCTGGTCTCTTTTAGGAAAGATTTTTAGCTGTAGCTTACCTTTTGAAACTTCCATTTCAACATCAATTGAGCCGGGGGTTTTCTTAACTACACTTTCTATCTGATTTCCTATCTCATTTAAAACTTCCAAATCATCACCAAAAACCTTGATTGCAACGGTTGATTTTACTCCCGATAAAAGCTCATCTATCCTCATCTGAATTGGCTGTGTAAAGCTAAACTTTGCACCCGGTAACTCTTCTAACTTTTTCCTTAAAGCATCTTCCAACTGAGATTTTTCTTTAAACGTTTTCCATTCGTTGTATGGTTTTAGTGTTATAAAAGTTTCCATGTAGTTTATATCTTCCGGGTCACTCTTTTCAGCTCTACCTATCAATGTAAAAGCATCTTTCACTTCTGGAAAAGATTTTGCAGTTTTTTCCACGAAAGATGCAACATTTTTAGATTCTTCTCTTGTAATGTTAGGGTCAAGGTAAGTTTTAACCAGTAATGCCCCTTCATCTAAAACCGGAGCAAACTCTGTCCCTATCCTTGTTAAAAGCCCTATGGATATCAAAAACGCAACCACAACCGATGCTATAACAGCTTTTGAGTATTTTAAGGTAAACCTTAGAATCTGTTGGTATTTGTCTGTAATGAATTTCATAATCTTAGTTTCTTCTTCTTTTTCCGCCTTTATAAAGTAGTATGCAAGTACAGGCATAAACACGAAAGCAACAAACAACGATGCAAATAAAGCAAATATGATGGTGGTTGCAAGAGGTTTGTAGTACTTTCCTTCCACAGATTCAAAACTGAATATAGGTATAAATACCATAGCTATTACAAAAACTGCGAAAACAACAGGTCTAAAAACTTCTTTTACAGATAAGGACAGTACTTCCAACTTTCCGGATTTTGACTTTGAAAATTCAAGATTGTGATGTAGATGCCTGTAAACATTTTCTATAACAACGACGGAAGCATCGGCAAACAGACCCATACCTATTGCAAGTCCAGCAAAAGACATCAAGTTCCCTGAAATACCAGCTTGTTTCATAAACACAAATGCAATCAAAAGGGTTATAGGAATTGAGACTACTACAACCAAAGCTGTTCTAAAATTACCTAAATAAAAAATCATAGCCAAGGTAACTAAAACTATACCTTCTATTAACGCTTTTTCTACTGTATGTATGGCTTTGTCTATAAGGTATGCTTGGTCGTAGATAACTTTTAAATTTACACCTTCCGGTAAAACCTTGTTAACATCCTGTAATTTTTTATAAACGTTTGCTATAACTTCTTTTGTGTTTGTAAATGTTCTTTTTACAACTATATTTCCTTGGCTTTCTTCTCCGTTTAAAGAGAAAATTCCTCTTCTACCTGGTACTTCTCCTACCTCAACATCCGCTATATCCGATACTTTTATGTAAAAACCATCAGCCGATTTAACGGTGATATTCTTTATGTCATCTACACTTTTTATAAAGCCTATTCCTCTTAAAACCAAATCTCTTCCGTTTATTATCCCATAACCACCACCTGCTACTCCAGCACCTTCCTTTAACTGTTGAATGAGGTCGTTTAAGGATAGGTTGTAGGCTATCATTTTGTTATAGTCAGGTCTTATAAGGTAAGCTTTATCTGGTCCCCATTCCATTATATCTTCAACTCCATCAACAGACTTTAACAAAGGTCTGACTTTCCACCTTTCAATACTTTTCAACTCACTAAGTGTGTACTTATCACTATCAAGTACGTAAAACATAACGAAACTAAGACCTGAAGCATTTGGACCTAAAACAGGTTTATAGTTTTGGTCCAGTATAGATTCAACTTCGTTTAACTTCTCCATAACCAATCTTCTTGCAAAGAAAATATCCACTCCATCTTTAAAAAAGACTGTAACCTGTGATAATCCAGCTATGGATACACTTCTTACACCTGTTACATCTTTAATTCCTGACATTACAGTTTCAACTTTTTTGGTTATTAATGATTCAACCTCTTCAGCAGACAAACCTGGAGCTTCTGTGTATATGTTTACTTGAATAGGAGTTGGGTCTGGAAATGTATCAACAGGAAGAGTTTTGTAAGAGTAAAAACCAAATCCAACTATAAAAATCAAAGATATTAATACTAATATCCTATTTGATAGGATAAAATTTATCATTTTTCTTCCTCCAACAGTTCCTTTTTAAGTAGGTTTACTCCGGAAACAACAACTTCTTCTCCTTCTTTTAAGCCACTTAAAACATTCACTTTATCATCTGCACTTTTACCTAAAACAACATTCCTGAGTTTGTATACGCCATTTTCTTTAACTATTACGTAGTTTTTGTATGAACTTACTATAACAGCTGCTTTTGGTACTACAAATCCGGATTCTTGGATTTTTAGGAATCTTACATTAACAAACATGTTTGGTTTTAGTGTATATCCTGAATTTTTTACTATAACCCTTACTTCATTCCTTCTCGTTTGAGGGTTTAACTGGTAATCAATTAAGATTACTTTTCCCTTAAACTCCTGATTATCTTGACTTACTATAATCGCATCGTCGTTTAGTTTTATATTTTTCACTTTTTCAGGTGGAACCTGAGTTATAACTAAAACTTCACTTAAATCAGCTATCTTCCCTATCTCCTTTCCTACACTTACAGAAGAACCTACAAAAGCGGAAATATCCAAAACAACACCAGAAACTTTTGATGTTATCAGAAGTTTTCCATTTTTTACATTTCCGTAGGATAACAATGTTTTCTCCAAAGCTTTTAAGTTTGCAACAGCATTTTCGTACTCTACTTTTGAAGAAAAGTATCTTGAATAAGGAATAACCTCTTCTTTGTAAAGGAGTTGGTCTCTGTCTAATATGTTTTTAGTTGTTTGAACTTTAACTTTTGCAACTTCTATCTGAGACAGTATTTGATTTATTTCCGGAGATACAACAGTAGCAACAACTTGACCTTTCTTCACAAAACTTCCTTTCTTTACAAATAAAGCATCTATCACACCTTCAACAGGAGAAGATATTAAAACAGTTTTTGTTGGGTCTTCTATAACAACACCCGGATACTCTTCTTTATCGTAAACATCTTCTTTTTTAATTTGGATAGTCTTGATACCAAACTTTTTTTCTACCTCTGGATTTAGTTTAACTTCTTTCCCATAAGAATAGAAAAAACTAACTAAAACTATAAACAAAACAAATTTTTTAATCATATTTGACCTCCTATCTTTATGTATTCAGAGTAATTTTTATGAAGTGCATCTAACAGCTCAAGCTTGTACTTCAATGTTTGGAAATAATCGTTTTTTATACTTGTTAGCTCAAACAAAGTAATTACTTTAAGTTTATAACTTTTTTCCGCCAGTTGAAGCTGTTTTTCCAAAGTCGGAAAAACTTCTTTATCAATTTTAAAAAGTTGCTGTTTTAGGCTTTCTTGAGTTTTATAAATTGATTCATACTTTAGCTGTAATTTTTGAACTGTGTACTGAACAAGGTTTTCATACTGTAATTTTTTATTCCTTATACTAACAAGCTCACCAGTGTATCTATAGAAAACAGGAAGTGTTGCAGATACAAAAAATCCTGATTCGTAGATATTCTTACTTGCTTCCTTCGTAATAAATCCAACAGAAATTTGAGGTTTAGCTAAGGCTTTAAAGTAGCCTTCTTGAGAGGAAAGTACCTCCTGACTTTTCAGATAAAATTTAACTTCCGGATTTTTACTAAAATCAATTTGACTTATAGACCTAACATCGTAAAAATCACCTTCAACATCTAAAACATCAAACCCTACAAAAGAAGACAACCTTTTTAAAGATTCTACATAATCAGCTTGAGATTTTTCATAGTTTATTTTTGCGATACTGTAATCTTTCTCAGACCTCAAAAAATCTACCTTTGATATCTCTCCAAGGTCATAGGTCTTTTTCACAAAATCATATATATTTTTAGAAAATTCAAGCTCCTGTTTTGCTACATTTAAAACTTCCTTTTTGTACAAACTTTCATAAAATAGCTTATAAACCTCAGATTTATACTCATTTATAAACATCTCAAAGTTGTACTTTGCACTCTCAACGACACCCATCGCTTCCTTAACTTTATAACTTCTGATTCCGTACAAGTACAAAGGTTGAGATATAGAAAACTCCGTTAAGTTGAAAGAGCTACTACCTTTTGATATTAACCTACCAAACTCAGTGTAAACTTGAGGATTTTGCAAACTTCTTGCTTTTAGTAGTTCACCTTCAAAACTCCTCACCTCGTACTCTTTACTCTTTACCAAGTCATTTTCCAAAGCCTTAGACAAAACATCATCAAAACTCTCAGCATACACAAAGGAAAATGACATAAAAATTGTAAGAATGTACTTTTTCATAAAAATCCTCCTGTAAAAATGGTATTGGTTTAAATTTATAGAACTTTAGAAGTTTTAGCTACGGGGAGGTTTAAAGGGTTTAGATGAAAATAAATCACGATTCTTAGTAAAAACTCCGAAAAAATTCTGATTATACAAAGGGTACTTTAAGGAATTTTCATTGTTAAACAAAATTTTTATATCAGTGTCATTTTCAATCTGGTCAAGAGATTCATGTTCACACATTAAATAACAAGCTGTATCATTATAAGCATTATAATCTTTACTTACCTGAGCAAAAAGAGTTGAAAACATAACCAAAAAGATAAACAAAAACTTGAAAATTCCCATACTCATATTATATCACAATCTTAGTTTTTACTTATGAATTTTTGTAAACAAAATTTTTAAAATTTTCTAAAAGTTTTAATCCGGATTTTTGGCTTTTTTCCGGATGGAACTGAACAGCCCACACGTTGTCTATTTCTACAGCAGAACAAAAATCTATACCGTAATCTGTTGTAGAAGCTATCACACTTTTGTCATCTGGATTTGCATAGTAAGAGTGGACAAAGTAGAAAAACTCTCCATCTTTTATAGATTCAAACATCTTGGAAGGTTTTTTTAACCAAACTTGATTCCAACCCATATGGGGAATTTTAATAGGTAGTTTCTCATCAAACCTCACTACGCTTCCTTTTATGATGCCAAGACCTTCGTGTTGTCCAAACTCATAACCATATTCAAAAAGTATCTGAAGACCAAGACAGATACCAAGGTACGGTTTTCCACATTTTATTAACTCAACAATCTTTTCTTTCAATCCAAGTCTTTCAAGGTTGTGAATTGCATCTCCAAAGGCTCCAACTCCGGGAACAACAATAGCATCAGCACAATCCAAGTCTTTTGGATTAAAAGTCCTTTTCACTTGAAATCCCACTTTTTCAAGGGCTTTTTCTACACTTCTTAGATTTCCCATTCCATAATCAACAAGAGCTATCATTTATCCCTCTATGTTTGATTTTAACTCTATCACCAAATTTTTTAGTCCTTCAAAATCTTTTTTTCCTTGGAGTTTTACTATCGCACTTCCTACTATTACTCCATCTGCTATCTGGGAAATTATCTTTGCATGCTCTCCTTTTGAAACACCAAAACCTACAGCAACCTTTTTGTCCGTTATTTTTCTTATTTGAGATATCTTTTCTCTCAACTCTTCCCAAGGTAAAGTTTGTCTTTCTCCGGTTATTCCGGTTAATGAAACGTAGTATATAAAATCATCACTCATTTTAGATACAAGATTTATCCTTTTCTCATCAGAAGTAGGGGCAAGAAGGAATACAACAGATAAACCAAGCTTATTTGCTATCTTCTTAAAGTTTTCTCCTTCTTCAGGTGGTAAATCTGGAACTATAAAACCATCTATTCCATTTTCTTTTGCCATTTTACAAAAGTTTTCTTCACCAGCTTTGAATATTGGATTGTAGTAGGTCATCGCTATTAAAGGTGTATTTGGATACTTTTGTTTTATTGTTTTTGTTATTTCAAACACTTTTAAAGGTGTGATTCCATCTTTTACAGCCTTTTCGTGGGCTATCTGTATGGTTACCCCATCTGCAACAGGGTCTGAAAAAGGAAATCCTACCTCTAAAATATCTGCTCCGTTTTCTATCAAAGTGAAAGCTGTTTTTACACTGTCTTCAATAGAAGGATATCCACCCATAAAATAACAGATAAGTGGCTTTTTCTTTTGAAAGGTTTCCTTAATCAAGGTTTACTCCTTAACTTTTTTAAATATCTCTACTATAAGGTTGTCTATACCCGTTCCTTCTTTTGATGATACTAAAAAAATTTCATTACCTTCATCTAAGTCTAAAATTTCTTTTATAATTTTTTTTGCTTTCGCTTTTTCACTTTGATTTAGTTTATCAATCTTTGTTCCAACAACTATGTATGGTTTTTCAAAACTTTCCAGCCACTGTTTCATAAGAATATCAAGATTAGTTGGAGGGTACCTCGTGTCAACAAGCATAATTATTAGTTTAAGATTTTCCCTATTTAATAGGTAATTCTCTATCATCTTTTGCCAGTTTAACCTTTCTTTTTGAGATACAGATGCAAAACCGTACCCTGGAAGGTCTACAAAGTATATTTCATCGTTAAGGGTGAAAAAGTTTATTAGTCTTGTTTTTCCCGGTGTTGAGCTTACTTTTGCTATTGACCTTTTAAAGATTGCATTGATTAATGAGGACTTTCCTACGTTTGACCTTCCAACTATCGCTACCTCCGGTTTATCCGGAGGTGGATAATCTTCTGGTTTAACTGCACTTTTTAGAAATTTAACATTTTTTATACTCATCTTTAACTTGCTTTTTCATAAACGTAAATTGGTGGTTTGTTTTTCAAAACTACATCTTTGTCTATAACAACCCTTTTCAACGTTTTTTGATTTGGAGCTTCATACATAACTTCTAACATAATATCTTCTATTATGGCTCTTAAACCTCTTGCACCGGTTTTTCTTTTTATAGCTTCTCTTGCTATCTCTCTTAGTGCGTCTTCAGTAAATTCAAGGTCTATTCCATCTACTGATAACAACGCTTGGTATTGTTTTACAAGGGCATTTTTTGGCTCCGTTAAAACTCTAACAAGCATATCTTCATCAAGTTCTTTTAAGGTTGCTACAACAGGTATTCTTCCTAAAAACTCTGGAATCAGTCCGTACTTTATCAGGTCTTCCGGTTGGACTTGGTCCAATAAATCTCCTTCTTCTTTTTTGCTTTTTATCTCAGCTCCAAAACCGATGGATTTTTTACCAAGTCTTTGTCTTATTATATCTTCCAAACCGACAAACGCCCCACCAAGAATAAAAAGGATATTAGTGGTATCTAACTGAATAAACTCTTGATGAGGATGTTTTCTACCTCCTTGAGGTGGAACGTTTGCAATGGTTCCTTCAAGGATTTTTAAAAGTGCTTGTTGAACACCTTCTCCGGATACATCTCTTGTGATTGATGGATTTTCTCCGGATTTTTTAGCTATCTTATCCACTTCATCTATGTATATGATTCCTTTTTCTGCCGCTTCTACGTCGTAATCTGCATTTTGAAGAAGTCTTGCTAAAATACTTTCTACGTCTTCTCCTACGTATCCAGCTTCTGTTATGTTCGTAGCATCTGCAATAGCAAACGGTACGTTGAGTATTCTTGCCAATGTTCTTGCAAGTAATGTTTTTCCGGAACCTGTAGGACCTATAAGTAAGATATTACTTTTTTCAACTTCTACACCACTGTTTTTGAATAAATCTTTTTGGTATATCCTTTTGTAGTGGTTGTACACTGCAACGGATAGTATTTTTTTTGCTTTTTCTTGACCTATAACGTACTCATCAAGTTTTGCCTTTATTTCAGCAGGTGTAGGAAGGTCAGCTACTTTTTCAAACTTCTTATTCTCAAACTCCTGTTTTACTATATCTGCAAGTCTTTCTACACAACTATCACAAACGAATATTCCATTTGGACCTTCTACCATAACCTCAGCTTGATTTTCCGGTTTACCACAAAATGAACATTTTCTCATTTACTTATCTTCACCTCTTTTGTATATTACTTTATCTATAAGACCGTACTCTTTTGCTTCTTCTGCTGACATAAAGTAGTCTCTTTCCGTATCTGCTTCTATCTTTTCTATTGGTTGTCCTGTATGTTTTGCCAAGTATTCGTTTAGCATTCTTTTTAATCTTAAAATTTCTCTTGCATGGATTTCTATATCGGTAGCTTGACCTTGAAATCCTCCAAGTGGTTGGTGAATCATTATTCTTGCGTTAGGTAAAGAGTACCTTTTTCCTTTTGCACCAGCTGAAAGTAAAAATGCTCCCATTGAAGCTGCTTGTCCCATACAAATTGTAACAACATCCGGTTTTATGTAGTTCATAGTGTCGTATATTGCCAATCCGGCTGTCACAACACCACCAGGAGAGTTTATGTACATGTATATATCTTTTTCTGGGTCTTCCGCTTCTAAGAACAGTAACTGAGCAACAATAAGATTTGCTACATGGTCATCTATAGGAGTTCCCAGTAGAATGATTCTATCCTTTAAAAGTCTAGAGTAGATATCGTATGCTCTTTCACCTCTTGGTGTTTGTTCTATAACTATTGGGACTAACTGATTTAAAATTTTATCCATTTTGCTCCTCTTCTTGTTTTTCTTCTTGTTTTTCAACTTCTTTAATATTTGCCTTTTGTGTTATTATGTCAAGAGCTTTTTGTCTTAAAATATCACTTTTAATACCTTCAATTAAATTTCTTTCCTTTAAGTAATCATTAAACTCTATTGGTGTCATGTTGTAATTTTTAGCCAATCTTTCAATTTCTCTATCGAGCTCTTCATCTGAAACAGTTAGTCCTTCCTTCTCTGCTATCTTCGTTAAGACAAACATAACTCTTATATTGTTGATTGCTGTTTTTGTTAAACCTTCCCTTGCTGCTTCCAACATATCTCTGTTTGGATTGATACCATAAGCTTGTAATTGTTGAGCGTACCTTTGAGCTAAGTTTTGTAACTCCAATTCCAACAAAGATGTTGGGACAGGGAAATCGTACTCTGAAGCTATTTTATCTAATATTTTTTGCTGAGCTTCCAATTTTTTAATGTTTTCTACTTGTTTTTGGAGTTCTTCTTTTATTTTATTTTTTGCTTCTTCAACATTCTCTCCAAGCCCTATTTTCTTAACAAATTCATCGTTAAACTCCGGAATAACCTTCTTCTTAACTTCCAATATCTCTATCTCAACTTTTGCTTTTCCTATCTCTTCTCCTTTTTCGTTGTAAAGAGGAATGTTTTCAAGCTCTACTTTGTCCGATACCTTTTTACCTTTTATTGCGTCTTCTATCTCTTTTCTCAAAGTTCCAGAACCGATAATAACTTCAAATTCATCCTCTTCCTCTTCTCCTTTTTCAGAGATGATATGGTACTTAATCTTTACTAAATCTCCTTCTTCAACTTCTTTATCTTCTTTTTTATACTCTGCATGTTTCTCTAAGAGATTGTTGATATACTTTTGGACATCTTCATCTTTTACTTCTAACTTTGTAATTTCCACTTCCATTCCTTCGTAAGGTTTTAGTTCAAAATCCGGAGCTATTTCGAAACTTACTTTAAAAACTATCTTCTGGTCGTTTTCTAATTTGATATCTCCAAAGTAAATTTCCTGAGTAACAGGTTTTAGATTCTGATTTTCCAATATCTCAGGTAAAAATCTGTTGACATAGTTTCTTACAACTTCTTCCTGAATTTCGTTTTTATACTTTGCCTTAATTATATTTTTGGGGACATTACCTTTCCTAAATCCGGGAACATTTGCGTACTTTGATAGTTCCTTAACAACCTCTTCTACAAGGTTTTTAATTTTCTCACCTTCATCTTCAATAGTTAATGTTCTGACTAATTCATTTGCTTCTACAACTACGTTCATCTACTCTCTCCTTACATTTTTTTCAAATTTAAATTTTAATTATATCATACCTTTCAAATTTTTAACTTGCATATTTTTTATGCAATAGTATTTAAAAAATTTAAAATTTATCATATAATATATTTTTCATTTTAAAATTAAAATTCTTAGCAAGGAGGTTTTTTTACCATGGGCAGTATTAGCCCGACGAAAATTTTTAAGAAAAAAACTTTTAAGGAGGAAAGAAAATGGAAAAAACCCTCGGACTGCATATCATAGCGGACCTTTACGGAGTAGATTTTGAAAAAATCGACCATGTAGAAGACGTAAAAGCACTTTTGGAAGGAGCTGTCAAATACGCAAATCTTAGTAAGTTATCATCTCATTTCCATCAATTTAATCCTCACGGGGCAACAGGAGTAATTCTCTTAGAAGAATCTCACATATCTATCCATACATGGCCTGAGCATGGTTATGCTGCTATTGATGTTTACACCTGCGGAGGAAAAGAGAAAACCTTTAAAGCTATGGAATACATCATCAAAGTCTTAAAACCAAAAAGGGTTGATGAAAAGATAGCTGAGAGAGGAGTAGTTCCGGTAGAGCCGGAAGGTGTAAACATAGAAAGATGGCAGTTAGCAGCCAGCCTGTAATCTGATGTAAAACATAGATACCCTGTTTGTAA
This sequence comes from Sulfurihydrogenibium sp., assembly GCF_027448985.1. Lineage (GTDB taxonomy): Bacteria > Aquificota > Aquificia > Aquificales > Hydrogenothermaceae > Sulfurihydrogenibium. Next base: position 36,790 of record NZ_DAIDMN010000002.1, read on the forward strand.
AGATGTAGTATTATGTTTGTATGAAAACTTTTAGGGGGTATTCTATGTTAAACGAAAATTTGATGAAACTTTTAAATGATTTAACACCATCTGTTTTTGCTACGGTGTCAGATGGTAAACCTTACCTTGCATTTGTAAGTTGGCTCGTTGCAAAGGATGAAAACACTATAAGAGTAGCTTTGAGTAAGAATTCTAAATCTGTTGAAAACGTAAAGGTAAATCCGGAGGTAGCGATTTCTGTTTTCGGACCTGAGATAGCAGCCACAATTTATGGAAAAGCACAGATAATAAAAGATGCTATAGAAGATATTCCATTTCCGGTTTCTGTTTTAGAAGTTAAGGTTGAAAATGTTATCGATAATCTATTTCCGGGAGCTACCGTAAAAGGAACTATTCCATTCGAGCATACAGGAAACGTCCAAAAAGCCTTAGAGTTGGATGAAAAGGTTTTGAAAGCGTTAAAAAGTTAGTAAAAAGGCGGAAATTTTCCGCCTTAATTTTCTAAATTAATCAACTCTTTTATCTTTAAGATAGATATAGCTGTGTTTAATTTTAAGTCTAATAAACTGTAATCTGATTTTTTCTTTTCACTAAAAGATGTTAAAAAATCTTGAAAATTAACTTCCGATAAAGAAAATTTTTTATAACTGTTTTTAAAATCATCTTCGTAAACCTGTTTTGTTTCTATAAACACTTTTAATTTTTTTAATTTATACTGGTAGTCTACGTACAATGAAACTATTGTACTTTTTAAGTTGTTTAATAATTGTAATTTTTGTTCTTGTTGGGATACTAAAAATAATTTTCTTTCAAGGACTACCTGTTCTTGTCCTAACGTTCTCCAAAACGGAAAGTTTAGATTAAGATTTATACCTGCTGAAAAAGCATCCTGAAATCTTTCTTTAGATTTATATGTTATACCTAAGGAGACATCCGGATAGTAAATCTCTTTTGCAAGTTTATAAGAAAGTCTATCTTTTTTTAAGTTTTCCTCTAAGTTTTTCACTAAAGGACTTGATTCTTCCGCTTCTCTAAGAACTTTTTCAAGAATTAAATTCTCTTCAATGTTAATCTCATCTACTTCGACATCTTTTATATCGTAATTAACAAGCTCTTTTATTTTTGATATCAATTTCTCCACTTGGTTTTGATAATCCAACTTTTCTACTTCCAAATCGGTATTAAGTATTTTAAGTTTATTAATCTCGTACTGATTTGTTTTAAATTTTAAAAGGTTGTTAATATCATTTTGGTACTTTTCTATAAGGTTTATCTTATCTCTGTAAACTTTTATTTGGTAGGCGTTTTCTTTTATCTGCCGGATTAACTTATTTTTTTCTATTTGATAGATATAAAAGTAAGCTCTGTAGTTTTGCTTCTCTATCTCTTTTGATAACTCCAACTTTTCATACCAAGGAACATACTGCCTCATTGATAGATTTATTCCACTGTTGTAAGACAATGAAAAAGAAGGGTTTGGAAGTTTTTTCGCTACTTCCGATTTTTCTTTTAGTACTGGAAGTTCTTTTTCAATCTTTTTAAGTTGTGGATTATGCTTTAATGCCAAATCGATAAGCTCATCCAAACTCTCTCCAAAAGAAAATTTCAGTGCTAAAAGTGTAAAAATTAAGATTCTTACCATCTTATAACTCTCCAATATGGATAATTATAACATTTTTCCTATTGAACCACTACTATGATACACTATTTTAATAATCGTTTATTTTTGTTTGGAGTTTTGTGTTATGAAAAAGTTTACTATAATTGCTGGACCTTGTGTTATAGAAAGTAGAGAGTTATGTTTTGAAGTTGCTGAAGTTTTAAAATCCTTACAGGAAAAACATCCGGATGTAAGATTCGTTTTTAAATCTTCTTTTGATAAGGCAAATAGAAGTAGTATAGAGTCTTTTAGAGGTAGAGGACTTGAATGGGGATTGTCAGTTTTGAGTGAAGTTAAAGAAAAGTATGGTTTACCTGTTTTAACCGATATTCATGAAAGTTATCAAGCAAAACCTGTAGGAGAGGTTGTAGATATTATTCAAATTCCTGCTTTTTTGTGTAGACAAACAGACTTGCTTTTAGCAGCGGCTCAGACAAAAAGAGAGATAAATGTAAAGAAAGGTCAGTTTTTAGCACCTTGGGATACACAGAATATAGTAGAAAAATTAAAGTTTGGTGGTGCTACCGAAATATACCTTACAGAAAGGGGAACAACCTTTGGATACAACAACCTTGTTGTTGATTTTAGAGGATTAAAAATTATGAGACAGTACGCTCCTGTTATATTTGATGCTACCCATAGTGTCCAGATTCCGGGAGGACTTGGAAAGGCATCATCGGGACAGAGAGAGTTTGCTTACCCTTTGGCAAAAGCTGCAGTATCTGTAGGAGTCGATGGATTGTTTTTTGAGACCCATCCTAATCCGGATAAAGCTTTATCGGACGGTCCTAACCAGATTCCTTTAAATGAGTTTCCAAAAATGGTTGAAAATCTTTTGAAATTAAAGGCTTTCGTAGAAGAAAATGGTATTTAAACTTTTCTTACTTTTGGCTGTTTTTGTATTTTCTTGCGGAGTGAAGGGAAATCCAAAACCACCACCATCTTTCGTTCCGGCTGAAGTTGAAGATATACATGTAAAACAGTATGATGATAGTCCTTTGATATACTTTTCCTATGAAAAAAAGTATAGAGATGGTAATCCTATTAATGAGAATGTAAATTTTGTTTTTTATAGAAACGAAAAAAAGATAAATCCTATCCTTTATTCTAAAGATAACCTATACTGGTTTTTTGATACTTTTGAGGATAAAGAAAACTGTTATAAAGTGGTTGTAAAAACAAAGAAAAAAGAAAGTTTGCCGTCAAAAGTTGTATGTATTAAAAAAATTGAGGTTCCAAAAGTAGTTTTAAATCCACCGAAGATAGAAATTGTAGAAGATGGACTGAAAATAAACTTTTACGTAGAAAATCAAGTAAACTTATACAGAGTTTATAACCAAGATGAGTTTTTACCAATACCTTACGTATCTTCAAAAAATTTTTACGTAGATAAAGATGTAGAGCTTGATAAAAAGTACTGTTATTACTATACAGTTTCAATTACAAAATTTTCTGAAACTCAAAAATCTCCAACTGTATGTGAAGTTTTTAAGGATATTTTTCCACCTTTACCACCGGAAAAAGGAAGAATAATCGTTGATAAAAACGAAGCTACCATCGTGTGGGAAGAAAGTAAATCAAAAGATGTGGTAGGATATTTAATATACAAAAATGATAAACCATTAAACAGTGTTCCAATAAAAACGTACTACTTTATTGACAAAGATTATAAACCATCTGATGTTTATAAAGTTGTTGCCGTAGATAAAGGGTCAAATAAAAGTAAGGAGCTTGTAATAAAAAATGAGTAAAGTTGTTAAGATTCAAAAGGTTGTTTACGGTGGACACGGACTTGCAAAGGAAGATAAAGTTTACTTCGTTCCTTACACATTACCTGAAGAAGAGGTAGAGATACAGGTAATTGAAGAAAAGAAAGATTACTCAGTAGCAAAACCTGTAAAAATTGTAAAGCCTTCCGTTTTTAGACAAGAAGCACCTTGCAAATACTACACTGTCTGTGGAGGTTGTGATTTTCAGCATATACTTTACGAAAAACAGATTGAAATAAAGAAAGAAATATTGAAAGACCAACTTTTAAGGATTGGAAAAATTGATACTGAGATAAAAGATGTTTATCCTTCAAATCCTTTTAATTACAGAAACAAAGCTCAGTTTAAATTTGATGGTAAAAACTTTGGTTTTTATAAACACAATTCTCACGAAATAGTTGACGTTGATTACTGTTATCTTTTAAAAGAGGATTTAAATCAAACTATTCAGCCTTTGAAAAAGTTTTTACTTAAATACGCTTTAAATGTATCTCAAATCGTAGTTTTTTCAAACTATAAAGATGAAAAACTTATAAAGTTTGAATTTACCGATGATTCTCAAATAGTAAATGTAATTCCGGATTTAAATATATATAAAGACGAAATAGATAAAAAAATAAAAGGAGTAGGATTTTACTCAAAAAACAAAAGGCATCTGCTTTTAGGTGAAGATGTTGTTTTTGAAGTTGTGGATAGATACAAATACCGTGTAAGTATGGATAGTTTTTTTCAGGTGAATATTTATCAAGTCAAAAACTTGATAGATATAGTTGTATCTTATGTGGAAGGTTATAAAAAGGTTGTGGATTTTTACTGTGGTGTAGGAACTCTTACCATTCCTATCGCTTTTCATGTTAAAGATGTCCTTGGAATAGAAGCAAACGAAGAAGCGGTTAAAGATGCAAAAGCAAACGTAAAACACAACAACCTAAAAAATTTAAAATTTTTAAAAGGGAAGACGGACAAAGGTCTAAAATATGCAAAAGATTTTAAGCCGGATTTGATAGTTTTAGACCCACCACGAAGTGGTCTAAATAAAAAAATAGTAAAAGAGATATCTTCAATAGAATCTGTCAAAAGAGTTGTATACGTATCTTGTAATCCTTCAACTTTAGCAAGAGATTTAAAGGATTTTCAAGAATCCGGATTTAAAGTAAACAAAATATCAATGATAGATATGTTTCCACAGACCCATCACATAGAAAGTGTGTCTGTTTTAGATAAAATTTAGAATTTAAATACATATATAAGAATTTTCTATTGGACAAAATATCAACAAAAATTCATAATAATCTTTAGATTTCAAACTTTATTGGAGGTAAAAAAATGGACTCAAGAAGAGATTTCCTTAAAAAATCTATTTTTCTTGCTGTTGGAGGTCTAACTTTAAAAAACGCATTTGCTGATGAGGTTCCAACTATTGATTTTCAAGAATATCCCAAAACGGTCAAGTATCCGGAGAAAACAGACTTAATAATGTATTCAGATAGACCACCTTTACTTGAAACACCAAGAAGTTACTTTTCAAAAGCCATAACACCAAACGATGCATTTTTTGTAAGATGGCATCTTTCAAATATTCCAACAGAGGTAAATTTGAAAGAATGGAGACTAAAAATAACAGGAAACGTAAAAAATCCTGTAAGTTTATCTATGGAAGATTTAAAATCTCTGTTTGAACCAGTATCCTACTACGCTGTATTACAATGTTCTGGAAATGGAAGGTCCTTCTTTGAGAAAAGTCAAACATCTTTAGGAATTCAGTGGAAACATGGAGCGATGGGTAATGCTCTATGGACGGGAGTAAGACTTTCTGACGTTTTAAACTATGCAGGAGTAAAAAAAGATAGTATTGAAGTAGCGTTCTCAGGTTTAGATAAAGCTCCCTATCCGGAAACTCCTAATGTAGAAAGGTCTTTACATATAGATAAATGTTTATATGAAGATTTAATTCTTGCATACGAAATGAACGGAGAACCAATACCGATGCTTAACGGCTTTCCACTTAGGTTGATAGTTCCCGGATGGTACGCTACTCACTGGATTAAATCCGTTACAAATATTATGGTTTTAAATCAGGAGCTAAAAAATTTCTGGATGGAAACGGCTTACCACATTCCGGATAACGCATGTCATTGTGTAGAACCAGGTGAAAAACCAAAAAAAGCAAGGATGATAACTCAAATGAATGTAAAATCTGTTATAGGAACACCTGAAGATAACACGGTTGTAAAATTGGGACAAGTAATAAAAGTTGCAGGTGTTGCCTTTGACCAAGGTTACGGAATAAGTGATGTTTTAGTATCAATAGATGGTGGTAAAAGTTGGAAGCAGGCAAGTTTAGGACCAGACCTTGGAAGGTACTCATTTAGAGAGTGGTTTTTCTACTTTAAACCACAAAATAAAGGTGAAATTAAGGTAATGGTAAAAGCTATAAATAAAAACGGTGAGACACAACCATTTGAAGCCGGATGGAATCCGGGAGGATACATGTGGAACGGTATTGATAGTATTACAATAAAAGTATTTTAAAAGGAGGTTTGCTATGAAAAAACTGTTGATATTAAGTCTTACAGCTTTATCTATAAGCTTTGTAAAAGCAGAAGAAAAAGATATTTACAAAATAGATTTACCATACTACAACTGGCAGATGAAAGAAGGAAAATATAAAGATGTGTTTGAACAAAACTGTTTAATGTGTCATTCTCCAGGATACATCTTTGGACAAGCGAAAGGAAAATCCGGAAAAGACATGTGGAGAACAGTTGTTTACCAGATGATAGACGAATTTAAAGCTCCAATTTCCAAGGAGAACGCTGAGAAGATTATCCAGTATTTAAATGAAAATTACACTAACAAATAAAAAGCAGAGTCCCGCAGGGGACTCTTTTTTCTCTACTCTATTGTTTGAACCCATTTTCTAAGTAGTTTTCCGTTGTACCAAAGGTTTAGAACCGGATTCTCAACAGAAGAAGCAGTCAGTACAACATCTTCAGAAGTAAACAACACAGAAACAGCTACAGCAGGCAAGTTTGTTATCGTGTAGAGTTTATTTCCATCAAAAGACAACACATCAACCGTTTTATCTGCCTTTGATAATGCCACTTTACTGTTGGATGGTGATAAGTTAGCAGAAAGTATAGCAGAAGATGAAGAGAAAGTTTTCACAGCTGATAAATCATTTATGTTTAAAACTTTTGCAGTTTTATCGTTAGATGCTGTTATTAAGTACTTTCCATCTTTTGATATTTGAATGTCGTTTATTCTTCCGTTATGAACCGGATTTGTAGAAACAACAGAGTCCGAAGTTGTATCGTAAACCATCAACTTTCCACTTTCTAAGCCTATGTATATCTTATTTAAATACCCTTTTACAACGGATATACTTTCACCGATGGATACATCTTTAATCTTATTTCCGGATTTAGCATCTATTATAAAGCCTTTTCCATCTTTTCCAAAAAGATAAACACTACCGCCATTTTTTCCAAAAGCCATATAAGATACATTAGCATCGTAAAGTTTATTCAAAACAACCATAGATGTTGAGTTATCCCAAACCAACACTTTAACAGGATTTTTCATATCCTTATATTTATAAGCTAAAGCTTTTATTGGTTTTAATCCGGTTGTGTACTTTCCATCATCAGAAACGGCAAAAGTGGTAAATTTATCAAAGTTTCTTATATCATCAGGGTCCCATAAAGAAACGTGAGGTTTTAAATCACTCAAATCCCAAAAGTATATTCCGGCTTTTCCAAGAGAAACAAAATGTTTATAATCTTTTGTTATTGCAAGAGGACCGTAAGCTTGAACGGGAGGAAGCTGAACATCTTCCAGAGTGTACTTGACATTAAACTCATCACCTTTTTTAAACTTTAAAGTAAAAGAATCCTTGTAAACGTCTTTTTCTACAGTTATTTTATGAACTCCTTCGTCCAGCTCAACCGTTGCAGGGATAGTTTCCAACTTTTTATCATCTACGTAAACAACTGCATCTTTTGGCTCTGTATCTAAGTGAACAACTGCCTTTTGAAGATTCACATTTAAAGTTGTAGTTTTACCGTACTCAATAACAACCTTTCTGGAAGTTCCTACATTACCAAGCTTAAAAATTATAAGATGTTTTCCTACATCAAGGTAATCTTTAAATGGTGTAGTACCAAGGTAGTTTCTACCTTCCATAACAATGGCACCTTGTGGAATGGTGTTTGCTTCAAGAATACCTTTTGGTCTTGGTTTAAATGACAGCTCCGTTGTTTTATCGTAGTAAACCCAAACACCAGTTTGTCTATCTCTATCAAATTCAGACGTTGCTACTTCTACATTGTACTTTCCTTCTTTCAACTCAATTTCCAAAGGAGTTTTTCCAACCAGCTTACCGTTAATGTAAACATCTGCTCCAGGGGGCTCTTTTATTGAGAGTTTTCCCTTTCCTTCACAGGAAAAAAGAAAAACCGAAAAAAAAGCTACTAAAATGACGGAAAAAAACTTTCTCATACCACACCTCTCATATAGTTAGTATTTACTAACATTATTATAAAACAAATTTTTGATTTTTATCATAAAATATTGTAAACCAACAGATAGGGGGAAAAGATGTTAAAGATAGACTATACAAACGTAATGGCAGAATTAATCGGTGAAAAGGATGGAATACTTTTTCAAGAGTTTGAAGAGTACAAATTCATCGTAGAAGAAATCCATGAAAAAATTCAAAGAGAGAGGGAAAACAGTTTTTACTTTACACAACTGCCTTACCAGGATACAAAGGAAATAAAGGCTATTGCAAAAGAAATAAGGGAAAATTTTGATTACTTCGTAGTTATAGGAATTGGTGGCTCAGCTCTTGGGAATCAGATGCTTCAAGAAGCTATCAACGGATTTAACTACAACAACTTTGAATTTCCAAAGTTTTATATCATGGATAACGTTGACCCAGAAAAATTTGGTAACATTCTTGATTTAATAGATGTTAAAAAAACTATGTTTAACGTAATAACAAAATCTGGCTCAACGGTAGAAACCATGGCAAACTTTGCCATCATTTATACGACCCTAAAAGAACTTCTTGGGGAGAATTACAAAAATCATTTTATCTTTACCACGGACCCAGAAAAAGGCTTTTTAAGAAAGTTTGGTCAAAAAGAAGGAATAAAAACTTTGGATATTCCACCGCAGGTCGGAGGAAGATTTTCAGTTTTAACAGCAGTAGGACTACTCTCAGCGGCAGTATGTAATATAGACATAGACAGCCTTTTGGAAGGGGCAAAAAGTGCGGATAAAATATGTAGTGAAAACTCTAATGTGTTAGAAAATCCGGCTTACCTCATAGGACTTATTCATTACATAGTTTCCCAAAAGAAAGGAAAATCCATATCCGTTATGATGCCATACTTTGAAAGATTATCTTCATTTGTAGATTGGTACAGACAGTTGTGGGCAGAAAGTCTTGGTAAAGAAGGTTTTGGACAAACACCTTTAAAAGCCATTGGTAGTATAGACCAACACTCTCAGATACAGTTATTTAGAGAAGGACCTAAAGATAAGATAATTACATTTATAAAAGTTGAAAACTCTTTAAGGGACTTTAAAATACCTTCTGATATACCAGACGATATTTCCTATCTATCCGGATACACACTAAAAGAGATTCTTGACATTGAACTACTTGGTACAAGAGCAGCTTTAACAAAAAGTAAAGTACCAAACCTTACAATAACGATAGATGAGCTAAATCCATACAACCTTGGTATGCTTATCTACATATACGAACTTGCAACCGGATTTACCGGATACCTATACAAAATAAATCCTTTTGACCAACCAGCGGTTGAAGAAGGTAAAAACTTTGCCTACGGCTTAATGGGAAGAAAAGGTTACGAAGATAAATTAAAAGAATTTGAAAATCTTGACAAAGAAAAGTATACCTTAAAGGTAGAATAACTTTTGAATTTTTCGTTTTTAGATTATAATAATTTCAAAACGAAAAAAAAGGAAAACTTATGAGATTTATAAACAGAGAGAGCGAACTTCAAACTCTTGAAAAAGAGTACAGAAAAAAAGGCTCTTCTTTTGTTGTAATATACGGAAGAAGAAGAACAGGGAAAACAACCCTTATTGAAAAGTTTATAGAAAACAAAAAATCAATATACTTCTTAGCAGATTTACAAAGTGAGAAACTACAACTTGATAGATTTAAAAATATAGTTTCAGACAGCCTAAAAGACGACTTATTAAAATCTCTACAAATAAACGATTGGGAAACTTTATTTAAGTATATATTCCAAAAAGAGTATGAAGAAAAAATAATAATAGTGATAGATGAATTTCAGTACCTTGCAAAAGTAAACAAAGCCATACCTTCTATTTTTCAAAGTATATGGGATACGGTTCTCAAAAATAAAGATGTAATGTTTATCATTTCAGGTTCACTGATAAGTCTTATGTATGATATAGCTTTAAACTATTCCAGTCCACTGTACGGCAGAAGAACTTCTCAAATAAGACTTCAGCCAATGAACTTTTTTAATTTTAAAAAATTCTTTAATTTAAATGACAATGATAAACTTCTTCAGTTTTATAGTGTAATTGGTGGAATACCAAAGTACATTGAGTTTATAGATGAAAACAAAGATATTTTTGAAAATATAAAAGAATCTATCCTTTACAAGAACAGTTTCCTTTACGAAGAACCAAAATTTATCCTAAAAGATGAAGTTAGAGACCCTGTTACCTACTTTTCAATACTACAGGTAATTTCACAAGGAGAACATAAAATTGGAAAAATAGCTTCAAAAGTTGGTATGGAAACGAAAAATTTAACATCTTTCATAGAAAAACTAATAGAACTTGAAATAATAAAACGAGAAATACCTATAACGGAAGAAAACCCAAATAAGAGTAAAAAGGGACTTTACTTTATAAAAGATAACTTTTTCAATTTCTGGTTTAGATACGTTTTTCCATATCAAAGTTATTTAGAAACAGAAAGATACGACTTTGTCATCAACAAAATAAAAACAGAGTTTAGACATTACGTTTCCTCAATATTTGAAGATGTTTCAAAAGATTTCTTGATACAAAATTTAGATTTACCCTTTTCTATTAAAAGAATAGGTAAATGGTGGGATAAAGATACAGAAATAGATGTAGTTGCTTTAGGAGAAAAGGAGATACTGTTTGGTGAGTGTAAATACTGGGACAGTCCTGTTGGTTTAAATGTTTTAGAGGATTTAAAAGTTAAATCAGAACAAGTAGGTTACAAAGAAAAAGATGAATACTTTGCAATTTTTTCAAGGAGAGGATTTACACAAGATTTGATAAATTTTAGTAAAAAGAATAAAAATATTTTTCTCTTCAGCTTGGAGGAGTTTTGATGGACAATATAGAAAAAGCAAAAAGGGTTATACAAGAGGCGGAAAGTGTTTTGATAACAGCCGGAGCTGGAATGGGAGTAGATTCTGGACTTCCGGATTTTAGAGGAAGAGAAGGGTTTTGGAAAGCTTACCCTTACGCAAAAAAACTTGGACTTAACTTTCAAGATTTAGCAAATCCAAGATGGTTTATAGAAAATCCTAAATTAGCATGGGCATTTTATGGTCACAGATTGAATCTTTACAGAAATACAAAACCTCACGAAGGATTTTATCTGTTAAAAAAGTTGGTAGAAAGTAAAAACAACGACTACTTTGTATTTACTTCTAATGTAGATGGACAGTTTCAAAAAGCCGGTTTTGATGAAAAAAACATAGTTGAAATTCACGGAAGTATCCACCATTTACAGTGTATATTACCTTGCTGTGATGATATCTGGTCAGCGGAAGAAGTAGAAGTAAAAGTTGATATGGATAGTTTTACAGCGTTAGAACCTTTACCTGTGTGTAAAAACTGTGGAAGAATCGCAAGACCTAACATCTTGATGTTTGGAGATTTTAGCTGGATACCAACAAGAACGGAAAGTCAGGAGTTTAGATATAGCATTTGGTTAGAAAAAGTGGTGAGTAAAAGTAAAGTACCAAACCTTACAAT
>NZ_DAIDMN010000003.1 GCF_027448985.1 Sulfurihydrogenibium sp.
ATTGATTACATCTATCCGGAAAATCTACTGTTTCAATCCGGATATCTGACTATAAAACAAACAATACAGATAGAAGATGAAACGATATACATACTTAGTTATCCAAACCACGAAGTAAGAAAAAGCTTCAACAGAGCATTTTTAACCCATATAATACCCCCACCCCAAGCAAGTAAAACTCAGCTAAACCTGATAAGAGCCTTTTTATCATCAGACATAGAAAAAATAAAACAAACACTTTACAGTTTTTTTGCAAGCATACCAACAGACTGGTACAGGAAAAACAACATTCAAGAGTATGAAGGATTTTACGCATCTGTTGTTTATGCGTTATTCATCGGAAGTGGCTTAACAACCATAGCGGAAGATACAACAAACAAAGGAAAGATAGACCTAACAGTAATAGCACAAGAAAAGGTTTACATAATAGAGTTTAAAGTTATAGAGGAAACCCAAGAAGGAAAAGCATTACAGCAGATAAAAGAGAAAAAGTATTATGCAAAATACCAAGACAAGTATGAAGAGATTTACCTAATTGGTATAGAGTTTAGTAAAGAGAAAAGGAATATAACAAATTTTGAAGTAGAAAAAATGTATTGAAACTAAACATCTAAACTTATCTGTTTTTATCTAACATTTTTTGCAGAATTTCTTCCCAAACTGGTAGAACTTTTTTCTTTACATTTTCATCCATTTTGGCAACTTCTGGCCAATCTCTTAAATAACCTTCTTCTTTCCATTTTGTGGTTGCGTCTATTCCCATTTTTCCACCGAATCCTACGTAGTTGGTAGAATGGTCTAAAACGTCTATAACACCTTTTTGTATTATCACATCCCTTGATGGGTCTACGTTGTTTCCCCATATCCAAAGAACTTCATCTATATCTTGTACGTTTACCCAATCGTCAAACACGATGATATTTTTTTCAAACATCAACTGTCCAAGACCCCAAAGGGCATTTATCACTTTGAAAGCATGTCCCGGATACCTTTTTTTAATAGAGACAAAGGCAAAGTTGTGGAAGCATCCGGATATAGGTAGGTTGTAATCTACTATTTCCGGAAGGTTAAACTGAACCATAGGTAAAAATATTCTTTCGGTAGCTTTTCCAAGCCATCCATCTTCCATTGGTGGTTTTCCTACAATGGTTGTTTGGTATATAGGGTCTTTTCTGTGAGTTATACATGTGATATGCATCAAAGGGTATTTGTCTACAGGTGTGTAGAATCCTGTGTGGTCCCCAAACGGTCCTTCATCGTGTAATGGTTCGTTTGGGTCTATGTATCCTTCTATGACAATTTCTGCATCCGCCGGAACCTCTAAAGGAACAGTTTCACATTTTACCAGCTTAACACCTTTTTCTCTTATTATTCCTGCAAATAAAAACTCGTCAACATCTTCCGGAAGTGGTGCAGAAGCACAGTAGGTTATTACAGGGTCTGCACCTATTACTATTGCAACAGGTATTTTTTGACCGAGTTTTTTCGCTTTCCAGTAGTGGTGAGAACCTCCTTTATGTATCTGCCAATGGACGGTTACTTTATCTTTATCTATAAGCTGTACTCTATACATTCCTATATTTCTTATACCACTTTCTGGGTCTTTTGATATCACTATTGGCAGTGTTATAAACCTTCCACCATCTTTTGGCCAACATTTCAAAACAGGAAAATCAAAAATATTTATATCATCACCTTTTTTTATAACTTCTTTACATTTTCCATCTTTTACGATTGTAGGTAAAGAGTCGTTTAATTTTTTTAGTTCCGGAAGTTTTTTTATTTTTTCTAAGAATGTGTTTGGTATCTCTGGTTTTACTATCCTGTATAGTTTCCAACCTATATCCTCAAACTTTTCTACACCAAGTGCCATCTTCATCCTTTTCTCACTACCAAAAGCGTTTATCAAAACGGGAATTCCTTCGTATCCTTCTACATTTTCAAATAAAAGGGCTTTTCCACCTTTTGGCATCTTCATCATTCTGTCTGCAATCTCTGTAATCTCTAAAATTGGACTTACTTTTGATTTTACTCGTATTAATTCGTTGTTTTTCTCCAAATCTTTTATAAACTCTCTTAAATCTTCGTATGGCATATTAATCTCCGTTTGCAGAAACTTCTCCTGCAGGGGCTTGATTATCTTTTAGTAATTTTATATGTTTTTTTATCACAAGTCCACCTGATACGATGGTCCTCATTGCTTCTTCAACTGTTAAATCTGTAATTATGATGTCTTCTTTTTTTACCATTATGGCAAATCCGGATGTTGGGTTGATTGCAGCTGGAACAAAAACTATGTAGTAAAACTCATCACATATTTTTAGTTCATTGGCTATAAACCCTAATGCAAAAGTATCTTGATGTGGAAATCTTACCAGGGCAACCTTTGAAAAGTTCTCTTTTTTGGAGAAAAGTGTTTCCATTGTTTGTTTTGTCGCATTGTAAACGGAACCTGCAACAGGAATTTTTGATATTAAAGACTCAAAGTATTCTAACACTCTTTTTCCTAAGTAATTTTGAGCTAAAAGACCCAAAACAAATATAATGGATAATGTTACCAAAATACCTAAGCCGGGAATATGGGGAGTAGGAACCCCCATTTCTTCTAAATAAGGAAGTATAAGATTGTTAACAACTGAAAGAAGTGTTTTTATCACCCATATTGTAACTATAATCGGTATTAATACAAATAATCCAGTGATGAATATGTTTTTTAAGTTTAGCTTTTTCATTACTTTTTAACTGCCTCCGGTCTTTTTATTGGTTCTGGTAAGTACTGAACCGCTGGTATTCCTGTTGGTTGAGGGTATAAATCCATAAGTGCGTAAACTTCTTCTGGCATTTCTGTGGACACTTTTAGTCCAAGTTCTTGAAGGTACTCTACCGTAATTGGATAGTCATGGGTAAACTTACCTTGAGATAACTCTTCTGCAATTTTTTCCGCTTGTTCTACTGAATAACCTTTTTTAACTAAAATATTTTTAACTGTATCGTACATCTGCTTCAATGCTTTTTTACTCATATCTATTTTTACTAATGTTTGGTCATCAATATCTTTTGGCTCTTTTACTTTTTCTATTGCAACCAGTGAAGCTGCAGGTTCCATTCCAAGTTGAGGGTCAACAGGTCCTAATACTGCGTGTTTATCCATAACTATCTCATCTGATGCTAAAGCTATCAAAGTCCCACCAGACATCGCATAATGAGGAACTATTACCCTAACTTTAGCCGGATGGTCTGCCAATGCTCTTGCTATCTGAGTAGCTGCCAACGCTATTCCACCTGGTGTGTGAATTATAAAATCAATTGGTTTGTCTTTTGGTGTCATCCTGATGGCTCTTAAAACCGCTTCCGAATCTTCTATGGTAATCATCCTCATCATAAAAAAGCCAAACAAAGACCTTGTTTCTTGTCTATGAATAAGGGTTATGACTTTACTGCCGTACTTATCTTCAATAGCTTTTAATATTTTCTCCCGACTCCATTGTAGCATCTGTGCCTGTAAAATAGGCATTATTATCATAAATAGGAATATAAACCAAAATAGCTGGCTGATAAAGAAAAATCCTGTGTGGTCCATTATTAACCTCCTGAGTTTAACAAAATTTTTCTTAAGTTTTCTTCCATTTTTTCTAAGTTATCAACTTCTTTTATCACTCTGAGTAAATGTTTGTTATCTTCAAGACCGTTTATTACTTTCTTGTACTCTCCGGATTTGTACCCCATCTCTTGTCTTATATGGTTAAGTATGTTTTTTCCCATGTAAAGAAGGTAAAGTCTATCAAATCCTATCAACTTCTTTGTAAGAATTCCAAAGAAAAATAAGACTCCATTTAAATTTTGTTTTAACGCTTTTTCTGCCATCCTTTCAAAAAGGTATATGTACTGCTGATAAATGTCTTCATCTTTTTGATAAGTTTGAGCCAAGTAATGGTTTATGTAATCACCTTCTATATCTTTTAGGTCTTTAAAGTCTTCGTTTAATCCTTTGTAAAAATACGTTAAATCCGGATTTTTTTCCATGAGAATTAAAGATAGTATAAAATGGAAAATGTCTGCAAGCTCTATTTCAAGATTTTCTATGTCAGGTTGTGTTTTTTTCCACCATTTCCAAGGAAGGCTCTCAACAGCTTCTGCACACTCAAGCCATATAGCTCTGTAAAAGTCTTCTTTAGTTCTTATCTCTTTCCAATTTTCATTTATTTTTTTGTTTAATTGGTCTTGTAAATCTAAACAGTGTTTAATTTTTTCTTCCAATCTTTTCTCCTTTACAGTATTTCAGAAAATATAGAGTTTTTCTCTTTCAAACTATTTAAATAGTCAAAGTCTATTATATTTGTTTGAAGCATCTTTTTCAAGCTGTAAAAGTTATGAATGTGTTCTTTTAGTCTGTTAGTTGCATACTGTTTTGCTGTTTGTGTGGTTATAAGAAAAGTCCAATCACTACTTTGAGCTAAAAGTAGTTCTTTTTCCATCTGTTTTACAACTTCGTTATCTTTAAAAATCTCTTTGACTTTTAATAAATCTTCTTCCATTTGATGAAGGTATTTGTAAACCCATTGGTTTTCCGAATTAAGCCATACTTCAAAGTATCCTTTATCACCCCATGAGGAAGGAGATGGTCTTATAACTTGATTTTCCGGATACAAATCTAAATATTCAGAAGGGGTGATAGATTTGAACTGTTTGTAAGTATCAATCATTTTAAAGATGTTGTATAAAAACTCTGGACCTTCAAACCACCAATGACCAAAAAGTTCTGCATCGTAAGGACTTACTATCAACGGAAGTCTATCCATATATTTTGATAGATGTTCCATCTGTTTTTCTCTTGATATATGAAAATGTCCTGCATGTATCTTGGTCATTTCGTAAGCTTTATCCGGGTCGTAAGGTTTTTTATGGGCTAAATCTACATCTCCTGTAATTTTGTAATACTTTATTCCTGTGTAAACCCTTATTCCATCTGGACTTATAAAATCTTTTATATACTCAAAATCAAGGTCAAATCCAATGTCTCTGTAAAAATCTCTGTAATTTGGGTCTCCTGGATAACCTTCTTTAGCACTCCATACCTGTTTTGATGACTCTGGGTCTCTTGCAAAAACCGCAACCGAATTAGGAGTATAAACGGGAGCAAAAACACCGTACCTTGGAGTTGGTTTTCCAAATATAACTCCGTGGGAGTCCATAAAGAAGTATTCTATACCGTATTTTGCAAGTGTTTCATCAAGACCATCAAAGTAAGCACACTCAGCAAGCCATATACCTTTTGGTTTTTTACCAAAATGTTTTTGGTGAGATTTAACCGCCAGCTCTACCTGTCTCTCTACAGCAGAAGGGTTAGGAGAAAGTAGTGGTAAAAATCCATGGGTTGCGTTACATGTTATTATTTCAATGTTTTTCCTTTCTTCAAAATATCTGTACCCATTTAACACATCTCTTTGTAAAAAGTTGTAGTAAAAATCTTTAATCTGTAAAAATCTTTCGTTATAAAAGTTAGCTAACTTATTGAAAACAGGACTTGATTTTGTTCTGTGAATCTCTTTTTCTGTAAGTAGCAACATTTTATCTAAGTACTTTTCATACTTCGTCATCAGATGTTTATCGGTTAACATCTCTGCCAAAGGTGGTGTTATTGATGTTGTGATTTTAAAATCTACACCTTCTTCCTTTAACTGTTTAAACTTCATCAGAAGTGGAATGTACGTTTCTGTGATAGCCTCAAAAAGCCAATGTTCTTCTAAAAAATACTTGTACTGTGGATGTTTTACAAAAGGTAAATGGGAATGTAATACAGGCATCCAAAATCCTTTCATTGTTATCTCCCCCTTGGGATTTTAAGATATATTATATATGATAAAGATGAATTTTCCGTTAAGAAATTTTTAATGATTGTGTTTGAAGATTTAGATAGAAGGGGCTTAAAGCCCCTTTAAAGAGATTACTTTTGTTCAGCTGGTTTTTGCTCTTGTCCTGCTGGAGCAGCTTGTTGTTCTTGTCCTGCTGGAGCAGCCTGTTGCTCAGCTGGTGCTGGAGCAGCTTGTTGCTCAGCTGGTGCTGGAGCAGCTGGTTGAGCTTGTTGTTCAGCTGGTGCTTGTTGTTCTTCTTTCTTTTGGCAGCTGAAAAGTAAAGATGCAGATAAAACCGCTGCCACAGAACCAAGTACTAATTTCTTCATCTTACAATACCTCCTCAAAAAATAATTTTAAAAATTATAACATAAAATTTTTGTTTTTTTCAAACTTTTATTTTGACTATTTTCCCTTCGTAATTTTTAAATGTGTATAGATTTTCGTTTTTTTCTAATAAATATTCTGGAAGTAAAGGAACTTTTCCCAAACCGTCTATCAAATCTACAGCAAAAGTAGGGTTACCAAGTCCGGATACTCTACCTCTTAAGTGTTCCATTATTTCAAGTCCTTTTTCTATTGAAGTTTTAAAATGGTACACACCTTTTGTTGGGTCACAGTTGAATAGGTAGTAAGGTTTTATTTTTACTTTAAGTAGGTCTCTCATTAGATTTTCTATGGTGTGTTTATCGTCGTTTATTCCTTTTAATATAACTGTTTGGTTTAAAACGGGGGTTCCTGTTGAAAGTATGTTTTTTACAGCTTTTTTTGTTTCAGATGTGATTTCATTTGGATGGTTAAAGTGGGTTACAAGCCATACTTTATCGTATTTATCAAATATTTCTAACAGCTCTTCGTCAAAGAATCTAAATGGGTTTGCTACGAGTTCTCTTGAGCCTATTCTTATAATATCTATATGGTCTATTTCGTAAATATTTTTTACTATATACTCTAATTTTGTGTTTGGGAGAGTTAAAGGGTCTCCTCCGGATATTAAAACCTCTTTTATGTTTTTGTTGTTTTTTATGTATTCAAACATTTTGTCGTATTCTTGTTTTGTCCTTGCTCTTTCATCTTCCAAAAACATCCTTTTTCTCATACAGTGACGACAGTAAACACTACAAAAGTTTGTAGCTCTAAACAGTACTCTATCCGGATACCTGTGGGTAAGACCTTCCACTGGGGATTTTTTGTCTTCTAAAAATGGGTCTAAGAGTGCTCCTTCCTGGTATTTTTCATCTATCTCTTTCTCGTCAGGAATAATCTGTTTTACAATTGGGTCATCCGGATTTTCTCTATCTGCTAAAAATATGTAGTAAGGTGTGGTGCCAAAATGATAAATTTCTGATACTTTTTTAAAACTTTTTTCATCTATTATATTTAAAATCTTTTTTGCATCTTCAAGAGTTTTTAAACGGTTTTGTATTTGCCATTTCCAGTTTTTCCATTCCTCCTCTTTAACATCTTTGTATATAGGTATTTCTTTCCAGTATTCTCCTTCTAATATTTTCAACTATTTACCTCAATTTTCACAAACTTTCTTTTTCCTGCTTGGATTGTATGGTTTTTTGTAAGGTCAACTTTGTATAAAAAGTCTTCTACCTTTTCTCCGTCAATCTTCACACCACCTTGTTTTATAATTCTTTTTGCTTCTGCTTTTGATGGTACCAGGTTAAGTATAAATAAAAGTTCAAAAAGTTCTATTTCTTTGTCTGGAAGGTTTAAATCACTTACTTTTACAACCGGAATGTCTTCTGGTATCTCTTTTTTTGAGTGAACTTTTTCAAAATGTTCTTTTGCTTTTATTGCTGCTTCTTCATCGTGGAATCTTTTTACTATATACATCGCAAGTTCTTTTTTCACCTGCATTGGGTGTAGTAATCCAGATTCTACATCTTTTTTCATCTTTTGTATCTCTTCTTCCGTTAAATCTGTAAGAAGTTGCCAGTACTGCCACATAAGCTCATCTGATATAGACATTATTTTTCCAAACATTTCTTCCGGTGGTTCGGTTATTCCTATGTAATTACCGTAGGACTTACTCATCTTCTTAACACCATCTGTTCCTACAAGTAAAGGAAGTAGTATTGCTACTTGGGGTTTTTCTATACCGTACTCTTTTTGTATATCCCTTCCTATAAGGAGGTTAAACCTTTGGTCTGACCCTCCAAGTTCAACGTCCGCTTTTATTGCCACCGAATCGTAGGCTTGTAAAAGTGGATATAAAAATTCGTGAATTGATATAGGTATATTTTCTTTAAATCTTTTTTTAAAGTCTTCTCTTTCAAGCATTCTTGCCACTGTGTATTTTGCTGTGAGTTTTATAAGGTCTTCTGCTTTCATCTCAGCAAGCCATGAGCTGTTGAACACGACAACCGTTTTTTCCGGGTCTAAAACTTTAAACACCTGTTCTTTGTAAGTTTTTGCATTTTCTAAGACTTGCTGTTTTGTAAGAGGTGGTCTTGTTTGGTCTCTTCCGGAAGGGTCTCCAATCATTGCTGTAAAATCACCTATTATAAAGTAAACAGTATGACCAAGTTGTTGGAATGTTCTTAATTTTTGTAGTAAAACTGTATGTCCTAAGTGTAAATCGGCAGCTGTTGGGTCAAATCCGGCTTTCACCACTAAAGGTCTACCTTCTTTCAACTTCTCTAAAAGTTCTTCTTCTGATATTATCTCCAAAACACCTTTTTTTACTATTTTAAGTTGTTCTTCCGGTGATAACATAACTCCTCCTACTTGAAATTTATGAAATTTTATTTTACCATTAAGAAACAAAGTTTTAAATGTGATAAAAATGAAAGTAAATCCAAGAAATATTAAAACCATAGAAGATTTAAAAGATTTTTTAACGAATTACTTTAAGGGCAAAAGTGTAAAAATTTACCTTTTTGGCTCTCGTGCAGAGAAAAAAGAAAGATATAACTCTGACATTGATTTAGCCTTTGAATCAGAAGAAGATATAAGTCAGGATTTGGCATTGATAGAAGAAATTTTAGATGAAAGCAATTTAATCTACAAGGTGGATTTAGTAAACCTAAAATTTGCACCCTATTTGATAGAAGAAGTCAAAAGTAAAGGTGTAAGATGGCTTTAGAAAAGAGGCTGAAAGATTTAGAAAAAGCTTTCGACAGATTAAAAGAGTCTTACTTTAAAACTTTGGAACATGTTAGATGTGGCTGAAAAGATATTTAAGGATTTGGCTGTTTATCTTCCTGTAATTGAAAGTGTTTTAGCAAAATTTAGCTGATTTTTTATCTTGAATATTTTTATAAAAAAAGTAATATAATAGTGATTTCTAAAATAGGAGGTTTTTTATGGAAACGGTAGTTTTTGAGAATAGAAGTAAAAACAACTACCTACAGGCCGTTTTGTTTAGTACTCTTATTTTGGTCTTTGTAGGTGGGTCGGTAGCTTTGGCTATACTTAGTGGTAAGGTTAGTAATGTTCTTGTATTTCAGATATCCGGATTTATCTATGGTCTTTCTGCCTTGATGTATATTTTTCAGTTTTTCTTTAAAAATGAGAATGTTGGGAAAGTAGGGACTTTGTTTGCTTTTCTTGGATGGCTTACTCAAACCGTAGGACTTTTTTTAAGAGGTTTAGAGTCTTACTATATGGGTATTTTCCATCCACCTTGGACAAACCTTTATGAGTCTTTGATGTTTTTCCCTTGGCTTGCGGTAGGTTTATACCTTTATATAGAAAGAGAGTATAAAACAAAGGTAATTGGAACATTTTTTATGCCTATAGTTGCGTTTTTGGTTATATGGGGACATAAGTTCAATACGGATATTAATCCTCTTGTTCCGGCTTTAAGGAGCTACTGGCTTTATCTTCACGTGCTGGCTTCCTTTGTTGGATATGCAGGATTTACAGTTTCTTTTGGAGCATCCTTTGCATACCTAATAAAGCATAACTTTAATAAAGAGGTAGAAGTAAAATCCGTTTATTATTTGGGTTTTGTTTTCTTTTTAGTACTCTCCGGAATATTTGGATACCTTACCTTAACAGGAGCAAAAGATATTAAAACAATGATGTTTGGAGTTATTTTTATTTTATCTTTACTTGGTCTTTTGTACTTTGCGGTTTATGTTTTAAAACCTATTGGAAAAGTTTTACCATCTGAAAATATTCTTTCTGAAATTGCATTTAAAGCTGTTGCTATATCTTTTCCTATATGGACTGCTTCTATAATGCTTGGTGGAGCTTGGGCTAACGAAGCTTGGGGAAGTTATTGGAGCTGGGACCCAAAAGAAACATGGGCTTTAATCGTTTGGTTATTTTTTGCTGCATACATTCATGGTAGAACAATTGGAAAATGGAAAGGAACAACATCTTCTTGGATAGTTGTAGCCGGATTTATAATGCTTTTGATATGTTATTTCGGTGTAAATCTCTACTTCCCTGGACTTCATAGTTATGCAACGGAGTAAAACACTTTCCAAAATCCTTATGAACGACACGAAAAAACCCCTGTATTACAGGGGTTGTTAATAACTTTCATGATTGCTGAATATTCGTTAATCTAAAGTGAAAGGAAAAGCGTAAATTTACCATTTCAAACTAACCTTGTTGCATACTGATTAAAGCCTCTGCTAATTTTATGTCTTGGGGATAGGTAATCTTAAAATTTAGAAAACTTCCTTCATTTACCGTTATCTTAAAACCTTCCTTCTCCATCAGTGCAGAATCATCTGTTGCTAAAAAATTTTCCGATAAAGCTTTTTGATGGGAGTAAAGTAGTTTTTTATAATCAAAAGTTTGTGGTGTTTGTACTATGTAAATAAAATCTCTATTCAAAGTTTTTATAACCTTTTTGTCGCAAACTTCCTTTATAGTGTCTCTTGATTTGTATGCTGTAATAGAACCATCCCATCCGAATTTAACGTTTTGTATTCCATCTAAAAACATCTTTTTTGTTGCAAAGGGTCTTGCGGTGTCGTGAATAATCACGATATCACATCTTTCAAGTTGTAAAAGACCGTTGTAAACGGAGTACTGTCTTTCTTTTCCACCACAAACTTTTTTAAACGGTTTATCAATTTTTATAGGAACATCTAAATCTTCTTTGGGCAAAACAATTACAACTTCATCTATTTCATCTATACTCTCAACAACTTCCAAGGAAAAATCTATAATCCTTTTGCCTTTTATACTCATAAACTGCTTTTTACTTCCAAACCTTGAACCACTTCCGGCTGCTAAAAGTATGCATCCTATCATTAGTAAGCCTTTACTCTCAAAGAGTTTCCTATAACAAACACACTACTCAAAACCATGGCAAGGGCAGCAAATATTGGATTTAGTTGTCCTGTTATAGCTAAACCCATACCTATGATGTTGTAGATGAAAGCCCAAAATATGTTTGTGTATATCACCCTTTTTACTTTTCTTGATAGGATAATTATAAGTGGTATTTTCCTCAAATCGTCACTTATAAGGCTTATAGATGCTGATTCTCTTGTAAGGTCTGTTCCACAACCCATAGCTATACCTATATCTGCGGCTGTCAGTGCTGGAGCGTCGTTTATTCCATCTCCAACCATTGCAACAACTTTTCCTTTTGATTTTTCTTCTTGAATTGCTTTTAGTTTATCTTCTGGCAGTAGATTTGCTCTTACGTCATCTATTTCCAACTCTTTTTTTAGTACATTCGCAAAGTATTGGCTATCGCCTGTAAGTATGCCTACTTCTATGTTTATTGACTTTAACGCATCTATTGCAACCTTAGCTTCAGGTCGAATACTTTGAGTGAAAGAAACAAATCCTAAAACCTGACTTTTGTCTGATAAAAATGTAATTATCTCTCCATTCTCTATCGCTTTTTCTTTCATCTTTTTTAATTCTTCATCTAACTCTACATTAAACTGTTTTAAAAACTCTTGGCTTCCAAGGATATACTCTTTACCTTCTACTTTTCCACTTACTCCAAATCCAAAGTGAACTTTAAAATCTTCAACTTTCAACTCTTTACAGTCTTGACAATCTTTTATGAAACTTTTTGCCAAAGGATGCTCTGAGTTTTTTTCTAAGGAGTAAAAGATGTTCTTTGCCATATCATTCTTAAACCAAGTAGTTGAAACTTTCATAAATCTTTCCGTTATGGTTCCGGTTTTGTCAAAAAACACTTTTTTGACTGTTGAGAGTTTTTCTAAAATTTCTGCACTTTTTATTATGACTCCATCTTTCATCGCTTGTCCAAGTCCAAGCCATAAAGCAAGTGGAGCGCCAATACTAAATGCACAAGGACAAGATATAAGTAAAACGGACAATGATACTATCAAAGCTTTTTCAAATCCGGATTGAATGTACCAATATACAAAAGATGAGATTGCAAGAAAGAAAACAATAGGTAAAAAGTAAAAGGCTATTCTGTCGGTAATTCTGTTGATTGGTGCTTTAGTGTTTCTTATCTGTTTCATTATCTCTATAAACCTGTTTAAAGTCCATTGAGATTGAGGTTTATCAACTTTTATTATAAATGTGCCATCCAATACTGTTGTTCCGGTATAAAGGTAATCTTTAGCTTTTTTTAAAACAGGTTTTATCTCACCTGTTAGTGTAGATTCATCAACATTTCCAATTCCTTCCAGTATAACACCATCGGCAGATACTTTTTCACCTGGACGTATTTTTACCAAATCTCCTACCTGAACTTCTTCAACAGGAACTTCAACCTCTTGACCATCTCTTACAACTGTTGCCTTTTTTGCTGTTAGGTCCATAAGCTGTTTCATAAAGTTAGAAGCTTTTACTCTTGACGAAGTCTCTAAATACCTTCCAAAGGTTACCAAAACGAGTATCATAGTTGCGGTTTCAAAGTATATAGCATTTTTACCAGTTAAAACAGAGTAAACTGATAGAAAGTAAGCAGAAAAAGAGCCAATCGCTATCAGTGTATCCGTGTTAAAGTTTAGAAGGTTCTCTTTTGAAAAAGAGTTTTTTAAAATGGGGATTCCTAAAAGAATCATAACTGGTGTAGAAAGGACTAGTATCACCCATTTTATAAATCCTGTAAATAAAAGCATCTCTCTATCGTTAGGGTCAACAAAATGGGAGCCGTATATGTACATGCTAAGCATCATTACAAGCATTGCTAAAAAGTATCCAAAACCAAATTTTCCCAAGAATGCTAAAGCTGTTCCTTCTTCACCTCTCAATCCAGTTGTTCTGTTTATAAGGTAACATCCAAAACAGCAAAAATCTTCCATCTTACCGTCTACTTCAAATTTCAAAGGTTTTCCGGTGATTGGTATTCCACATTGATAACATTCTGCATTTTTTTCTTCTGACAAAGACAAAGGACCACAAGAACATGAAATAGAAGGCTTAATTTCTATATTTTCCAAAGTTTGGACCACCTCTTTTTATAAATTTCAAAAAATGTGTTAAAATATTAAGTAATTTTTGCTATTTTGTAAAGAGGTATAGATGATAGATTTTAAAGGTAAAACAGTTCTTGTAACAGGCTCTACAAGAGGGATAGGAAAAGCGATAGCTATTGCTTTTGCAAAAAATGGAGCTGATGTAATAATAACTGGAAGAGAAAGAGCTGCTGCTGAAACTTTGGCAAAGAATATAGAGAATGAGTTTGGTGTAAAGACTTTTGGTGTAAATTTTGATTTAGCTGGTGATATAGAAGAGTCTTTTAAAGAGATAACTCAGTGGTCCGGTGGAAAAATAGATATTCTCGTAAATAATGCTGGAATAACAAAGGATACTCTCTTTATTCGGATGAAACAGGAAGATTGGGATAGTGTTATAAACACAAATCTTACAGGGACATTTAAAATAACACAAGCGGTTGCCAAACTTATGATAAAACAAAGATACGGAAGAATAATCAACATAAGTTCTATAATAGGATTTATAGGGAATGTAGGACAGGTCAACTACTCTACAACGAAAGCCGGATTGATAGGCTTTACAAAATCTTTAGCAAAAGAGCTTGCATCAAGAAATATAACGGTCAACGCTGTTGCTCCGGGATTTATTGAAACCGATATGACAGCAAATCTACCAGCTGATATAGTGGAAAACTATCTAAAGCAGATACCTCTTGGTAGATTCGGTAAACCAGAAGATGTGGCTAACGTAGTTTTATTCCTTGCATCGGATATGGCAGGTTATATAACAGGTGAAACCATTCACGTAAACGGTGGAATGTTTTAAAAAATTTTAAATATAGGAGGTTTTAGAGATGTCAATTGAACAAAGAGTTAAGGAAATTATCGCAGACCAACTTGGTGTAGAGATGGAAAAAATCACTCCGGAAGCTAAATTCGTAGATGACCTTGGAGCTGACTCTCTTGACGTAGTAGAGCTTATAATGGCTTTTGAAGAAGAGTTTGGTGTAGAGATTCCAGATGAAGACGCGGAAAAGATAGCAACAGTTGGAGATGTTTTAAATTATATTAAATCAAAACAAGGGTAAGAAGGATGAGAAGAGTCGTCGTAACCGGTCTTGGTGCTGTAACACCTATAGGTAACAACGTAAAAGATTACTGGGCAAACCTTGTAAATGGTGTCAGCGGTATAGATGTTATAAAAAGATTTAATCCTGTTGAAATAGGTCTTCCGGTTATAATTGCCGGAGAAGTAAAAAATCTCAATCCGGAGCAGTTTTTAGATTCAAAAGAGCTAAAAAGGATGAGTGATTTTGTTAAATTTGCAGTTATAGCTGCAAAAGAAGCTATAGAAGACTCCGGATTGGACCTTGATAAAATTGATTTAAACAAGGCAGGTGTTATAGTCGGGACCGGTATCGGCGGCCTTCGGGACATTGAAGAACAGCAAAAGGTTGTTATGGAGAAAGGAGTTAAAAGAGTTTCTCCTTTCTTCATACCATCCGGAATATCAAATATGGCAGCTGGGTACATATCTATCCAGTTTGGGTTTAAAGGACCTAACTCTTGTGTAGTTACAGCTTGTGCAACAGGAACCCACTCTATTGGAGATGCCTTTAAGATAATCCAAAGAGGCGATGCTGATATTATGATTGCAGGTGGTACAGAATCTGCAATAACACCACTTGGAGTAGCAGGATTTGCAAATATGAAAGCACTCTCTACAAGAAATGACCAACCTCAAAAAGCGTCAAGACCCTTTGATGCGGAAAGAGACGGATTTGTAATGGGTGAAGGAGCTGGAATATTAATCTTAGAAGAACTTGAGCACGCTAAAAAAAGAGGAGCAAAAATATACGCAGAAGTCGTTGGATATGGACTTACAGGAGATGCATACCATATAACAGCACCTTGCTCCGATGCAGATGGAGCAAGAAGAGTTATAGAAATGGCTCTAAATGATGCAAGGGTTAATCCGGATGAAGTCCAGTATGTAAACGCTCACGGAACTTCAACACCTTTAAACGACAAAATAGAAACTCTTGCATTAAAACTTGTGTTTAAAGACCACGCCTACAAACTAAAAATAAGTTCTAACAAATCTATGATAGGACACCTTTTAGGAGCAGCAGGAGCTGTTGAAGCCGTTGCAACGGTTTTAACCATAAAAGAAGGAATAATACCACCTACCATAAACTACGAACATCCGGACCCAGATTGTGATTTAGATTACGTTCCAAACAAAGCAATAGATTATCCAGTGAAAGTGGCAATATCAAACTCTTTTGGCTTTGGTGGAACAAACGGATGTTTAGTCTTCAAGGCTTATGAAGATTGAAAATCCGGAATTTTTAGAAAGAGTTGAAAAGTTAGAAAAACTTCTAAATTATTCGTTTAATGATAAGTCTTTACTTTTAGCAGCTATAACCCATAGGTCATTTGTTGCGGAGTATCCTAAAAAACTCAAAGATTACGAAGTTTTGGAATTTTTAGGAGATTCCGTTTTATCTTTGATAGTCAGTGAAATACTTATAAAACAGTTTCCAGATGCAAGAGAAGGAGATTTATCACAACTTAGGTCTTCCATTGTAAGTGAAGCTTACCTTTCCAAGTTAGCAAAAACTTTAAATTTAAGTAATTTTGTGTTGATTAGCAGAGGTGAGAAACTACAAAAAGGAGAAGAAAGAGAATCACTACTGTGTGATGTGTTTGAAGCGATATTCGGTGCTATATACATAGACGCCGGATACAAAATAGATGTTCCAAGAGATATTTTTAACAGCCTTTTTAAAGATAAAGTTTTAGAGGATATAAAAACGGAAAATATACCCAGAGACTACAAATCACTTCTTCAGATAGAAACTCAAAAAATTTATGGTAAAATACCAAAATACAAATTAGTCCATTCTGAAGGTCCAGAGCATGATAAAGTGTTTGTAGTTGAATGTCAGATAGATGATATAAAAACAACTGGAAAAGGAAAATCAAAAAAAGAAGCAGAAACACAAGCAGCAAAAGAAGCATTTAAAAAGATAAAGGAATAACAAAATGAGACTTGGAGTAAACATAGACCACATAGCAACATTAAGAGAGGCAAGAAAAACAGTTGAGCCAGACCCTGTAAAAGGAGCTTTAATAGCTATTGAAGCCGGAGCAGACCAAATTACGTTACACCTTAGAGAAGACAGAAGACATATCCAAGATGAAGACCTTTTTAGATTGAAATGTGAGCTTAAAGACACTCAAATTCCAATAAATCTTGAAATGGCACCTACTTTGGAGATGAAAAACATCGCTTTGGAAGCTCTTCCAAATACAACCACATTGGTTCCGGAAAAAAGACAAGAGATAACCACAGAAGGTGGGTTAGATGTAGTATCTATGAAAGATTACCTAAAAGAGTATATAAGAGAACTAAAAGAGTCAGGAATCAAAGTAAGCCTTTTTATAGACCCGGATATTCAACAGATAGACGCGTCTTTGGAAGTAGGAGCAGATGCGGTTGAGATACACACAGGAGAGTATGCAAACGCTTATGGTAAAAATGTAGAAAAAGAGCTTGAAAGAATAAAAAAAGCTGCAAAGTATGCAAAAGAAAAAGGTTTAGCAGTTTATGCAGGACATGGTCTTAACTACGAAAATGTGGTTAACATTGCAAAGATAAAAGAGATAGAAGAACTAAATATAGGTCACTCAATAATCGCAAATGCAATATTTTTAGGACTTTATCAAGCAGTCAAAAAGATGAAAGAGATAATAACAAACGCAAGAGGATAAAAGTATGTGTGGAATAGTTGGGTATGTTGGATATAGGAAAGTAGTACCAGTTTTATTACATGGACTTCAAAGATTAGAGTACAGAGGGTACGACTCAGCCGGAATAGCTGTCTTAGATGAAGAAAAAGGGAAGATAATAGTTGAAAAAAAAGTTGGAAAAATAAAAGATTTACAAGAACATCTTTGGGGTAAAGATATAAAAGGAAGTATAGGAATAGCCCATACAAGATGGGCAACCCACGGACCACCTTCTGTAGAAAACGCCCATCCACACACCAGTCAAAACGGTGAAATTGCTGTAGTTCACAACGGAATTATAGAAAATTACGCCCAGTTAAAAGAAGAACTTATAAAAAAAGGATACCAGTTTAAATCTCAAACAGATACGGAAGTAATAGCTCATCTACTTGAAGAGTACTACGAAGAGAATCTGCTTAACACAGTTTTGAAAGTTGCAAAAATGTTGGAAGGTGCTTATGCCATTGGTGTTATTTCCACATTAGAACCGGATAAAATCGTAGCTTTAAGAAAAGGAAGTCCGTTAATAGTAGGAATAGGAGAATATGAAAACTTCATAGCATCTGATATTCCGGCTGTTTTGGAATACACAAAAAAGTTTATAACTCTTGATGATGAAGAGATAGCTGTTATCACAAAAGATAAAGTAGAAATCTACAACATAAACGGACAAAAAGTAGAAAAAAAACCGTTTACTGTAAATTGGGATATTGCAGCTGCTGAAAAAGGTGGTTATAAACACTTTATGTTAAAAGAAATTTATGAACAGCCAAAAACCATCACAGACACCATATCCGGATTTTTCTCAGATTTGAACAATCCGGTTTATCAGGAAATTAAAAACATAGAAAAAGTCGTTATAATAGCTTGTGGAACATCATACCATGCTGGACTTGTAGGAAAGTTTTGGGTTGAAAAATACGCAAAACTTCCTGTAATAGTAGATTACGCATCAGAATTTAGATACAGAGATTTTCCAGTTGATGAAAAAACACTTATAATAGCCATAAGTCAATCTGGAGAAACAGCAGATACAAGATTTGCAGCTATAGACTCAAAAAAGAAAGGAGCAAAAGTTTTATCCATTGTAAATGTAGTTGGGAGCTCTCTATCAAGAGAGAGTGACTTTGTAATATACACTTACTGTGGTCCGGAAATTGGTGTTGCTGCAACAAAAACCTTTACAGCACAACTTATAACTCTTCTTTTATTTGCAGTTAAATCCGGATTGGAAAGAGGATTTATAAGTGGTGATGAATTTGAAAAAATCCATAAAGATATATCTCACCTTCCAGTTTTAGTTAACGAAATATTAAAACAGGACAAAAAAGTTGAGGAGATATCTTACAAGTATCACAATGCAAAAGACTTTCTGTTCCTTGGAAGAGGGTTAAACTACCCTATTGCATTTGAAGGAGCACTAAAACTAAAAGAAATCTCCTATATACACGCGGAAGGTTATCCGGCAGGGGAGATGAAACACGGTCCAATAGCCCTTATAGATGAAAATCTTCCGGTTGTATGTATAGCACCCAAAGACTCTCTTTATGAAAAGATGATATCAAATATACAAGAAGTAAAAGCAAGAAAAGGAATAGTTATAACTATAACAGATTCTGATGACAAAGAAATTCTATCTCTATCGGACAACATAATAAAAATACCTACAGTTAACAATGAAAACTTATACCCAATAGTATCTGCAGTTCCACTTCAACTACTTGCATACCATATTGCGACAATATTAGGAAAAGATGTGGACCAACCAAGAAATCTTGCAAAAACGGTAACAGTGGAATAAAATATTTTAGATTTAGTTTTCAATAGATAAAAGGTTTGAGATGAAAAAGGTTTTGAGTTTACTGTTGACTTTAATTCTTGGTATTAAAGTTTATGCAGGTGAGATAACGGTTTATGCAGCTGCAGACCTTACTTACGCATTTGATGAGATACTTAAAGTTTACAAGCAAAAGTACCCACAGGATACCGTAAAAACTATTTTTGGTTCTTCCGGTAAAGGTTATACACAGGTTTTAAACGGTGCTCCTTATGATGTTTTCTTCTCTGCTGATATGAGTTATGTAGAAAAACTAAAACAGCAAGGACTAACAGCATCTGACATTAAACCTTACGCAATAGGTAGAATAGTTTTATGGACAAGAAAAGACTCGGGAATAGATGTTTCAAAAGGTATTAATGTAGTACTTGACCCAAAAGTGAAAAAGATAGCTATAGCAAACTGGGAACATGCTCCGTATGGCGTTGCTGCAAAACAGTGCCTTGAACATTACAAACTTTTTGATAAAGTAAAAGATAAACTTGTTTTAGGTGAAAATATCAGTCAAACTGCCCAATTTGTAGAAACAGGTGCAGCTGATATAGGGTTTTTAGCTCTTTCTATTGCAAAAAGTGATAAACTTCAAAAACAAGGCATATACTATCTCTTACCTGCAAATTGTCATAACGAGATAAAACAAGGTTATGCAATTCTAAAACATGCAACAAAAGACAAAGAGACCTTTGAAACGGCAAAGAGGTTTTATGAGTTCATACAGACCAATGAAGCAAGAAAAATATTTATAAAATACGGATTCGTCCTTCCGGGTGAAGATTGATGATTCACTTTTTTGATACTGACTATATTGGTTAAAGTTACTATAGGTTCATCAGGAAAAACTAAAACAGCAGGGATTTGCAATCTCAGAGGATAACAAATGAACATAGTTAAAGGTTATATAGTCGGTATTGAATTTACTGATACAATCTCTCAAATAAAGTTGAATACAGAAATTGGGGATTTTTACTGTGTTGTACTTGAAAATCCGGATACCGCTAACTACTTAAAGATAGATAACACGGTAAACCTTATATTCAAAGAAACTGATTTTGTAGTTTGTAGAGATAAAATACACCCTTTTAACACTTTTCAAGGAACTGTTAAATCTATCTTTAAAGGACAACTCTTCACAAGAGTTTTTATTGAAAATAAAGGTCTTCAATTTTCGGCTTTAATTACTAATTTAGAGTTTGATAATCTTCTTATAGATATCGGTAGCCAAATCTATTTTTACATAAAACCTACAAACATTATTTTGGAGGTGTAGGTTGTTAGAAATTCTTAAACAGATAGATTACTCTCCTTTTTTTCTAACCTTTAAGCTTGCTTTTATTACCACTTTAATTTTGTTTGTTGTTGGTATTCCGGTTTCATACTTTTTGGCTTACTCAAAATTTAGATTCAAATCTGCTTTTGAGGCTGTTGTGGCACTTCCTTTGGTGTTACCACCTTCTGTTTTGGGTTTTTATCTTCTGTTAATCCTATCAAAAAATGGTTTTTTAGGTAAGTTTTGGGAAGAGAATTTTGGTCATCAACTTGCATTTCATTTTGAGGGTATTGTTATAGCATCTGTAATATTTAGTTTTCCTTTTATGGTTCATCCCTTAACATCCGGATTTAAATCTGTAAATAAATCTTTGATAGAGGCTGCTTACACTTTGGGAAAATCAAAATTGGAGACACTTTTCAAAGTTATCCTTCCTAACATGAAACCTGCAATAATCACTGGAATAACCTTGTCTTTTGCCCATACCATTGGAGAGTTTGGTGTTGTTTTGATGGTAGGAGGAAGTATTGAAGGAGAAACAAAAGTGGTCTCTATAGCTATTTACGATGCCGTTGAAAGGTTAGATTACACAACAGCCCACGTTTATGCCGCAATACTTTTTGGTTTATCATTTTTTGTTTTACTGGTTGTTTATATGCTCAATAAAAGGTTTGAGATAAAATGATAGTTGTTGATGTTAAAAAGGAGCTTATTGGTTATAAAGGAAAGTTTACTTTAGATGTAAGTTTTAAAGTGGAAAAAGGAGAGTTTTTAACGATATTTGGAAAATCCGGAAGTGGTAAAACAACTGTACTTAGAATTATTGCAGGGCTTGAAAATCCAGATGAAGGATACATAGAGTTTGACGGTAAGGTGTACTTTGATTCTAAAAAAGGTGTTAATCTGCCACCACAAAAAAGAAATGTAGGATTTGTCTTTCAAAACTACGCCCTTTTTCCCAACATGACAGTTTACGAGAATGTAGCTTTTGCACTGGACAAAGAAGAAAGGGATAAAGTTGATGAGATTTTAAAAGTTGTAGAGCTTTACAACCTTAAAGACAGATATCCTTCATCACTATCGGGAGGACAACAACAGAGGGTTGCGTTGGCAAGAGCGATTGTAAAGAATCCGGATATACTACTTTTAGACGAGCCTTTGTCTGCCCTTGATTACTCAATACGATTAAAACTTCAGGACCAGCTAAAAAAACTTCATAAAATGTTTAATCTTACAACACTTTTAGTTTCTCACGACAAACCGGAGGTTTTCAAACTATCCGATAGAGTTATTTACCTTGAAGATGGAAAGATAAAAAAAGAAGGAACTCCAAGGGAAGTTTTTATAGAAAAAAGTATATCCGGAAAGTTTTCGTTTTACGGAACAGTTTTAGATATTAGAAAATCTGATATTTTAAACATAGTTACAGTTGATATAAACGGTAATCTTGTAGAAGTAGCTACAACAGAAGATTTTAACATTGGAGATGAAGTTTTGGTAGGAGCAAAAGCCTTTAATCCTATTATCAAAAAAATCAGTTAATCTTTTCAAGAGTTATATTTACTTTACCTTCTATCTCAATCCGGTAAGGTGTATTTTCATTTTTCTTTATAAAAACCATTATTTTTTTCGTCTTGCTTTTTTGAGGTTCAAAAATGTATTTAATCTCATTACCCGTTTCTTCTTTTGATATTAAGACTGGAGCGTTATTTATATAAATTTTCATAGATAAAACTTCATCCGGAGAGATTTTACCTTTAAAGAAATTTGCTATTATAGGAAGCCATGGTTTTTTTTCGTAAATCTCCTGATTTTCATATATTCTTTCTTTCTTGTTTTCTTTCTCATAAAGAGCTTTATACTCACCTTCTTCCATATACAGAAAATCGTAGTTATAAAGCCAGCTTAGAGATTTGTAGGTTTGCCCCTTTGCTTCTATTTTTCCATCTTTGTTTGTAATGTACATGTCAGCAACTGCCAACCCCATTGCGTAAACTTTGTACACCACATAGTTCTTAACTTCACTGTTTTTTGCATTTTCTTTGTTTGTATCTTCGTTGTTTGAATATGTTGTTATGTACAAAGGCTCTGTTTTATAAACATCTTCCTGAGAGTTTACCTGAGATAGTAAAACAGGAGTAAAAAGGGTTATCGGTAAAAAAACCTCTATCACAGAAGACCTTCCTTAGCAAAACTGAAAAAGTCTGATTTTCCTATTATGATATGGTCCAAAATCTCAAAACCAAGTTCAATTGAAATGTTAAACAGTTTTTTTGTAAAGTCTATATCCTCTTGGGAAGGTTTGCTACTTGCGTTTGGGTGATTGTGGGCAACTATAATTCCGTTGCAGTTGTATTTTAAAGCGTAGTACAAAATGTCTCTTGGTAACACTCTTACAACGTTCAACGAACCTTTTGCTATGGTTTCCTTTGCTAAAAGCTCATTTGAACTGTTTAAGTAAAGGGCAACCATATGTTCTTGTGATTCTTTTGATAAATACTTTAAAAGCTGGTAAGCATCGGATACAGAAGTTATTTTTATTCTATCTTCTGGTTCTTCCATTCTTTTTGCTATCTCTATTATTGATAGAATTTGAAGAGCTTTTGCAAAACCTATTCCTTTTATTTTCTTTAAATCTTCTAAGGTAAGATTTTTCAAATCTTTAAAAGATTTTCCGTTTAATATTTTTTGAGACAAACCTAAAACGTTTATACCTTTTGTTCCAGAGCCGAGAGATATGGCTAACAACTCTTCATCAGAAAGAGAAGAAAAGCCGTATTTAACGGCTTTTTCTCTTGGTAGTAAATCCTTAGGTAAATCTTTAATGGGTTTTTTATATAAAACTCTATCCTGTTTCATAAAAAATCAATCTCTATGCCAGTATACTCTTACGTATTTTTTTCCTTCCGGGTAGTTGAGTTTTAAATCACCTTTGTAGGCTCTATGGACCGCCTCTCCTACTCTCCTTGCAAGATGTTCGTAAGTTGTTCTTATAACCATTTTTCCATTTTCTTCTTTAATGTCTATAATTCTTTCTAAAGGTCTGTAAGCCATCTCTTCTTCTTCAACATTCTTTATAAGATTTAGAATTTCATCTTTGTGTTTTTGTAAAAACTCTCCTTCCAAGTAAACAACTCCACCTTCGTAGTTATCCTCTATTCTTCTACAGGCAGGACAGATTATTTTTTGTGCATTTTGAGGAACTTCTTTCATCCATTCAAATATTCCATCATGAAACACAACTCCACATCTTTCACATACAGAAGGGTCGTGATACTTTTCTTTTGTAAAGTATGGGTCATGAACGTACTCTTGAATCAACTTGTCCATTCTCTTCATCGCATCTCTCCTTTATAGGTTATATTTTTTCTTATATTCATAGATAACATCTCTATATAATATATCAATTATATCGTAAGGGCAACTGTTTGGTAGGTTTACATTTTTGATTCCATTTTTCAATAAATCTTTGCGTATGATTTTTAATGCTTCTTCCCAAGCTTTTTGTATAGTTTCAAAGCTTTCTATAAATCTTTCTAGAGAGGGCATATCTGAAACTAAATCTTCAATTTCTTTTCTTGCGTTAACTATGCTATTAATCCAGTTTTTACCACCTTTCGTTTTGTGTGACGCTATACCTGTATAATTATCCCATTTGTATAAATGGGCTAAAATTATCGCTAAATAACTTATTAAACTTCTTTCATCCCTTTTACTCAAAAATTTACCTTGTATCGTTTAATAAATCTGCAAATGCTTCAAATCCTTGTTCATGTAAAACTTTTTCTATGAATTTACTTATAAAACTATCAGGTTCATTAGGCAAATCTTGAATTTGCATGTTCTTTTTGAAAAGATACACAGTAATTAGATTTTTGGCTAATTTCCATGCGGTATTTAAATCAATTTTTTTAAGTGAAGGGGAATCTTTGACTATTTTCTCAACTTTTAAAATATAATTGAATGTGTTTTCTACAATCTTTTTTTGCTCTTTTTTTTCATTTTTGTTAATTTCGTTTTTATTTTTATAAATTGTTTTAATTATATAAAGATTTGCCATTATCTTTGCGATGTACTTATAGAGGTTTATTTTTTCTTGGTTTTTTAAACTTTCTAATTCTAAAATTAAATTTTTCCAATCAACCTGATTGAACTTCCCCTCTTTTATAAGTGCTAAATTTTTTTCAAACCACATGTAGTAATCTGTATTA
This sequence comes from Sulfurihydrogenibium sp., assembly GCF_027448985.1. Lineage (GTDB taxonomy): Bacteria > Aquificota > Aquificia > Aquificales > Hydrogenothermaceae > Sulfurihydrogenibium. Next base: position 24,312 of record NZ_DAIDMN010000003.1, read on the forward strand.
TAGAGGTTTTTTTCTTCTTTTTTTAAAATCTGTTTTTTCATTTTTATCCATCCTTTGTCATGTATCTTTGTAATTTTATCATATATCATAAATATAATCAAAAATTTTAGTTTTGGAAATTGAGGAATCCGGATGTAAATTATTATGGTTCAAAAAATCTGTAAGGGGTTAGATATGGGAAAGGATTTTGTTCATCTGCATTTGCATACTCATTACTCTCTGTTGGATGGTGCAATTAAGATAAAGGATTTGGCTAAAAAGGCTGTAGAGTATGGGTATAAAGCAGTTGGACTTACCGACCATGGAAACATTTTTGGGGCTGTTGAGTTTTATCAAGAGATGAAGAGTGTAGGTGTAAAACCTATCATAGGTATGGAAAGCTATTTTACAAACAACAGGTTTGAGAAAAAAGGAGAAGGGTCGGACGATATTCTAACGGATAAAAATTACCATCTTATTTTGTTTGCAAAGGATAAAACCGGATTTAAAAATCTTATGAAGTTGTCTTCGTTGGCTTACACGGAAGGTTTTTACTACAAGCCGAGAATAGATTGGGAGCTTTTAGAGAAGTACCATGAAGGACTAATCTGCCAAACTGCTTGTCTGAAAGGCTTTATCCCTCATCTTCTTTCAAAAGGGAAATACGAAGAAGCTAAATTTTATGCTAAAAAGCTAAAAGATATTTTCGGAGAGGACCTTTATTTTGAAATACAGTTAAATGGTTTAGAAGAACAAGAGGAAGCTAATAAAGGAATTATAAAGCTTGCAAAAGAGCTTGGTGTCAAAGTAGTAGGAACCAACGATTCTCATTATCTAAATCCGGAAGACCAGCCGGCTCACGATGTTATAAAAGCTCTCCAGATGAAAGAGACTTTAAAAAGCCTTCAAGAAAAAGGGAAGGCGTTTAAGGTAAAAGGTCTTCACTTTACTTCTCCGGAAGAGATGTATGAAAAGTTCAAAGGTTATGAAGAATATTTAAAAAATACGATGGAGATAGCGGAAAAGTGTAATGTTGAGATAGATACGGCTGATACAAGAGGTTATCTTTTTCCTAAGTATCAGATTCCGGATGTAGAAAATCCAACCGCTGAAGATGTTGCAAGATACTTTGAAAAGTTGGCAAAAGAAGGTTTAGAAAAGAGATTAGAAAAGATAAAGAATTTATCATCTGAAAAACTTCAAGAGTACAGAGAAAGACTTCAGTATGAGATTGATGTTATAAATAAAATGGGATTTGCCGAGTACTTCCTGATAGTGCAAGATTTTATCAATTATGCAAAAAACAAAGGTATACCTGTTGGTCCAGGTAGAGGTTCAGCTGGTGGTTCTTTGGTTGCCTACTGCTTAGGAATAACAGAGATAGACCCTCTTAAACATGGATTAATTTTTGAAAGGTTTTTAAATCCAGAAAGAATATCTATGCCGGATATTGACGTAGATTTTTGTATGGACAACAGGGAAAAAGTAATAGAGTATGTAAAAAACAAGTACGGAGAAGACAGTGTCGCTCAGATTATCACCTTCAACTTTATGAAATCAAAAATGGTTATAAGAGATGTTGCAAGAGTCTTGGGATTTCCTTATCAAGAAGCTGACAAAATAGCAAAGATGATACTTCCTGGACCGGTTCAAGGTACAACCCTTACAATAGAAGAAAACCTTGAAGCCAATCCGGATTTTAAAAAGTTATACGAAACGGACCCAAAGGTTAGGGAGCTTTTAGATTTAGCAAGAAAATTAGAAGGTTCTGCAAGACATACAGGTATCCATGCTGCAGGAATAGTTATAGCACCCGGACCTTTAGATGAGTATGTACCTGTTTACAGAGATAAAGATGGAAACAAAGCGACCCAGTTTGAGATGAAAACCTTAGAACAACTTGGTCTTGTAAAAATGGACTTTTTAGGTCTAAAAACTCTTACAGAGTTAGACTTAATGAAAAAATTGATAAAAGAAAGACATGGTGTAGATGTAAACTATCTTGATATACCCCTTGACGATGAGAATGTTTTCAAACTTCTTCAATCCGGAAAAACAACCGGTGTGTTCCAACTTGAAAGTAAAGGAATGCAAGATTTATTGGTACGCTTAAAACCTACAGTGTTTGACGAAATCATCGCCATCTTGGCTTTATTTAGACCTGGACCACTGATGAGTGGAATGGTAGATGAGTACATAGAGAGGAAACACGGAAGAAAACCTGTAGAATATCCTTTTGATGAGGTAAAGGAAATACTTAGTGAAACATATGGGCTATGTTTGACTGGAGATACTTTAATAACGTTAGCAAACGGAACTTTGATACCTATTAAAGAGATAGTTGAAAAAAATTTTGTGGGTGAAGAAGTTTTATCTCTTGATGTTAATACAAATAAAATAGTTAGAAGTAAAATTACTCACTGCTTTTACAATGGAATAAAAGATGTATACAAGATAACATTATCAAACGGTTTAGAGATAAAAGCTACAGCAGACCATAAATTTTTGACTCCTTTTGGCTGGAAAGAGGTTAAAAATCTAAATCCGGAAAGAGATTTATTAGCAATACCTATCAATGGAGATATAGGATTTACCTCCATCAAATCTATTGAATATTTTGGAAAGGAACATGTTTATGATATTGAAGTTGAAAAAACTCACAACTTTATAGCCAATAATATTATTTCTCATAACTGTATATACCAGGAACAGATAATGTTTATGTCAAACATTCTATCTGGTTTTTCGATGGCAGAAGCTGATACCCTTAGAAAAGCCATAGGAAAGAAAAATGCTGAAACTATGGCAAAGATGAAAAACAGATTTGTAGAAGGAGCTGTAGAAAGAGGATTCAGTAGAGAAAAAGTAGAAAAACTGTGGGAAGATATTGAAAAGTTTGCATCATACTCTTTCAACAAATCTCACTCAACAGCTTACGCTTACCTAACATACTGGACAGCATGGGTAAAAACTTATTACACCGACGAATTTTTTGCAGTAAAACTATCTACCGAAGCAAATGATACAAAATTTTTAAACCTACTTTCAGATATGGAAAACTTTGGTATAAAACTTCTTCCACCGGATATCAACAAAAGTATGAAAGACTTTTATATAGAATCTCCTAAAAACATCCGATTTGGTCTTGCAAGAATAAAAAACGTTGGAGAATCTTCAGCACAAGAAATAGTAAAAGAAAGACGGGAGAGAGGAAACTACGTTGATATATACGATTTTTGTGAAAGGTTGGATACAAAGACGGCAAACAAGAGAGTTTTAGAAAGTCTTATAAAAGCCGGAGCCTTTGACTTTGAAAAAGTGGACAGAGCAGTTTTACTACATAATGTTGACAAAGCCATATCAACAGGACAAAAAGCCAGAGAAAGTAAAATAGTTGGACAAAACTCTCTATTTGCCCTTACAACTACTCCTGTTGTCAACGTAAAACATATTTACGATGATACAGGTATAACAAAACTAACAGATAGAGAAAAATTAAAGTATGAAAAAGAAGTCCTTGGATTTTACCTTACAGGTCATCCTATAAATGCTTACAAGAAAGAACTTGGAAACAAAGTATCAAAAATAGGAGCTCTTTACGAAGATATTTTCGGAAGTAAAAGATTATCCGGTGATATAAAAGTAAAGTTAGCAGGTGTGGTAGATGAGATTAAAATGAAAAAAACAAAATCCGGAAATACGATGATGGTATTTAACTTTTCAGACGAAACAGGTCAGATAGACTGTAGAGCATTTCCTGAAAAATTAGACAACAAAGAACTTTTAAAAGATGATAGTATAGTTGTATTAGAAGGCTTTATAGAAGTAGACGAAGAACAGGAGAAAATATCGATGAACGTGGTAGGAGTAGAACCGATAGAAAACTTTTTAAAAGATATAAAAGGAATAAAAATAAAAATACACAAAGAAAAGGCTATGAACGGATTACTTCCAAAACTCCAAAGGATTTTTGAAAAGTACAAAGGAGACAAAGAAGTAGTGTTGTACATTTACGATAAAAACTTTGAATGTGAAATTCAGCTTCATTCAGACTTTCATGTGGATTTAAAAGACGAGTTTAAATATGAGATTTTTCAGCATATATCAGAAAAAGATGTTATTTTATTTTAAAGGAAATTTTATAAATGTTTTTAGAAATAAAAGATAGAGTTTTATACATTAAAGATTATTGGACGGTAGAAAACTACAATAAAATAAAAAAACAAGTAAAGGTTTTGTCTAAAAAATCTTTTGATTATGTAGATGCATCGGAATTAGAAAAGTTAGATTTTTATGGTGCCTATCTTATAAATAACTTCTTTAAAGAGTATGAAATAAGAAATATATCTCCTTCTTACGAAAAGATAATCAGTATGTCAAAAGAAATACCACAACTTAGTAAAAAGAAATCTAACTACTTAAGTTTAATTGTAGAAAGTGTTTATAAAAAAATCGGTGATTATTTTCAGTTTATCTCGTTTACAGGAGAAATTTTAGTAGATATTTTTAGAAATATAAAATCTATAGAAGCAAGAACTTTATTTAAAGAGTTAGAAGAAGGGGGAATTAAAGCTCTTGGAATTATAACGATTCTTTCCTTTTTGATAGGAGTTGTAATAGCATACCAAAGCTCAAAAATGCTTGCAACTTTTGGAGCAAATATTTTTATAGTAGACCTTGTATCCGTATCTTTGGCAAGAGAGCTTTCTCCATTGATTGTTGGTATTATTATGGCGGGTAGAAGTGCAAGTAGTTTTACAGCTGAGATAGGATTAATGAAAGTATCAGAAGAGATAGATTTTATGAAAACTCTTGGAATTTCTCCTTATGCTTGTGTTGTTTTTCCGAAGATATTGAGTCTTGTATTTTGGCTTCCTATACTAATTACTTATTCATTAATTTTAGGTATATTAGGAGCTATGATTGTTTCTGATTTTACTCTTGGAGTGCCACCAAATCAATTTTTTCATAGACTTACAGAAGTTTTAGACTTTGACCACTACTTAGCCGGAATAGTTAAAGGTCCTATTTTTGGTTTAACTGTTGCTTTGATAGGTGTTTATGAAGGTTTTAAGGTACAACAGAAGGCGGAAAGTGTAGGTTTTAGTGTTACAAAAAGTGTTGTTAGAACTCTGTTTGCGATTATAGTCATTGATGCTTTATTCTCGGTGGTTTACAGATGGTTAGGTATATAGTAGAAGTTGAAAATCTTGTATCAAAATATGGGGAAAAGGTTGTCCATAAAGGTTTAAATCTTAAAATAAAAGAAGGAGAGCTTTACGCTATTGTGGGTGGAAGTGGTGCAGGAAAATCTACTTTATTGAGAGAATTGTTACTTTTAAGAAAAGTAGATGGTGGAAAAATATTGTTCAAAGGAAAAGATATTACAAAACTATCTCAAAAAGAAATAGATGAGCTTAAAAAAAGAATAGGTGTAATGTTTCAGTTTTCTACAATGCTTTCATCTTTAACCGTAGGACAAAATATCATTTATGTGATTAAAAAAAGGTATAACATAGATGATAAAACAGCCATTGATATGGCAAAAATAAAACTAAATCTTGTAGGATTAAATCCAGATGTTTTTTTTATGTATCCATCTGAACTATCTGGTGGAATGAGAAAGAAAGCATCTTTGGCTGTAGCACTTTCTACAGACCCAGATATCCTTTTTTTAGATGAGCCTACTTCTGGACTTGACCCAATAAGTGCAGAAGATTTTGATACATTAGTAAGAACGTTGGTGGATACAACTGGAATAACTATAGTTCAGATTACCCATGATTTGGCATCTTTACTTTTTACGGATACCGTAGCAGTTATAAGTGAAGGTTTAATTGTTTATGAAGGAAATCCAAACGGATTGTTGAATGTTGAGAACAAATGGGTAAAAAACTTAACATCGACGTTAAGGTTCAGGAGGCTTTTAAATGGAAAGTAAACTTAAATATTTTATTGTAGGTTTTGTTTTTCTTGCATTTTTATCCGGATTTGTATTTTTAACTCTTTGGGCATACAAAGGTTTTGGAAAACAAGAATACAACACTTACTTAATAGAAACAACATTGTCTGTAAATGGTCTTGATGTAGGAAGTCCAGTAAAGTACAAAGGTGTAAGTATAGGAAGAGTTAGTGAAATAGAGATAGATAAAGAAAATCCGTCTATAGTTAGAATATACATAGATGTAGATAAAAATTTAAAAATAGGCAACAATATATATGCTACTCTCGGGATGAAAGGTATAACGGGGTTAGCTTTTATTTCTTTAGAAGAATCTGATAAACCTTTGGTTGAAACAAAAAATAATATCACAAAAATACCTCTTTTACCATCTACTTTCCAACAGATGGCAGATAAAATTCCGGATATTCTTTTGGAATCTCATTACCTTCTAAAAGATGTAAGAAAGTTGATAATGAATTTTGATATTCAAGATTTAAACACAGCAATTCAGACAACAAACACTACTCTTTTAGCTTTACAACCAACTTTGGAAAAAATAAATACAAATTTTGATACCTTGACAGAAAAGTATTCTAATTTGGCTCAACAAATTTCAGAGCTTATTCATAAAGGAAATGTTTCTGTGGAAGAAAGTAATAAATTAATAAAAGAGCTTCAATTGACAGCAAAATCATACCAAGACCTTGCAATAGAGTTAAAATCTTTATCAAAAGATATAAAAAATCAAATACCTATGTTGTCTAACAATATTCAAAATCTTTCAAACAAATCTGAAAAAATTATTCTAAATATAGATAAGTTGATTAAAAAACTCCAACAAGAGACAACAACAGAAATTTTAATCCAAAAAAACAACAAATCCTGCACCAGTGGAGGAGAAAAAATGAAAAAAATTCTACTTTTAATTTTTGTTTTATTTTCAGCTTCCTGTACACCTAAGATAATTCCGGAAAAAAATATCTCTTATTACTCAGTAGATACTATTGATATTCAACCCAAAAATAAAGTGAATATTACTTTATCAGGCATTGATGCTGTAGATTATCTTTTGACAAAGAAAATAATATACAAAGAAAATTATAAATGGGGTTATTTTCAGAGTGGAGAGTGGATTTGTAATCCGGATTGTTTGTTGGAGAAAAACATCCTTAAAGCTCTTCCGTATATAAAAGAAAATACAAAAAACAGAATTTTTATAAAAATTTTAGATTTTTATGCAGATTTTCAGTCGGAAGGGACTTATGTAGTTGCTTCATTTAAAGTAAATTTACAGACAGAAAATAAAGAACTTACAAAAGTTTTTGATTATAAAATCCAAACAAAAAAAGATTTAAAAGATGTAATATCCGGATTTGAAAACATCGTTAATAGTTTTATAAAAGATTTAGATTTGTGGTTGTCTAACTCTTTGTAAGAAGATAATCAATGTCTTTTTTTAATTGTTCTATATCAGGGTTAGGTTTTACAACTCTACAAACAGTCCAAGGGTTGTTGTGAAAATGTTCGGGTGTGTTAAAGCTAAAGTTGGTTTTCCTAACGCTACGGCTATGTGGTATGGTCCGCTGTCGCTTGAGATAACCATTTTGCCAAGGTTTATAGCTCCTACAGATTCTAAAATGTCTGTTCTTCCTGCAATATCGTATATAGGGTGGTTGTAATTTTTTAGATACTCTTTTATGAAGTTTTGATTTACTTCTTTTTCAAATTCTGCACCTATTAGGACAGGTGTTAAACCGTATTTAGAATAAACGTAGTAAATAATCTCTTGATAAATTTTGAAATCTGGTCTTTTTGGAATGGCATCCGGAGTTCCACATCCTATGTTTACAATCAAAACGTTGTCATCTAAATTAAGTTCTTTTTTTATTTTTTCTCTAAATGTAGTTGCCTGTGGAGTTTCTTTTATCTCTATTTGGATATCATTCCTCTTTATTCCAAGTTTATCTAAAACTACAAAATCTCTGTCTGTGTAATTTAGGATGTCTATTTTATGTTTTTTCTTGAAGGATTTTATAGAAGGAGCATAAAAAGAATAAAGTAATCCTCTTGGGAAAACTTCGTTTATGCCAATCGTTTTTATACCGTATTTAAATCTTCCTATCATGGATACTATTGTGGTTTCTAAGCCGTACGGTTCAAAATCTATGATAAAATCCGGATTAACTTGTTTTATAACTTTATCCGCTTCTTTTAACGCTTTTATAAAGTTTTTGACTTCGTTGAAGTACTGTTTGTTTATAGTGTAAAAACTATCTAACAGATGGTGTTTTGAAATAAGTTTTTCGGATGGATAATTAGGATGGTTTGTTAGAAATAGTAGGTTTAGTTTTGCATCCGGATATCTGTTTTTTAATGCTCTCCAAGATGCAGAACTTCTAAGTATATCACCTATTCCGGCACTGTGTCCTTTTATCATCAAAATGTTTTTTGGATTTATATCCAAAATAAACAACTCCAAAAAAGTTATAATAGTAAAAAAATTTTATCAGGATTTTTAAAAAGATGTTGAAAAAAGTTTTGATTTTTCATTTTTTGGTTCTTGTTGTTAGGGTTTTTTATGTTTTGTTTAGGGATATAGATTTATCTCCGGAAGAAGCTCAGTACTGGCTTTGGTCCAAGTTTTTGGATTTATCTTACTACTCAAAACCACCTTTGATTGCTTACATGAACTTTATCTCTACTGCTGTTTTAGGAGACACTGAGATAGGAGTTAGGATAAATGCTATTATACTTGGATTTTTTATAGCTGTTATAACTTACCTTTTTTCAAAAGAGCTTTTTAAAGATGAAAAGGTTGCGTTTTTTAACTCTACTTTTATTTACTTTATTCCTGCTTACGATATCGCTTCCATAATCTTTCTTACAGATACATCATTGGCTTTTTTCTATCTTCTTTTGTCCTATTTGTTTTATAAATCCGTAAAAGAAGATAGACCTGTCTTGTGGACTTTAACGGCAGTAGCAGGTGGTCTTGGCTTTTTATCTAAGTACTCTGTTGTTTTTTTCTTTCCGGTTGCTGTTGTTTACCTTTTACTATTTTCTAAAAAAACTTTTAAAAACAGATGGTTTTATATAAGTATTTTAATTGCTGGACTGTTTACTTTACCTGTTGTTTATTGGAACTTCTCTAACGATTTTGTATCCTTCAAACACGTAGGTAAGTTGTCAGGAGCACAAGAGAGTTTTTCTATAAATCTGAAACACTTGGGAGATTACATTTTAGGACAGATTGGACTAAACTCTGTCTTTTTATTTCCTTTCTTTGCCTACGGAATATACAAAGCATTCAAAGAAAAGGACGAAAAACTTATCTACCTTTCTTTATCACCTTTGATGGTCTTTATCTTTTTTGGATTGATTGTTTTAAAGAAGAATGTAGAGGTAAACTGGCCTGCTTTTGGTTACTCTACACTTTACATTTTATCGGGATATTACATCTATAAAAGATTTTTAAAATTAGCAATACTGCCTATGGCTTTATCTTTAATCTCTATCATGGTTTTATTTTATACTCCTATTTTAGACAAAGTTGGACTTACTAAGATTCTTCCTCCAAAAGTTGACCCAACAAAAAGACTTGTCGGTTGGGAAGAAATGGGAATGTTTGTAAGTAATTTGAAAAAAGATTATCCAAAAAGTTTTGTATTTTCGGATTCTTATCATATTTCCTCAGAGATGAGTTTTTACATAGAAGGAAAACCTTTTGTGTACTGTATAAAGGTAGATAGAAGGATGAATCAATGGGATTTATGGGAAGGTTTGGAAAAATATGAAAACAAAGGATACTACGGAATATACATAGCGGACCATCCTATGACGGAAAAAGTCAAATCCGGATTTGAATCTGTGGAAAAAGAGTATTTATATAAAGTAAGATACAGAGGAGTAGATGTTAAAGAGTACTACATATATGTCTTGAAAAATTACAAAAAAATAGAAGAAGACCCAATAACAAGCTACTAAAATTAGATGATGCAGATTTTGGAGTGTGATAAAATTTTTACGCTTATGTGCTTAAAGTAAAAAGGAGTTATTTATGGTTAAGGCTGTTTTGACCGATATTGAAGGAACAACAACACCTATATCCTTTGTTAAAGATGTACTGTTTCCATACTCTTACGAAAAAATTCAGGATTTTGTTTTAAAAAACAAAGACAATCCTCAAATTTTAAAAATCTTAGAGGAAGTAAAAAAAATAGAAGGAAAAGATTTATCTTTGGAAGAGATAATAGATACATTAAAAAAGTGGATAGAAGAAGACAGAAAGATAACACCTTTAAAGGAAATACAGGGTATTATTTGGGAAGAAGGTTATAAATCCGGAAAACTTCAAGGTTTTGTTTATCCGGATGCTTATGAAAAGTTAAAAGAGTGGTTTGAAAGTGGTATAAAAATATACGTTTACTCTTCTGGCTCCGTTAAAGCTCAAAAACTTCTTTTCTCAAATACGAACTTTGGAGATTTAAACTATCTGTTTTCAGGCTACTTTGATACAAACATTGGAAATAAAAAAGACCCTACTTCTTACAAAAAAATAGCACAAAGTATAGGATTAAATCCTGATGAAATACTCTTTTTATCAGACAATCCGGATGAGATAACAGCAGCGGCTCATTCCGGAATGAAGGTCGTTAGATTAGTAAGACCAAAAGATGCAGATTATATAAAAGAATTTCCATACACTCAGGTAGAAAGTTTTAAACAGATAAATCTCAAGATGTTATAATGTTTTAACTGATTTTACAGAGGATTTTTTTCGTGAGTGTTAAGATAAAGGTTGAAAACTTAGTAAAGGCTTTTGGAAAGAGAGAAGTATTAAAGAATGTAAATTTTGAAGTGAAAGAAATGGAAGTATTTGTCATTATGGGAGGTAGTGGTAGCGGTAAAAGTACCATAATAAAGCATATCATAGGACTTTTAAAACCAACATCCGGAAAAATATACGTAGATGGGACAGATATAACTACTTTAAAAGATTTTGAGCTTATAGAGTTTAGAAAAAAAATAGGTTATCTGTTTCAAGAAGGAGCTTTGTTTGACAGTTTGAAAGTTTGGGAAAATGTAGGATTTTACTTTCTTGAAAATACAAAAATGCCAGAAAAACAGATAAGAAAGTTGGCAGCAGAAAAACTGGCTTTGGTAGGTTTAAAAGACATAGAAGACCTTTACCCTTCACAGCTATCCGGAGGAATGAGAAAGAGAGTTTCGTTAGCAAGAGCTATATCTTACAACCCTCAGATAATACTTTACGATGAACCAACATCCGGATTGGACCCTGTTACCTCAGCTATGATAGATAACCTTATCTTAAAGTTAAGGGACAACCTTGGAGTGACTTCTATCGTCGTTACCCATGACCTTGAAAGTGCTTTTAACATAGCGGACAGAATAGCCATGATACACAAAGGTGTTATATACGCAATAGGAACACCACAAGAAATAAAAAACCATCCGGACCCTGTTGTCCAGCAGTTTATAAACAGAAGACCAGAAGGACCTATAACAGAAGAACTTATGAAAGAAATACAAAAAAGATAAGTACAAAGGAGGATAGAAACAGTTGACAAAAACTATACAAAATAATACATTATTAGACAGTGAGAATAGAAAGCTACTAAGTGTACAAAAACTAAACTGGAAAAGGTAAGAAAAGGAGACACTACCATGATAACCCTTCAATGCCAACTGGAACTCTCCAACCAAGACAAGGAAATCCTATTATCTCTTATGCGTAAATTCTCCTCCTGTATGAGATATGCATACAACAGATTGTTAGAAGGTAATGATAGAAAAAACCTCAAAAAAGAATTACAAACTATATTTAGTATAAACTCAAGATATGTAGATGATGCTATCCTAAAAGCCCAAAATGTTATAAACTTATGTAAAGAAACAAATCAAAACCCTAAAAAAGTTATATTCGGTGGTAGAAAGTTATTTAACAAGTTAAAGAAAAACCATCTCAATGGTAAAAGAAGACAAAAACTAAAAAAACAGTGGAAAGAAAAAAGATTATCTCTCTACTCAAGAGGAGATAAAACCAAGTCTGGAAATCTAAACCTAAGATTGATAAAAGAAAATGATAACTGGTATTTAAGAATAAACACAGGTAATAGACAATGGATAAAAGCCAATGTTATAAGAAACGTTAAAAGACAGAAAGATAAATGGATAGACTTTATATTCAAACTTACAGAAGCGGAAATTACAGGTAACTATTTTCCATATTCCGTTGAGATAAACATAAAACAAGGAAAATTTTATGCAAACATCAGTTATGAAGAAACCATACCAACTGTAAAGTACACAAAAGAAAAAGGTATAATAGGATTAGACATAAACGCTTCACCATTTCATATAGCTTTAGCAAACGTTAGCAAAGATGGAAATCTAATAGGTTATAAATCAATAAGCCTACATGAACTGATAGGTAAGAATAAAAACCAAAGAGAATACCTACTATGGCATATAGCCTATCAAGTTATAAACTATGCAAAAGAAAATGAAAAAGCTATAGCGGTAGAAAGACTAAAGAAAATACCAAAAGGTTATAGAGGAGATGGAAAAGGAAAGTTAAGAAAAATATTTCAGCAGTGGAGTTATAAATCACTACTAAACAAAATAAAAGTATTAGGACAAAGAAACGGCATACAAGTAATTGAGATAAATCCAGCCTACACAAGCGTAATAGGAGCATACAAATACTGTCCACAACACAATATAGACAAAGACATAGCAGGAGCATATGTAATAGGAAGAAGAGGATTAGGATACAAAGACAAAATACCAAAGAACTACATAAAATTGTTAAACAGTAAAGAATACTTGCAATACTCAATTTTAAAGTTAGAGGAAAAGCAAGAAGAACTCAAAGGATATTTACAGGAAGAAAGAAACATCTATAAAACAAAGCCAATAAAACAAGAGATTAAAAGCATAGACAAAGATATTAAGTTGTTAAAAAACCTTAACAGCAATCCAAAGGCAGGGCAGCAGGTCAACCGATGGAAGGAACCTGTGAGAGAGGAGTATAAATACTCTTACAAACTTTGGAGAGTTGTTAAGGTAGCCCTTGGTATTCCTATTCTTGGTAAATCTTTTAATAGGGATTTATCTCTGCTAAGGACAATCTTAGTGGATTGGGATAGGATATCAAGAAGGTTAGCTCCTGTGCTTGGTGCAGGGGCTATGGTTAGCCTAATACCGCCTGCAGACCCTCAGGCTAACCTGAAATGGCGGAATACAAATAGGTCTGCCTCAAGCTGTGTCAATTTTACACAGTTTGTGTAACCAGGTTTTATGAATAGTGTAGTATTCTTAATTCCTTTTATACCTTTAGTTATAGCTTTGCTTATTCTTTTTATAGACTACAAAAAGGTTATTCCAAAAATAAGTATATTCTTTTCTTTACTTATAGCCGGGTTGAGTATATACGGTACATTTCAGCAATTTAAATACAACACTCCAATAATATCGGAAAATAAACTTTTAAGTTTCGATAGATTATCTTCAATACTTACTTTGTACGTTGCTATTTTAGGAATAATAATTAGAAAGTACTCTTACAAATACATGTGGGATGAACCTGGCTACAAAAGATTTTTTATTTTACTTAACTTTATATTTAGTTCGATTTACTTTTTATTGATGGCAAATCACATATTGATTATAATGTTAGCATGGATAGGTTTAAGCTTGTCTTTGTTTTACCTTTTATCTTTTCGCTCTGACTCAAAATCAGCGGTATATTTTGGAAGTTTGGCTTTTTGGTTCCATAGGTTAGGTGATTTATTTTTTATAATTTCGATGGTATTGATTGTTAGAAGGATGGATAATCTGTATTTGTCAGATTTGAAAAATCTTTGGCTTTCTTCCATTAACTTAGACTTAGAATTAGCTGCCATTTTTCTCGTTTTAGCAGCAATGTGTAAATCATCGATAATACCGTTTCATTTTTGGTTACCATACACTTCAGAAGGTCCAACACCTGTTTCTGCATTAATGCACGCAGGTATTGTAAACGTAGGAGGAATAATTTTAAACAAATTTGCCTATCTATTTTTACATACAGAATACGCCTTAAATATAGCATTTATTTTTGGTCTTATTACCGCAATTTTAGCATCTATGATAATGTTAACTATTCCAGATGTTAAAAGAGCTTTAGGATACTCAACCGTTGGTCAAATGGGATATATGATTATGGAAGTAGGTGTAGGAGCATTTAGCTTGGCTATATATCACCTTATGGTACACGGTATTTTTAAAGCTACGTTATTTTTAGAATCCGGAAACGTTATTCATCAAGCAAGAAAAGAACCTAACATCACTAAATCATTTTCTTACAAAGTCTTTTTAGAAGAAGAAAGAAAATTTAACAAAAATTTTCAATTTTTAATAGGAGTAGTTGTTTTAGCTTTAGTTTTACTTACAGTTATAGAATTCCTATCTAAAAAAGATTTATCAAATTATTATGCAGCTTTGGTATTTTTAGCTTTTGGATGGCTTACAAGTTTTCAACTCTTCAACTCATTTTTTAAAGTTTCTAAAGAACAATCCTTAGGAATCTTAATATCGTTGGTAGCTTCGTTTACATTAATAGTTATAATATACTCCTTCATAGGTTTAGCTTTTGAAAATTATCTATATGGAGAAAACTACAAAAAACTTTTTGAAGCAGCCAACTTATCTTTTGGACTTGTTTCTGTTGCAATTTTATTTTTAATCCTGACAGCTGTTGTAATGTGGGCTTTATCTTACTATTCCAATTATGGAGAAAATGGAAAAACTAATCTAAAAAATAAAGTAATTCTTGTTTACCGCATTTTGTATGAAGAACTTTACTTAAGAAAACTATTTTTATCCTTGTTTAAGATGAGATAAAAAAATGAGGAGTTGTAAATGGAGATTATGTATATACTCTATGGATTACTGTTGATTGTATCTACCATTTTGTCTCTAAAAATTGTTAAACTATATCAAATTTTTGTACTACATTTTGTAATAAACTTTTTAGCAGTTTTACTACTTCAATCCCATAAAGATTTGTATGGATTAGGTCTAATATCCACATACATAACTTTTTTTGTTAGCATTAAATTTCTAAAAGATAAATACAATGTAGATACAATTTATAGTATAGAAGGTTTAGTTCATAAAATTCCGTTATTTTCCTTTATATTCAGAGGTGTTACTTTAATGTTAGGTTTATTTCCACCTTTCCTACACTCTAACATAGTTTACTTAAACTTACTTACATCTAAAAATAACGTTGTAGTTTTGGATTTAATACTTTTGCTATTATTTGATTTTATCGTATTCATGAGGTTAACTAACAACATAATATTTGGAAAACCTAACGATAAAATCGTATATATAGATATTTCAAAGTTTTATAGTTTTTTCTTGATACTACTGCTAATTTTAAATATCTCTTTGGGAGTTTACATTTTACTTAACATTTAAATAAAGGAGGTTTAAATTTATGAGTGTAGATTTACTACTTCAAAATGTACTTAATCCACCAATACTGTTTTTCTTCTTAGGTGTTCTTTCCGTATTTTTAAGGACAGGTCTTGATATTCCTCAACCTCTACCAAAGTTTTTTTCATTGTACCTTCTAATAGCAATAGGATTACACGGTGGATATGAACTTGCGAAGAGTGGTATAGATTCATACGTTTTGAAAGTCTTACTTCTTGCTATGTTGATGGCTATTTTGGTGCCTATATACGCCTTCTTCATACTTAGAATCAAATTGGATGTTTTTAACGCAGTTGCGATTGCAGCTACCTATGGTTCTATAAGTGCTGTAACCTTTATAACTGCTTCAAACTTTTTACAGTCTTTGGGAGAAAACTATGGTGGTTATATGGTTGCTGCCATGACTTTAATGGAATCTCCGGCGATTGTAATAGGTTTAATTTTACTAAGTTTATTTGCGAAAAGAGAAGAAAATGAAAAATTAGAATGGAGAGAAGTTATCAGAGAGTCATTCTTTAACCCTTCCGTGTACCTTTTGATAGGTGCTTTAATGATAGGATTCATCACAGGTGAGAAAGGATGGAAAGTTGTAGACCCTCTTTTTGGTCAGTTGTTCAAACCTATGTTGGCATTTTTCTTACTTGATATGGGTATAGTGGCTGCAAGAAGGTTAGGAGATTTGAAAAAGGTTGGATGGTTTTTAATAGCGTTTGCTGTTTTCATACCTATTTTAAACGCTGTCGTTGCGATTTTGATAGGTAGTTTTGTAGGTATGAGTAAAGGAGATGCTTTTATGTTTGCGGTTTTATGTGCAAGTGCTTCCTACATAGCTGTTCCAGCTGCTATGAGGTTGTCAGTTCCTGAAGCAAACCCAAGTATCTATGTTACAATGGCTTTAGCGGTAACATTTCCATTTAACATATCTGTAGGTTTACCTTTTTATTATTGGTTATTAAACTACATTTGGGGGGTATAACCATGAAAAAGATGAAAAAAATCGAAGTAGTAATCGACACTCTACACATTGAACATCTAACCAACCTTCTGGATAAAAAAGGGTTTTCAGGGTATACGATAATAAAAGACGTTTATGGAAAAGGAGAAAGAGGATTTATGTCAGGAGATGAGCTTACAGATGTTTTTAAAAACAGTTATCTTTTTACAGTATGCGAAGAAGAGAAAATTAAAGAAGTTATTGAAGACTTAAGAAAACTTTTAAAAAAGTATGGAGGAGTTTGCTTAATTTCAGATGTTGAGTGGTTGATTCATTAAAAATATAGATGGAGGAAAAATGAAAACCGCTGTACTCAAAGAAGCTTCAGAATTCTTACCTAAATACTGGCCATTAACAATGTTTGTTTATCACAACCCTTTACACGAATTTGAAAACATGCACTTTAAAGAAGCTTTAAAAGTAGCTCAGGATTTATTTGATGCTAAAGTTTACATGCCATTTTCTTACTATGTAGACCTTTATAGAGAAGGAAAAGTGAGGAAAGATATCCTTCAGCAAAATATAGATGCTTTCCTTAACAAAAACAATCTACAGATTAGTAAGTACAAAGTAAGAAAACTTATGGTAGATATAATGCCTACGTGGGACGAATTCAAGGAAAACAGTTATAGAGAAACAACACAGACACCACCAAAAGATTTGAAAGAAAAAATAACAGCTGACAAAGGATTTTCAGATTTAGATAATCTATTAGAAAGATACATACATAAATACACTTTTAGCCAGATTTTAGATGTAGTATTAGACCAAAATATATATGAAATATTTTATAATGATGCTATCGAGTTTGTTTCAAGGTTCTTAGATGAAGGTCAAACAAACTTACCACTTCCTTTTAGGGACTTAGGATACTGGAACTGCTTTACCTTACACTACAATGTAGATAAATCTATGGAAGAAATTTTGGAAGATTTTGAAAAAACAATAAATCCCCCTGATTTTAAGAAATATGCCATGAGAATGTACATAAACTTTTTTGGTTGGAGTAGCTTTATAAAATTTAGAGAATCAAATCCATTTTACCCTTATCAAGAAGAATACCCTATATCATTAGAAGAATTTGGTGCAAGCCTTTTTTACATTGAAAAATTCTATCTTGAAAAGTTAAACAAGTCTAATATCAAAAATTATTTTGATTTTATAGATTTTTATAAAAAAAATAAGGAGTTTGTTATTTTAAAAATACTAAAGGATAAAAACATCCTTTCTCCAGAGTTTAAATCTAAGTTACTGACTTCTAAAGATTACGCCTCAACATTAAACCAATTTATAGAAAAGGAGGTAGAAAAAGAAGCAAAAGCTGTTATTAACTTATCTAAAAATCTTTTTGAAGATGAAGATTACCTAAAGATTTACGATTTAGTGAAAAAAATAAAAGAAGAGGAAGGATACATCTGGATAAAATCTTTAGAAGAATCTTATGCATTTTCGTATGGTAAAGAATTTTTAAAAGTTTATGAAATAGAAGAAAATCCAAAGGCTTTTGCAGTATTTTGTGTAGATGTAAGGTCAGAAGCTTTTAGAAGAAACTTAGAAAGAATAGATAACTATAAAACTTTTGGAGTAGCCGGATTTTTTGGAATAAAAATGGCCTTGATAGAGTTCGATAAATCTCATGAACTTCTTTTATGTCCTGCAATGGAAGTTCCAGAACGAGTAATTTTAGAAATCCCTCAACAAAAAACAGGAGAGTACGAAAAGAGAAAAAACATCATCTCATCTCTAAAGAAAACTTTAGATAAACTAAAGAACAATCCTTATACACCATTTTTTACCGTTGAGTCTTTTGGTTGGTTGTTTGGTTATAATCTTTTTGGTAAAACATTGTTTCCAAAACTCTTATCAAAAGTAAATCAAAAAATAAAACCTCTTCCTCCAAAGACATCTTACTTTTTAGAGAAACTATCGGCTGATGAAATAGAAAAATACACTGATAGATTCATCATGGAAAAAATAGCATCAGCTTTTGAGAAAGAAAAGATAAAATTTAGTGAAGATGACCTGAAAAAGGTGCTGGAAAGTATAAAAAACAACTTCCAAATTCAAGAAAAATACAGTAAAGTTCTTCAAAAATATAAAATAAACAAAGATTACTATGATTTAATTTATAAAAAGTTTTCAGAAGTAGGTTTTACCTTAGAAGAACAAGCAAAGTTAGCTGATAACTTCTTGTCTTTGATAGGTATGGTTGATGGTTTTCCAGAATTTGTACTACTTGTAGGTCATGGCAGTGAGTCGGATAACAACCCTTACGAATCCGCTTTGGATTGTGGAGCCTGTGGAGGTAATTCCGGATACCACAACGTAAGAGCTATGTGTTCTATTTTAAATAAAAAAGAAGTAAGAGAGTTGATGAAGATAAAAATTCCAGAAGAAACAGTTTTTATTCCGGCTTCTCATAACACGACAACAGATGAGGTAGAATTTTATGATGAAACGATTCCCAAAGGTAAAGAAAAAAAATGGCAGGAAATAAAAAATGACTTTTACAAAGCATCTAAAAAAACAAGAATAGAAAGATTATCCATACTACCGTATGCTGATACAGAAGATGATATTGTAGTAAGAGCGATAGATTGGTCTGAAATGAGACCTGAATGGGGTTTATCAAAAAATGTTGGTGTGTTTGTAGGTAAGAGAGAAACCTCTATGAATTCGGTATTAAGTAACAGATTTTTCATGCATTCTTACGATTACAGATTGGACCCAGATAACACTATCCTAAAAAGAATACTCAATGGTCCGTTTTTGATAGCTCAATGGATTAACGCTGAATACTATTTTTCAACGGTAGACAATGAAAAATTTGGCTCTGGTTCAAAAGTTTACCATAACGTCGTATCAAGGTTAGGAGTTTTCAGTGGGAACTATTCTGACTTAAGATTGGGATTACCTTATCAAACTGTGTATTACGAAGATAAACCTTTTCATGAACCTATAAGGCTTGTAGTATTTGTTGAAGCACCTTTGGAAAAAGTGATAGCTGCAGCTTCTGAAACAGAGCATCCTATGACCTTATTAAAAAATGAGTGGGTAAGATTAGTAGTAATTGATAGAGAAAAAAATAAGTTATTTTTACTTTCGGATGGTAATTTTGTAGAATTGTGATATAATGTTAACAAAGCTTAACAGGAGGTTATTTAAATGTATTATGTTGCAGAAGTTATAAATGATGAATGTACTAAGTATAAGTGTAATCAATGTACTCTGTTTTGCCCAGAACCAAACACTTTGATGTACGTAGATACACCAGATGAAAGACACGCTTTTGTATTTGCTAACAGATGTAAAGGTTGTGCATTGTGTGTATACGTCTGTAATAATTTGTTAAAGAGAAACGCTATCCATATGATAATGCCAGAAGTTCATTCAACAACGTAAATTTTTAGGAGGTTATATCATGGCAAAATTAGGACCAATGGGATTTTCACCTTACCCTGTTGCAGTTACAGATAAAGTTTTAAATCCACCACCAGGAAAAGCTTTACTTTTTGATGAAATTGTAGATGAAGAAATAGCGATGAGAGAAGCGGCAAAGGCTATGCTAACTAGAGAAAATCCTACCATATTCCCTGGACCACAGGTTTTGTATGCTTGGAGTGAAGATGCAAAGAAAAAGGCAAGACAGATAAAAGAACTTGCTAATATTCTTGGAGCAAAAATAATCCCAATGTACGATTACAGACCAAAATATCCAAAGATAAATCCAGAGGTTGAAATAAACCCTAACCATCCAAATCTCACCATTTGGCACAACAACATTAAAGCGTGTATATTTATAGGAGTTCACTGTCACTATGCAAACGTCGCTTTAAAGATTATTAGAGCGGAAACAGACTGTTTTACAATAGCAATGTGTAGTATGGAAGGACACGAAGATGCTATGATTACTCTTAGAGACCAGCATCCAGAAGAATTGGAAAAGTTTATCGAAATTGCCAAACAAGTTAAAGCTGAGTTAGGTAAATAAGATAGTTATTTAATGATATAAATCATTGTTTTAATTGGTATCCAAATTGATTATTTTTTAGTAAAAATTTAGGAGGTTTTTTACCATGTCTAACTTATCAACCGACGTAAAATACAATAAATCAGGTCAAAAAATAGTTTCACCAGATTACCTACTTTTTGAAGCTCCAAGGGAAAAATTTTTTATGACTGGTTCTGAAGCTGTTAAGGAAGCTGTTAAAAGAGCTACTGTAGATGCATCTGTATCTTATCCAATAACACCACAATCTGAAGCGGCTCACTTGATAGGTGAACTTTGGGTAGAAGGTTACGTTGGTGTTTATTTTAGAGGTGAGTCAGAATTTGGCGTTATGTCGGAAGTAGCTGGTTGTGCTCTTGCAGGAGCAAGAACAATAACGACAACTTCCGGTCCAGGAACTTTGAGGGCATTTGAAAACTTCCCTATGTGGGCAGGGACCAGAATACCTGTTCAACTTGTGTTGATGGCAAGAGGTGTAAATGCACCTTTATCAATACAGCCTGATAACTTGGAAGTCGGTTTTCTACTTGACACAGGATGTATGATTTGGTACGCTGAAAACGCTCAAGATTTGTTTGATATGATTTTAGCCGGGTTTGTTGTTGCAGAAAAACCAGCTGTACACGTTCCAATTATAACTGTGGTAGATGGATTCTTTGTATCTCATACAAGAGAAGCTATTATGCTTCCACCAGAAGATATAGCTCTTCCACCATACGACCCGAAAAAAGCACCTATGCCAGTAATAGACTTAGAAGTCCCTCCAGGTAGATTCTTAAGAGACCCATTTGTCATGAAATCAAACTATATATCTTATGCTACACACGCAAGCTGGCAGTTTGAGGTAAGAGCAGCAATAGAAAGGTCTAGACCTTACGCTAAACACTACCTTAGAGGATTAACTGAAGAGTTTGGAAATCCGGATGCGGAAATAGTGTTTGTTGCTGCGGGAACAGCTGCATCTCAAGCAAAAGAAGCAGCCAGGTTATTAAAAGATGAAGAAGGAATAGATGCTAAAGTTGTTAAACTAAAAACAATTAGACCATTCCCGTACGAAGAATTAAGAGCAGCTGTAAAAAATGCAAAGTATATATTTGTTCCTGAGTTTAACGTTGTAGGATGGATGGAAAGGGAAATTACAAAATGGTTATATGGATACTCTGATGCAACAGCGTTTTGGTTTCCAAATAAAGAGTGAACTGTGTGCATCGCAATGTGTGGGAATACAAGTGA
>NZ_DAIDMN010000004.1 GCF_027448985.1 Sulfurihydrogenibium sp.
TGACTTTTTGAAAATTTTCGTTTATTTTTTTATTGTAATTTTTAACGGGTTTTGTCTGAACTATGTGGGATATAAAGGCTATAAAATTTTATAAAGGAGGTTTAGTATGAAGAGTTTTGTCTGAACTATGTGGGATATAAAGCTTGATTTAGAGCTTTCTAAGGTTGTAGTTAAGGATGTTTTGTCTGAACTATGTGGGATATAAAGGCGTAGTTTCCATTCAAAATATCGTTTTTGTTTAAATGTTTTGTCTGAACTATGTGGGATATAAAGCGATGTTTCAATGATATGACGTCAGTGATAGACATGTTTTGTCTGAACTATGTGGGATATAAAGATCAGAGAACCGACATAGTGAAACAAATCTTCTCCGGTTTTGTCTGAACTATGTGGGATATAAAGCTTTTTCGAAAATAGTGTTTAAGGTTCTAAAGCTTCGTTTTGTCTGAACTATGTGGGATATAAAGACTTTGTTCCAGATAAAGGTATTGTAATAACGTTCGTTTTGTCTGAACTATGTGGGATATAAAGTTAGGAGTGAGCTATGACAAAGACAAAGAACGAGTATTGTTTTGTCTGAACTATGTGGGATATAAAGGATTGTCTCAAAAAGCTTGTTTCTTCTCCTGATTTGCGTTTTGTCTGAACTATGTGGGATATAAAGTTGAGAATTCAGAAAAAAGTTGGAAGAATGGAGATTAAGTTTTGTCTGAACTATGTGGGATATAAAGGTAATAGTAGTGGGGGATTAAAGGTTATAGCTGAAAGTTTTGTCTGAACTATGTGGGATATAAAGGTTATTTGAAGGTTTAAAGGTTTGGAAAAGGTTTAGGTTTTGTCTGAACTATGTGGGATATAAAGGTTAGAGAGATTTTAGCCTTTTGGTTATTTCTTCAAAAGTGAATATATCCGGAACTATGTCAACCTTAAATCCTTCCTTTTGCAATGCTTTTGCAGTTGTGGAGCCTATTACACAGACAATAGTATCTTTTAAAAAATCTTTTGATTTTTCTACTGAGAATATGTTAACAAAGCCTTTAAAAGTGGAAGGACTTGAAAATACAACTGCGTAAATCTGTTTGTTTAAAAACATACTTTCAATATCTTTTACATTATCCGGAACGTTAAAAACTGTTTTATAAACAGGTACAAGCTTGACTATAAAGTCGTTTCCGGATTCTTTTAACAAAACATCGGAACCTTCCAATGCCCTTATCAAAGCAAAAGTTTTTCCTTTAAATCTATCTAAATTTTTGTTTAAAAACTCTTTTAACCCTTCACCACTAAAAATTTCCGGAATTTCAACATTTAAAAAACCTTTCTCTTTTAGATATGTAGCTGTTTTACTTCCAACAGCCAACAAAGGCTTTGATTTATCTATACTTATCTGAGATAAAAAGAAATCTACAGCGTTTTTGCTTGTAAAAATAAGATAATCGTAATCTTTTTCATTAAAATTGTTAAGCTGAATACTTTCAAACTTTATCGTAGGAAAGGAAATAGGATTAAAACCTTCTTTTTTGAAGGTACCTTCCACTTGTTTAAATTGCTCTTTTTCCCTTGTTATCAAAACATTTTTCATTTTTAGCTCTCATTTTGAGGAATTATAAAAATGTAATCCGCATCTGATATTGTCAAATCATCTGAAGGAGAAAGGATTATTTTTCTGTTTCTTTCTACTGCGATAGGCATCAAACCTTGAGTTCTAAGATACAGAAGAAGACTTCCAAAAGTGTTAAAATCACCAATTTCTTTTAATTTAACTTTCCTTATTCCGGTTTCGTTGTCAATAATCGTTTGTATCAGTTCAGTTGCTCCCGGATTTAAAATACTTGAAAACATTATTTTACCAAGTATCTGTCCGTGAATTAATATATCTTTTGTTCCCAGTCTTTTCTTGAATATCTCAGCATCTTCGTCCAAAAGAACTTCAACGTACAGTCTTGCCATAGGATTGAGAGTTTTAACAAGCATTCCGGTTAGTGCTGTCCTTGCATCTATGTCCCTATCCGTTAGATGAGGTAATTTTTCCCCTACAATAACTACATCTGAAGCTTTATCTACCGCTACGTCCATTAAAACATCTTCCCTTATAAAATCTCCCTTTTTAAAGATTATGTATTTAGACAGCTGTATTCCTAAATCGTTTTTATCATGATTTGTGATTAGTACAACCGGTTTTTCTTTATCTATATTGAGTTTTGTTAGGTTTTCTAATATCTCTTCAGATGTTTCATTGTATCCACATATAACTATATGCTCTTTTAAATCTCTCATCTTTATCTCCCCTTCTTTTAATTGTAAAAGTTTGTTTATAAAAGAAACAGAAAATCCGGCTGTTAAAACGGATATCAAAACAAGGTTAACAAAAGTCATAAAGGATGCTAAAAACTTCCCTACTGATGTGGTAGGAACAATATCTCCATAACCAACTGTGAAAGAAGTTATAGCTCCCCAGTAAATAGCGTTAAATAAACTATTAAAGTCACTATTCCCCGCGTTGTATTCGTATATATACACGATTATTGAAAATACAACAATGTTTAAGAAAATCAGTAAAACTGAAAAAATAAAAATATAACCTTGTTCTTTTAAAGCTGAGAAAACATTTTTAAACCCAGATGAGTATCTTAATATCTTCAATATTCTGAGAATTTGCAAAAATCTAAATGCTCTCAAAGGTCTAAAAATTGGAAGAATAGCTATTAAATCTATTAAAGAGTAAGGTTTTACCATCCACTTTAATTTTACTTTTAAAGCGTAGAAAAAGGACTTTAAATGAGCTTTTAATGTTTTATGTTTATAATGTTTTAGATACTCTTTATAGTCTTCTATAAAATCGGAAATGACCCACCATCTTAAAATATACTCTATGGCAAAAAACCATAAAGTTAAATCTTCAAACTCTCTCAAAAAATAAAATAAATCCGGAGGTAACTTTTCCGCTTCAGGAGTAAGTAATAGAATAACCGTTATAGAAGAAGTTACTACTATAAATGTTGCAACTATACTGTATATATGATTTAATGGACTTAAATTGTTTTCCAGCACATTGTAAAGTAATTGTTTAAACCTTTTTAAGATTGAAGTGTATTTTTTTTTCGTTAGGTAGTTCAATCAATTCCCAATGGAGTTTTTAGATATATTATAACAAAGGATAGGGGCAAAGCCCCATTTTTATTTATCCAAGATTTACAGCTATAACTTCTTTTACTTCCGGAATAGCTTGTTTTAATCTTGCTTCTACTCCACCTTTAAGTGTCCATAAAGACATTGCACATCCGGAACACGAACCCATAAGCCTAACGTAAACCGTTCCATCTTCCGCTACATCTACAAGCTCAACATCTCCACCATCAAATCTTAAATATGGTCTAACTTGCTCTAAAACTTCTTCTACTTTTTGTCTGTCTATTGCCATTTTTTTATACCTCCTTTAAATTTCATTTGTGATAAGATTATATACTATACAAAAATTTTTTTTATGATTTTAATGAGGTTGTATGGGGATTTTTATAACGTTTGAAGGTATAGAAGGAAGTGGAAAGTCAACTCAAGCAAAAAAGTTATACGATTATTTTATAAAAAACTCAATCAAAGCTCATCTTACAAAAGAACCCGGAGGAACACGTATAGGTCAGAAAATAAGAGAGATACTTCTTTCCCATTGGGATGAAAAGTTTCCACCATTTGCAGAACTGCTTCTTTATGAAGCAGACAGAAACATCCATATCAACAACGTAATAAAACCACTTTTACAACAAAACTACATCGTAGTGTGTGATAGATTCTATGACTCTACAACAGCCTACCAACATTACGCACGAGGAATAGATTATAATCTTGTAGAACTGTTAAACAAGACTGTAACAGAAGGAGTTAAACCGGATATAACATTTTTACTTGATTTACCGGTAGAAGAAGCGTTTAAAAGATTAAACAGACAAAAAGACAGATTGGAAAGTGAAGGATTGGAATTTCATAAAAAAGTAAGAGAAGGATTTTTAAAAATAGCTGAAAAAGAGAGAGAAAGGTTTGTTGTTTTAGATGGATTAAAAAATCCGGATGAGATATTCGAGGATATAATAGCAGTCTTAAAAGAGAAAAAGATACTATGAAAATAATAGGGCATCATAAAGAGATAGAACTTATAAAAAC
The DNA here is from genome assembly GCF_027448985.1 of Sulfurihydrogenibium sp. Lineage (GTDB taxonomy): Bacteria > Aquificota > Aquificia > Aquificales > Hydrogenothermaceae > Sulfurihydrogenibium. The sequence continues at coordinate 4,159 of NZ_DAIDMN010000004.1, forward strand.
ATACCTCAGCAAAAATTACGACTCTTTATCACTTCTTTACGAAGGTAAAGATTGTATAGGAAAAAAGTTGATTGCTTTTTTAACAGCCAGAGGCTTTCTGTGTGAGAAAAAAGAAGGTCTTGGTTGTGGACAGTGCCACGACTGTAAACTTGTAAACAACACAGTATCTAACGTATATGAAAAAACAAATCTAACTCCACATCCAAATATAAAATTCATTCCTTACGAAGGAAGAGAGATAAAAATAGATTCTGTAAGAGATGCCATATCTTTCCTAACTTTAAAATCCGATAAAGGGAAAGTTTTAATAATAGAGAAAGCTGAAAACATGAATACGGAAAGTTCAAACGCTCTTTTGAAAACTTTGGAAGAACCACCTTTAAACACCTTAATAATTCTGACAACTTCCAATCAAAACCAAATCTTGCCAACCATCATTTCAAGGTTAAAAAAGATAAGATTTAAAAAACTATCGGATGAAGAAATTAAAGATGTTCTAATTCAAAAAATTTCAGATGAAAGAAAAATTGAGAGTTTGGTAAAGATATCCGGAGGTAGTTTATGTCTTCCATTTAGCATTTTAAATAAAGAAAACGTTTACAACTTAGCTCATTCCTACTACCAACTACTTAAAACAAAAAAACATCCGGAAGCACTATTTTCTATATCTTCTGTAGTAGACAAATTTGATGTTGAAGACTTCAACCTATTTTTTGATATAATTTTAAGATTTTTTGAAATGGATTTAGATAGTATGAAGTTAGATAATAAATTTGCAGAAAAGTTTTTAACAGAGTTTAAAAAAGGAAAAAATGCAGCTACCAAAGGTGTAAAAAAGAAGTTGATTTTAGAAGGAATTTACTACAACTTAAAATGAGGTGATTGTATGGATAACATAAAACCAGTTAGAATAAGATTTTTAGATACAAATAAATTTTCGGAAATCTTGGTTCCTTTTAACGTAAAAAAAGGAGATTTTATAGTTATAGAGTCGGAAAAAGGACATGAACTTGTTTTAGTTATGGGAAACTGTGTTTATACAGATGATACTAAAAACTACAAATTTTTAAGAAGTGCAACAAAAGAAGATATCATGATTTTTGATAAACACGAAGAGGAAGCTCAAGAGTTTTTAAAAGCCTGTAAAGAAGAAGCGGAAAAGCTTGGTTTACAGATGAACCTTTTGAAAAGTTATGTGCCATTAAACAGAACAAAAGCTTTGTTTTACTATACAGCAGAAAACAGAGTTGACTTTAGAGAGCTTGTTAAGATTATGGCAAAAAGAATAAAAATGAGAATAGAAATGAGACAAGTAGGTGTTAGAGACGGTGTCCAGATAGCCGGAGCAGTTGGAGTCTGTGGTCAACAGTGTTGTTGTAATCTGTTTTTGGATAAATTTGAAAATATCACCGTTGAAATTCTATCAGAGCAAAATTTACCACCTACTCCTACCAAATTTACAGGTGTTTGTGGAAGACTTATGTGCTGTCTAACTTTTGAAAAAGAAACCTACAGTATAAAAAACGATTTACCAGAAATAGATTCTGTCATAGAAATAGAAGGTAAACCTTACACAGTAAAAATTTACGATTTTATAGGAGAGAAGATAATACTGTCTGACGAAGAAGGAAATTTAAAAGAGTTGACATTTAAGGAACTTGAAAGTTTAAACCTTTTAAAACCAACAGGTTGTGGAAGTTGTAATGGATGCTCAAATCATTGATATAGGAAAACAGACGATAGAAGAAGAGATAAAGGCACTAAAAAAGCTAAAAGAAAGTCTTGATGAGAGTTTTGAAAAAGCCGTTAAACTTATACTACAAACAGAGGGAAAAGTGGTAATAACCGGAATGGGAAAATCCGGATTGATAGGTAAAAAGATAGCAGCAACTTTATCATCAACCGGAACACCTTCCTTTTTTCTCCATCCTGCTGAAGCTCTCCATGGAGATTTAGGAATGGTAGAAAAAAAAGACCTTGTGATAGCCATATCCAACAGTGGAGAAACCCCTGAACTGATGGCTATCATTCCTATCTTAAAAAGATGGGGAAATAAGATAATTGGAATAACAAACAAAAAAGAGTCATCGTTGGCAAAAGAGTCTGATGTTGTCTTGTATCTTAACGTAGATAAAGAGGCTTGCCCTTTGAATCTTGCTCCTACTTCTTCATCTACCGCAACTCTTGTTTTAGGAGATGCGTTGGCAGTTGCTTTGCTGAAAATGAGAAACTTTAAATCGGAAGATTTTGCTATGTTCCATCCGGGAGGCTCCTTAGGTAAAAAACTTATGAAGGTAAATCAGATAATGAGAAAAGATTTACCTATCGTCAACCAAAACACACCTTTAAAAGAAGCTGTTTTAGTTATGTCAGAAAAAGGCTTAGGTGCAACTTTAGTTGTTGACGAAGAAGGGAATATATCAGGAATAATAACAGACGGAGATTTAAGAAGGTTCATAAATAAAGGAAAAAGTATAGATACATCTTTTGCAAAAGATGTTATGACAGAAAATCCTAAAACGGCAAATCCGGATTGGCTTGTTTTACAGGCTTTGGAACTTATGGAAAAGTATAACATCACAGTTTTACCTGTTGTAGAAGATAAAAAACCAGTTGGGATAATCCATATTCACGACATACTAAAAAGTGGTGCAGTTTAACCTATTTATCATCAATGTGCCACAACCACCTATCTTTCTTGTTCTGTACCTGTTTGAGAGTGTAACTTTTATTCCTTTTTCTTTAAGTCTTAAAAAGAGTTCTTCGTATCTCTCATCGGTGATAGATTTGTAATCAAAAAACTCAATTTCATTGTACTTTAAAAGTGAAACACCTATTCCAAGTTCCTTTGCAATGTCTCCTAATTTATCGATTTCCTCGTAAGAGTCGTTTTCTCCGGCTATGAGAATGTAGGCGATGTTGTAGAGTTTTTTCTTTCTTTTTGACAATGTATCAAGATGCTTTTTAAAAACTTCAAGAAGTTGATTTATAGTATGAGAATTTGGTATCAAAGATTTTCTTTTGTTTTCAAAAAACAGAGTGGAGAGACAAGTTAACTCCATCGTGGTTTAATGAAAGAAGCTCTTTAAAGTTGTGTATTGGAAATCCAGTTGTATAAAAACTAACACTCAAACCATTTGACTTAAAATACTCAAAGGCTTTTTTAACGTTATCCCAGTTCAAAAGAGGCTCCCCTATTCCAGCAAAAGCTATACTCTCTATCTCCAAACCTTCTTCTTTTGCCAATGTGTACTGTTTTATTATCTCATCTGCAGATAAATTTCTGATAAGACCATTTAATCCAGATGCACAGAAAGAACACTTTATAGAACATCCTACCTGAGAAGAAACACACAAAGTTTTTCTATAATGGACAGACTCCACCGTATAACAATCATCTGTTTTTATCTCAAAAAGCTTATTTAACTCATCATTTATGATTTTTACCACTTCCATATTCCTCACCAAAGATTATAATTTAAAAAATAAACAAAATTATACAAGAGGTAAGCGATGAACATAAAAGAAATTAAAGAGCTTGCAAATAAGTTTACACCACAGCAGATAGAAAGGTGTATTAACGAAACTCTTCAAAACGGAAAACCACTTACGGAAGGTTGTAACCCATCCGGAGATATTGTAGAAATACTAAACACCCTTGCAAAAGCTCAAACAGTAAGGGAACTGATGGACCAAGGGATGTCTGAAATAGATGCCATAAGAGAACTTGCAAGAAGGATAAGAGAGATTCAAAGTATCAAATAAAACAAAAAACTTTTCTTTTTCTGATAAAATAAAAAGAATAAAAATATTAAAAACAAGAGGAAAGAAGTGGAAATAATATCAGCTATTTTTGAAAAACTATGTCCAAACTGTTATGGGGAGATATCATCTTACAGGTTAGAAAAAGGTTTACCATGTAAAAAATGCCTTCCGGAAGAAGATTTAGATGTATGTCAGTATATAAAAAAAGGTGAGTTAAGAAACCTTTGTGATATAGAGGAAAAATTAACTCAGTGGCAAAAACATTTTGAAAATTACATACATTCATCACCTTGGAGTCTTCAAAATACTTGGGCGAAAAGAGTTTTCTTAAAACACTCATTCGTACTACTTGCACCAACCGGAATAGGTAAAACATCTTTTGGTATATCCATGGCATCCTTCTTAATAAAAGAAGGAAAAAGATGTTATATACTTTTACCAACAAAATTACTCGTCAAACAAGTTTACGAAAGAGTTAGAAAATTTGGAGTAGAAGAAAAAGACATACTGGCAACCGGAATAGAGAAAAACAACAAAGAAAAAGAGCAAAACAAAGAAAGGTTAAAAAACGGAGATTTTAAAATACTCATAACAACATCTATGTTTTTATACAAAAATTTTGAGATATACCCTCGGGATTTTGACTTTATATTCGTTGATGATGTGGATTCATTCGTTAAAACAGCAAAAAATATAGATAAGGCTCTGTATATAATGGGATTTTCAGAAAAAGATATAAATACAGCACTAGAAGTAATAAAACTAAAAGCCAAACCAAACAAAACAGAAGAAGATTGGAGCAAAATAAATCAGTTATCAGATTACCTTTCAAAACAAAAAGAAAAAATAAAAGGTGTTTTAATAGTATCTTCCGCAACATCAAATCCAAAATCCAGCAGAGTTAGACTATTTAGAGAACTTTTAGGATTTGAAATATCCACCCCAACTTTTTACCTAAGAAATATAGTAGACAGCTATGATGAAGAGTTTTCATATGAAAAACTTATATATTGGATAAAGACTCTTGGAAATGGTGGACTTGTATTTGTACCATCAGACAAAGGAAAAGAGTTCGTAGAGGAAGTCGTAAAATACCTAAACAAACATAAAATAAAAGCTCTATCTTACGAAGATTTAGACGATAAAAATATAAAAAGGTACGAATCCGGAAAAATCCAAGTCCTCGTTGGAATATCCTCCTACAGAAATCCCCTTGCAAGAGGTTTAGACTTACCCCATGTAATCAGGTACGCAGTATTTTTCGGTGTACCAAAAATATCCATATCTCTAAAATTAGAAGAAAACCTTTCCCATATGCTTTGGGCTCTTACTTCAATCCGTAGCTACATAGTTAAAAAATTTCCAGAGATAACAGTTAAAATCAACCAATGGATAACCCAGCTTCAAAAATACCAATACATAACTGCGGAATTTTTACAAGATAAACCTCAACTTCAAGAAAAGATTCAAACTTTACAAAAAGAGATAGGAGAGTTTTTACAAAAACCAGAAGTTATAGAAACATTAAAATCTTCCGATGAACTTACATTAAAACAAAAAGAAGACGGTTACTATTTAGTGGTATCAGATGCAACCGGATACCTTCAAGCATCTGGAAGAACATCAAGACTTTACGCAGGTGGTATTACAAAAGGTTTAGCATTAGTTATGATAGACGAAAAATCCGCATTTAAACATCTGACAAAAAGAGTAAAATGGTTTAGCGAAGACATAGAATTTACAAATATAAACAATGTAAACATACCAGAACTTATCCAACAGATAGACAAAGATAGAGAACTTGTAAAAAAATTCAAAGAAGGAATAGAAATACCACAAGAAAAAGAACTTTTAAAGCCAGCTCTTGTAATAGTAGAATCCCCAACAAAAGCAAAAACCATAGCAAATTTCTTTGGAAAACCGGTAAGAAGAAAGTTAAACCAAGCGGAAGTGTTGGAAACATCAATGGAAGGAAAATACCTTATGATAACAGCATCCTTAGGACACATTTTAGACCTTGTTAAAAATATAGCATATCATGGAGTGATAGTAAAAAAAGATGAAATAACACCTATTTATGAAACTATCGAAGGAAAAGAAGATACAATAAAAGATTTAAGAAGACTTTCCATAGAAAGTGTGGAACTTTACCTTGCAACAGACCCAGACCCAGAAGGAGAAAAAATTTCTTGGGATTTATACGAACTTTTAAAACCTATAATAAAAAATATAAAAAGAATGGAATTCCATGAAGTAACTAAAAAAGCAATAGTAAAAGCCATACAAAACCCAAGGGATATAGATAAAAATTTAGTAAAAGCACAGATAGTTAGAAGAGTTGCTGATAGATGGGTGGGTTTTGAATACTCCCAACTTTTACAAAAAGAATTCCATAAATCTTGGTTGTCAGCTGGAAGAGTTCAAACTCCGGTTTTAGGTTGGATAATAAAAAGAGAAGAAGAAAGTCACAAAAAAGTTTATCTGGTTATAGTAGATATTCCTGTTAATGAAAAACACTTTTCATTTGATATAACTTTTGAATCAAAATTAGAAGCCAAAAAATTCCACGATAACCTAAGGGAAGTAGAAATTTTCATTGAGAAAGTTTATGAAGAATCAGAAAATCCACCACCTCCTTACAGAACAGACACAATGTTAAAAGATGCAAGTGATAAATACAGATTTACACTACCACAAACTATGGATTTAGCTCAAACACTCTTTGAACTTGGTTATATAACTTACCACAGAACAGACTCTATAAGAGTATCCGATGCAGGAATAAACCTTGCAAAAGAAATAATAACTCAAGAGTTTGGAGAGAATTACTTTAAACCAAGAGTTTGGGGAGAAGGTGGAGCCCACGAATGTATAAGACCAACCAAAAACATACTACCAGAAGATTTTGAATCTTTAATATTAAGCAAACAGATAGAAGGACTCAACTACAACCATCTAAAACTTTACAAAATGATTTTCAATAGATTTATAGCTTCTCAGATGATTCCTGTTAAACTAAAGATAGCAGATATATCTATAAAAGCTTTAAACTTTGAGATAAAAGAAAGAATTAAAACACAAGTTGTAGAAAATGGTTGGAATTTGGTATTAGATATAGATACAAAACCTTTGGTAGAAGGCAAAATAAACGTAGAAAACTATAAAAAATTGATTGAAAGACCAAAAGTATACCTTTATACTCACGGTGAACTTGTAAAAGACATGAAAGAAAAAGGAATAGGAAGACCTTCTACCTATGCCACAATAATAGCAAAACTTTTAGAAAGAGGATACGTAATAGAAAGAAAAGGATTTTTAATACCAACAAAGCTTGGAAAAACCGTATATAACTTTTTAATAAATAATCCGGATTTAAAAGAGTTCTTATCTGAAGAATTTACAAGAAAATTAGAAGAAATAATGGATAAAATAGAAGAAGGTCAAGAAGATTACAAGGAAGTTTTGAAAGAGCTTTTCTCAGAAATAAAAAAAGTTTAACAATTTTACTGAGGAGTTTTCAAATTTAGGTAAGTTATGGCTATTCCGGCTAAAACCAGTATAGGTAAACCTATTATAATAGTTACTACTAATCCAAGTATACTTGCTATGACTGTCTTTTTCATTGGTTCCTTAAACATTAAATATCCAAAGTAGGTTTGCAGTATTATCAATGCAACAAACATAACTAACAAAGAGTAATGGGAGATGTACTTTTCGGTAATCATTTTTAAGCCACCGGCTAATGTGTATGGTATCAGAACAACAAAAAAAGACATAAGAAAAGATGTCTTTTTGTAATTTGCAAGCTTTGAAGAGTACCAATAAGAGAAGGTAGCGATAAGTAAAAAAGAAAAAGCTACGATAAAGTTGTAAAGCATTGTAAATTTCTCCTTTATATCTTATACCTATCGTTTTGTGGTGGTAATATTCTTAATCCGGATAAATCCGGATTTTCTACATTTTTATGTTGGATTAGCACTTTAAACTTTTCTCCCATTCCCTTTGGAAGTATTAAAGTTTTAAGTCTATTTAGTCTTTCGTAGGATTTATAATCTCCTTTTTCTTGTAATTCCATCATCACATCACCAAGACCAAGATTGATTAAAAAATGGGCTTGGTCAGTAAAACTTGTAAACTCCAATCCGGATTTCTTACCGTAATAAACAAGAGCAGAAAAGTTTACATGGGAAGTAATATCTTGAAGTCCTACGTTCTCATAGTAATTTTCATTGTAAGTATGTTTGTAATAACACAAAAGAGTTCCTCTCATTCTGTAAGGTTTATAAAGTTCTTTAGATGGATAACCGTAATCTACTGTAAAAACAAAACCTCTTTTTAACTTTTGACCTATTTTACCGATTAAATCAGTTGCGATAAGGTTTATTTCTGTTGTCATTCCTTCCGGAATATCTATTTTTAACTCTTTTAGGTAATCTAAAATATCCTTGGTAGCAGGTCTTAACTCTTCTACAATTTCATCTTCTTTCTTTGTTAGATAAATCTCGTATATCCGACTGTTTAATTTTTTTATAAGGTGGACAGGTAGAGCATCAAAAAGCTCATTTGAATACACTATACCTTCTAAATCTTCTACATCTTCTAAAGTATCGTACCACTTAACGTTAAAACCTTTTAAAAGTTCTTCTTGAGATTTTAGATGGTAAGGTGATTTTTCTATCGAAACAAACTGTAAATTTTTATAAAAATCCGGATAGTTATTTTTTATCTCATTTAAGATATCGTAAGCAAGAAGACCTTTTCCGGAACCCACTTCAACAAGAGAAATTTTTTTATCCTTAAAGTATTTTTCATAAATCTCGTTAAACTGTTTTGCCAGAAGCTGACCAAATACAGGGTCAAGTTCAGAAGATGTAAAAAAATCTCCGTATCCACCTATTTTTTCTTTGTCTGATGTGTAGTATCCAAGGGAAGGATAGTAAAGAGCAAAGTCCATAAACTCTTTAAAACTTATCCCTCCCCTCTTTTCTATTTCTCCTAAAATTAGATTTATTAACTCTTTTTTTCCTGTCAGTTTCATTAAGCTGTTTGGTCCTGATAGTTTGGACCTAACCTTGGCATATTAAAGTCCCAAAGTTTTTCTCTTGTTTTATCGTATTCAGGCCATAACTTCTGGTCTTCTCTCCATTGAGATTTTTCATCAAACTTTTCTTTTCCTCTTCTTGCAACAAAATCGTTGGCTATCTGAGTAAGCATATCTTTATCCAAAACCCAGTTTCTCCTTGTATATGCAGAAAGGTCGTATATATCCGTCATTATAATACAATCCGTTGGACATGCTTGAGTACAAAGACCACAAAAAGTACACTTTGATAAGTCCATATTAAAAACGGTCATAACTTTCAAGCCATAATGGGGATGGTCTTCCGGAACATCCAACTTTTCCGATTGAATATCAAACAGTTCCGGTACAGGACAAGCTGCTTGACAGAATTTGCAAGCAATACATCTTGTTTCTCCTGGTTCAGGTGGTTTTATTTTCAACCTTTTAACCCAACCATCAAATTCTGGACCTTCTGTTCCATCTACCGTTCTTAAACCATGTATTCCTCTAAATCTGGGTGGTGGTACTACAACTTCGTATGGAAAATCAACGGTAATAACCTTTTTCCAAAGATGTTTTATAGTGGTTTTAAGCCCTTTTATAAAATCAAGAAAAAATATTTTTTCAACCAATGTTTGAGGCTTTGCTCCTACCTTTTTTACACCCATTTCCAAAAACCTCCTTAAAGTAATGCTATAAATCCTTTTACTACTCTCATCACCTATCTGTCTCTCCAACAACCGGGTCTATGGTTGAAAGTAATGTTATGGCGTCTGCTATAGGTCTTCCTATTATAGCTTTTGTAAACACTTGCAAGTTGTAAAATGCACCGGACCTTATCCTCATTCTGTGGGCTTTTAGTCCATCTTTTTTGTTGTATATGTAAAATCCAAGCTCTCCTCTTGGGTTGTCTGATGATGCGTAAACTTCTCCTGCCGGAAGTTTCATACCTCTACCATCTATCGTTACCTTTAATTTTTTCTCATCTGGAGTTTGGAAAAAGTATGGGTCGTTTTTAGACATCTTTCTAAGTTTTGCTACACACTGTTCAACAATTCTTATACTTTGCCTCATCTCTTCCATTCTGACAAGGTATCTATCGTAAGAATCTCCTTTTTCTCCAACCGGAATGTCAAACTCCACTTCACCGTAAGCATCGTACTTATCTATCTTTCTTACATCGTAAGGAACTCCGGAACCTCTTGCAACTGCACCTGTCAATCCATAATCGTAAACATCTTCCTCAGTGATTATACAAACATCTTTGTTTCTTGAAAGCCATATTCTGTTTCTTGTTAAAAGAGTTTCGTAATCGTTAATTCTTTCTGGAAGGTCTTTTATTAAATGCTCTATAGCATCCAATGCACCGTAAGGAAGGTCTGCAAATACACCACCTATTCTAAAGTAGTTTATTGTAAATCTTGCTCCTGTTATACCTTCTATTATGTCCATTATCTTTTCTCTTTCTCTAAATGTGTAAAGGAACATTGTTAAAGCACCAAGGTCAAGGGCATAGGTTCCAAGCCATAACAGATGGCTGTTTATTCTTGATAGTTCAGCCATCATCGTTCTAATCCACTTTGCTTTTTCCGGAATATCTATACCTAAGAGTTTTTCCGCCGCTAATACGTACGCGTGGTTTTCGTTGATTGCTGCGATATAATCCATTCTGTCTGTATATGGTATGAACTGTTGCCAGTTTACATTTTCACCGAGTTTTTCAACTCCTCTGTGGAGTTGTCCTATGATGATATCACATTGTTTTACATACTCACCGTCAAGGTCAAACAAAAACCAAATAGTCCCGTGTGTACCAGGATGAAGTGGTCCCCAGTTTAAAACTATCTGAGATGTTTTTACAGGCATTCTTCTTTTTTGGGTTATTTCAAGGTCTTCCATAGTTGGAAGGGCTGTATGCATTCTGTCGTAGTTAAACATTCCTTCTAAAGAATCTCCACGGAGTGTTTCATTTAAAGATGGAAGATATGTGTCTTTTATACCTTCCAGTGGAAAATCTTTTCTAAGAGGATGATAAGGGTATGTTTCCCATAGGAGCATCCGGACTAGGTTTTCGTGTCCTTCAAACTTTATTCCAAACATATCCCAAGCTTCCCTTTCTGCCCATTTAGCACCTTTCCATAATCCGGTTAAAGTTGGTAGCGTTTCATCTAAAGCCCATGTTTTAACTATAATCCTCTGTTGGTAAGAAGGAGAAAAGAGTATCACTACTCCTTGAAATCTTGGGTCTTCTTTTTCTCCGTGGTCTATTATTGTAAGGTCTAAGAACATTCTAAAATCGTATTCTTTATCTTCCTTTAAAAACTTTAAAAACTCTATAAACTTGTCTTTTGGAACTTCTACGGATACTACACCTTTACTTTCAGATACTTTTGGATATCCAAATCTTTCCTCTAACTTTTTTGCCTTCTCAACGCTTATCCAAGACATCCTACCTTCCTCAAAAAGTTTTTAGTAAAACGATGTTATAAAATATTACCTTTTTTTAATAAAAAGTTCAAGTATCACAATCTTTTAATTATCTCTTCTGTCATATCTGCCGTGTTTACTTTTTTAGTTCCAGGAGACCATATATCAGCAGTTCTATAACCATCTTCTAAAACTTTTTCTACAGCATTTTCAATATCTCGTGCTGCCTGAGGAAGTTTACAGGTTATCTCCAACATCATTGCAGCTGATAGGATAGTGGCTATTGGATTAGCAACACCTTTTCCAGCTATATCCGGAGCAGAGCCGTGTATTGGTTCATAAAATGCATACCTTTCTCCCACACTTGCAGATGGAAGCATACCAAGACTACCTGTTAAGGCTCCTGCTTCATCAGATATTATATCTCCAAATATGTTTCCTGTAACGATTACATCAAAATCTTTTGGTCTTCTTATAAGTTGCATAGCACAGTTATCAACGTACATATGTTCAAGTTCTACATCTGTATAGTCCGCGTAAACTTCATTTACGATTTCTCTCCATAAGCCGCTTGTTTCCAACACGTTTGCTTTATCAACACTTGTTACTTTTTTCCTTCTGTTTCTTGCCATTTCAAAGGCAAATTTTGCTATTCTTCTAACTTCGTGTTCGTAGTATATCATGGTGTTGTATCCAACTCTTTCACCGTTTCTGATTTCTCTTCCTCTTGGTTCTCCAAAGTAGATATCTCCCGTTAACTCTCTCAAAACTACAAGGTCCACACCTTTTATAATTTCTTCTTTTAAAGGAGAAGAGCTTAAAAGAGGTGTGTAAGCTTTGGCAGGTCTTATGTTTGCAAAAAGTTCCAGCTCTTTTCTGATTCTTAGTAATCCTTTTTCGGGTCTTTTGTCTGTTGGAAGGTTGTCCCATTTTTCTCCTCCAACAGCTCCAAATAAAACAGCATCGCTTTCTTTACATATCTTTAAAGTCTCAGGTGGAAGTGGGTCTCCTGTTTCGTCTATCGCTGCACCACCAACAAGTCCTTGTTTGTACTCAAATGTTATACCATATTTTTTGGATATAACATCTAAAACTTTTAACGCTGATTCAATGATTTCTGGACCTATTCCGTCTCCCGGTAAAACTGCAATCTTAAAATGCTTTTTCATTTTAAACTCCTCCAGTATTTAATTTTAAACTTATATCAAGCCATTTTGCTGAATGTACTATAGAGCCTGTAGATATGAAGTCAGGATTACACAGAGCGTAATCCCTTATATTTTCTAACGTTATATTTCCGGATACTTCCACCAATTTACTTCCACCGACAATTTCTACCGCTTCTTTGACTTGCTCTACACTCATGTTATCAAGCATTATAATATCAACTTCTGTTTCCAAAGCTTCGTACAACTGCTGAAAATCTCCAACTTCAACCTCTATCTTAACCATAGGAGAAACTTTACTTTTTACTTGTTTGACTACCTCTTTTATACTTCCAACTAACGCAATGTGATTATCTTTAATCATAACCATATCGTAAAGACCAAACCTGTGGTTTTCTCCACCACCAACCTTGACCGCATACTTTTCAAAAGCTCTAAATCCAGGGGTTGTTTTTCTTGTATCAAGGAGTTTAGTTTTCGTTCCTTCAAGTTGCTTTACATATAGATTTGTTAAAGTAGCTATTCCGGATAACCTTTGAAGAATGTTAAGTGAAACTCTTTCTCCTTTCAATACACTTTTACAGTTTCCGTAAACAACACCTACTATTTCACCTTTACTTATATAATCTCCATCTTTTTTAAAACTTTGAAAATCAGCATCACCTAAAATGTTAAAAACTTCCTTTACAAAAACGGTTCCTGCAACTATCCCAGACCCTTTTGCGATAAAAAAACCTTCCACATTTTTATCCAAATCCAAGTTATCGGTTGTGATATCCTTATAGCCTATATCTTCTTCTAAAAACTCCGATAGTTTCTTTCTTAAAAAAACTTTATCAATCATCCCTTACCTAAAAAGGTCTTACTATGACCAGAATAACTATTAAAATAAGTATTACAGTTGGTATTTCATTGTACATTCTAAAAAACTTTCCAGATTTATTACATTCATTCCTTTCAAACTTTCTTCTAACGTACTCATTATGAAAAAAGAATACAGACAAAAGAATCACTAAAACTATTTTTGCATGAAGCCATCCACCAGAAGTCAACAAAGAAGGATTTAAGAAAATCATTCCAAGACCACTACCAACCGTCAAAACAAAAGCCGGAACACCAATCACGTAAAACAATTTCTTTTCCATAACCTTAACAACTTTTACGAAGTTTTCGTTATCTTTATTTTCAGCATGGTAAACAAAAAGTCTTGGTAGATAAAACAAAACTGCCATCCATGAAACCATAAATATTATGTGAATAACTTTAAGCCATATATACACAACAATTCCTCCAAAATATTTAAAATATTTTACTACAAATGCCGATAATGTTTACATGAGAGTTTTGGTGGTTGAAGATGACTTAATATTAGGGGAAAGTTTAAAAGAGTATTTAGAGGAAAATAATGTTGAAGTAGTGTGGGTTTGGGACGATAGAAAGTTGAATGAAGCCTTAATAATGTCGGAATACGATGTTATTATATTAGACCTGATGTTAAAGTATGAAAAGGGAGAAAATATTCTAAAAGATTTAAGAATCAAGGGGGTAAGAACACCAATCCTTATAATGACTGCTAAAAACAAGATAGAAGATAAAGAATTATGTTTTAATGCCGGAGCAGATGATTACATCGTTAAACCTTTCAATCCAAGAGAGCTACTTTTAAGAATAAAAGCACTAAACAAAAGAGCTCATATATCAGATAAAATAAAGATAAAAGATGTTGAGATAGATTTAGATAAACACACAATAACAAAAAACGGAGAAGAGATTAAAATATCAAAAACAGCATGGAATTTACTGACACTTCTTATAAAAAGAAGAGGAGAAATAGTTTCTACAGAGTCAATCCTTAACTATGTTTGGTCTGACAAAGCTGTAGGAGATGAAGTAGTAAGACAGTACATAAAAGAACTAAGAAAAATCCTTCCACCGGATACGATAGAAACTTACAAAGGAGTAGGATATAAACTTAAATGAGGTTTGAACTTAAAATATTTTTATCAATTATGGTAATTTTCATCGTAAGTCTTTCAGTTATAAATTTTGTTAACCTTTTTGTTATAAACGAGATACTGTCAAAGTACGAAGCTTTGTACAACAGAGTTTATCCGGATTATCTAACTAGAATCTATCCAGATAACTTTTCTGAAGATTTAAAAGTAAGATACAGCCGTGTGGTTTTGCTTTGGGAATTTATACTAGTAATAACAACTTCTTTTCTTATTTATATAGTTATTGATAGATATGTAAAAAAAGAAGAAAGGTACAAATCTTTTTTACAGCTAATTATCCTTGCGATATCCCACAAATTTGGAAACGCCTTGGCAAGCATTATCACCAATATCGAGATTTTAAAACAGAAAGAAGATAACAAAAACTTAAAAAGGGTTGAAAAAGTTATCCAAACACTTTCCCACGATATAAAAACATTATCAGAAACCTTTAAAAACTTGACTTTGGACAATAGAAAAGAAGAAGTTGTAGATGTTAAAAATCTGATTTTAGAATCCATAAAAAGCTTTAATCCGGATGGCAAAAAGATTATAACACATCTAAAGCCTTTTAAAAGATACCTATCAAAGACAGATTTAGAAATAATCATCCACAATCTACTTGAAAATGCTTTTAAATATTCAAAAAGCTATGTTCATGTAAAAAATGTAAAAAAATGTATTATAATCAAAAACGATATAAATCCGGAGGTGGAAGGTGGTAGTGGTATTGGTCTTTTAATTGTAGAGAATCTGTGTAAGCTAAACGGTATAAAAATAAAAAAAAGAGTGTCTAGAAAAAGCTTTTTAGTTATCCTTGATTTTTCCTGATTATCTTAGCCTTTCCAGTTGCTATTTCATCTATTGCAATAACCGTTTTCTTTAGTGGAATTCCTTCCTCCGTAACGTAAGTTTCTGCACCTGTTTCATAAAGCTCTATTGCCAACTTAGACGCTGCATGAACCAACTCGTATCTACTTTTAACTTTTTTTAATGCTTCTTCTATCAATGGTCTTTGACTCAAGTTAAAACCTCCAAACTGTTTTTAGAGTAATTTAAAATTATACCATAAGAGATTTTAATTTTTCATCTTTTATGATGTTAATGTCAAACTTCGATGATTTACATCTTTCTGCCAAGATTACACTTTTTATCTTATCTTTTGCTTCTAAAAGGTTGTCGTTTATTACAATGTAATCGTACTCTTTCCAGTATGGTATCTCCTTTTTTGCTGTGTCTAATCTTTTTTGTATTTCTTCTTCTGACTCACCTCTCAATCTCATTCTGTTTATAAGGTCATCTATTGATGGGGGAAGGATAAATACTGTAATTACAGCTGGATAAATCTGTTTTATCTGTTTCATGCCCTGAACGTCTATAACGAGAATTATATCAAAACCTTTTTCCAGTAGCTGAAAGACTTCCTTTTTAGGAGTTCCGTAATAGTTCCCATGAACCAAAGCATACTCTAAAAAAGCGTCTTGTGATATTAAATTTTCAAACTCTTCTTTTTTTAGAAAGACGTAATCAACCCCATCTATCTCGTTTTTTCTCTTCTTTCTTGTTGTGTAAGTAACGACTCTTTTCAAAAAAGGTAATTCTTCCAACAGAAGGTTGGTTATAGTTGTTTTACCTCCCCCTGCTGGCGATGATATTATAAAAAGATTACCTTTCATCTTACTCCAATATTCATGATTAAAACTGATGTTAACACGTTAGATATTTCCCAAAATACAGTTGGATATATTCCAATAACCAAAACCATAACAGCTAAAAATCCGACAGTAAACTTTTCTATAGGATTAAGGTAAAATCTTCCTTCTTTTACAGGCTCATACATATACATGTAAGCTACTACTCTTAGGTAGTATCCAGCAGATACTATACTTGTAACAACTAAAACAACGGCAAGCCACCAAACATTACTTGATATTAAAGCTAAAAATACACCAAATTTACCCATAAAACCAACCGTAGGAGGTATTCCAAGCATTGAGAACATGTATATAAGCATGTAAAGAGCCATTATAGGATGTTTTTTTGCAAGTCCTTTAAAATCTTCTATATCATTAGTCCAGTTTCCATTTTTCTCAAATGCTGATAAAAATATAAATCCTCCAAGAGCCATAAATAGGTAAACAAGAGAATAAAATATCAATGCGGTAAATCCCATTCCATTTGGAGATGCTAAAGCTGCCAGTATGTACCCTGTATGAGCTATAGATGAGTAAGCAAGCATCCTTTTAACATTTTTCTGTTTTAAAGCTACAAAGTTTCCAACAACCATAGATACACCGGCTAGTACAGCCCATCCGTAAGACCAAATAGCATTGTTTAGAGGAAATGCTTCCACCATTACTCTAAGGATTACAGCGTAGGTAGCTATTTTTGATACACTTGCCATAAATCCTGTGATTGGAGTAGGAGCTGCTTCGTATGCATCCGGAGTCCAAAAATGGAAAGGAACAGCGGATGCTTTCAATGCAAGCCCTACTATCAAAAGAGCTACCGCAACTGTTAAACCTATATCTGATTTATCTTGAACTTCATGGAATATTCTTGCAAAATCAAAACTTCCAGTTTTTCCGTATATCAACGCAATTGCATAGCTTATTATTGCTGTTCCAGCACCACCCATTATAAGGTACTTAAATGCACCTTCCTTTGATTTGTAATCCTTTTTCCATAAACCAACGAGTATATACGTTGATACAGACATAAGTTCAAGGCCGATATAAAAACTCACTAAGTTAGGAGAAGATACCATTATCATCATTCCAAGTAATGAAAATATGATGAGATAGTAGTACTCACCATAATAAGTTTTTTTACTTTCTACATAAGGTTGTAAGTTTACGATAGCTAAAATGGTAAATACTATTAAAAAGAACTTAAAAGCAAGTGAAAAACTATCTACGATGTATAAACCATAGAGAGTTATAGCTCCCTCTGATATAGTTAAGATAGATAATGCTCCAACAGCTAAACCTACTACAGAGACTGTAGAAATAAGGATTCTGCTTTTTGTAAAAAGTTCTAAAACAAATACAAGTAATGCTGTTATTAAAACTATTATTTCTGGAATTAAAACCTGAAAATTTGGAACACCTAATCCTGCTACAAGCTGTTGCACTATAGTCATTTTTTACCCTCCTACTATCTTGTGAAGAACAAAGTGGGTTGTATTGTTTATAAGGTTTATCCACCAGTTTGGATAAATACCTATCACAAACATGAATATAACAAGCGGTAAGAAAGACCAAAGTTCAGCTGTATTAAGGTCTTTTAGCTTAGAGTACTCTTCTTTCTTTTCTTCGGTCAACAACTCTTCTTCAAACATCGTTCTTTTGTAAAGCCATAAAGTGTATGCTGCACCTACTACTAAACTAAGCCCAGCTAATGTAGCTGTTAGTATACTTACTTTAAAAGTTCCAAGTAACGCTAAAAACTCTCCTACAAATCCAGACAATCCAGGAAGTCCTGCAGATGCCATAGCTGATATCATAAACAGCGTAGCAAAGACAGGCACGAATTTAGCCATACCACCAAGGTCCTTCATCTCATAACTGTGTAATCTTTCATATATAAATCCGGCTGCCAAGAAAAGAGCTCCAGATGTTAATCCGTGAGATATCATCGTTATAATTGCACCGTTAACTCCTTCCTGATTAAGGGCAAAAGTTCCTATAGTTACAAAACCCATATGAGATACTGAAGAGTACGCTATAAGTCTTTTTATATGGGTTTGAGCTATAGCCATCATAGCTGTGTAGATGATAGCAATAACTCCAAGGGTAAACATTACTGGCATAAAGTATTTTGAAGCTTCAGGAAACCATGGAAGGTTAAATCTAACAAAACCGTACGTACCCATCTTTAACAACACAGCTGCAAGTATTACCGAGCCTGCTGTAGGAGCTTGAACGTGAGCAGCTGGAAGCCAAGTATGGAAAGGCCACATTGGAACCTTTATGGCAAAACCAAGAGCTAAAAGAAGGAAAAATATTATTTCAAGATTATAATGTAATGAAAGCTTCAATAAATCAAAGTAACTTGTAGATAAAACATCGTTTTCCACATAGTTGTATATATACATACCGATAACACCGATTAAAAGGAAAAGAGAACCAAAGAAAGTGTATATGAAGAATTTAGTTGCAGCATAAATTCTTTCTGAATAACCCCACACACCTATTATCAAAAACATTGGAATGAGCATAACTTCCCAAAATACATAGAAAGCTACCAAGTCCCAAGCAACAAAAACACCTATACATGCAGCTTCCAAAACTAAAAATGCTATAAAGTACTCTTTCACCCTTTTCTCTATATTTGTACTCCATACAAAAGCTACAACAAAAGATATAGCTGTAAGCCATACCATCGTTAAACTCAGCGCATCTACCCCAACTTCGTAGCTGATACCAAACTGTGGAATCCAAGCATACTTTTCATAGAACTGAATTTTGTATCCGGAAGGGTCATAAGTAAGAAGCATGTAAGAGGAAAGAATAAACACAACCACAGAAGATACTATACTAATTGGTTTTGCAAATTTTTCATTCAACAAAAATACAATTGCCGCTGCCACCAAAGGTATCAGAATAGAAACAGTTATGATAGGAAATCCTGCGTTAACAAATTCTGGCGTCATCACCTGCCTCCTCCTACTTTAAAAACAAGAATAGTGATAAGAATATAACTACACCTATAAGCATCTGTAAAACATAACCACTGATTCTTCCAAGCTGAGTTTTTCTTAAAACCTCTCCAGCAAATAAGGAACCTTTTCCAGAACCATCTACTATTCCATCTATAATAACCTTATCACCTACAAACCATAGTACTTTTGAAAGTTTGTAATATCCATAAACAAAAATTTTATAGTAGATAAGGTCAAAATACCATCTGTTATAAAACAGATTGTATATAGGTCTAAACATCTCTGTAAGCTTGACAGGGTCTACTTTTCTTAGTTGATAAATTATGTACGCTGTAAATATACCAGCTAAAGCAGTTCCTAAAAGTAATATACCTAAAAACGATGTTAAAGAATGTCCTAAGAAATGAAAAGCATTTGGTTCTATATGAACATGATGGGCTCTTGATAAACCTTCATGAACTAAAACTTTCACCTCTTCAGGTAAAAATTTCATGTAAGTTGGTTCCAAAGATGGTTTTAAGAAGTTTATAAAAAACTCTCTGAAAAATCCTAAAACTACGGTTGCAACCGCTAAAACGATTAATGGTATTGTCATGTTAGGTGGCGATTCATGAACATGCTCCCTTATGTGAGGGTCTAACCTATCTCCGTCAAAGAAAGTTAAGAAGAAGAGTCTAAATATATAGAAAGCTGTAAGAAAAGCTCCACCCCATAAAAACATGAACACAAACGTATTTATCTCATAGGCTCCCTCTATGATAGGGTCTTTACTGAAAAATCCAACAAATGGTGGAATACCAGCTAACGCAAGAGAACCTATTAAAAACGTTCCTGTTGTGATAGGCATCGCTCTTCCTATCTGACCCATCTTTTGAACGTCTAAAAGGTGGTGAAGGGCGATTAATACACTACCTGAACCAAGGAACAGCAATGCCTTAAATACCGCGTGAGAAGTAAGGTGGAACATTCCTTCTGAGAAAAGACCTAAACCTTCCGCTGCAAACATGTATCCAAGCTGTGATAAAGTTGAGTAAGCTATAATTCTTTTTATATCATTTTGAACAAGTCCCATTGTTGCAGCTAAGAATGCTGACATTGTTCCTATAAATAAAACAGTATCCAACGCAATTTCAGAGCTTGCAAACACAGGCATCAGTCTTGCAACCATGTAAACACCTGCTGCAACCATAGTAGCTGCGTGAATTAAAGCAGAAACAGGTGTAGGACCTTCCATCGCGTTTGGAAGCCATATATGAAGAGGTATCTGAGCTGACTTACCAACAGCTCCACCGAATAAAAGTAGTGCTATTGCTGTTATTACCACATAATCAACACCAGCAAGTTTTCCAAATATCTCAAGGTAATCTAAAGTTCCAAATATTACAAAAGCAAGCAAGATTCCAAGTAAAAACAACCAGTCTCCTACCCTGTTAACTACGAAAGATTCCATAGCAGCGTTAGCCGCAGATTTTTTGTAGTGCCAAAAACCAATAAGAAGGTAAGATGCTAAACCAACACCTTCCCATCCAAAAAATAACTGAACAAGGTTGTCAGATAAAGTTAGCATAAGCATCATAAATACAAAGAGAGACAAGTATGCAAAAAATCTCGGATACGATTCATCTCCTTTCATGTATCCGGTAGCAAATATAAAGATAAAAGTTGATACACAGGTTACAACACAGGTCATCAACGCTGAAAGAGGGTCCCATAAAATACTTACGGATATGTTGTAATCTCCTACCGTCATCCAGTTGAAAAGTTTAAGGTTGTAGTAATTTCCTGTTGTAGCTACATCTATAAAGCCTTTTATTGAAGCGATAGCGGATATAGCTACTCCAACAACCGCTACTATTCCGGATAAAGGTTCTCTTAAAAACTTATAACCAAAAAGTCCAATAATAACAAAAGCAACCAGTGGTGAAAACGGTATTATCCATAAGTACTCCATAGCCTTACCCCTTTAACTCTGTTAATTTTTCAACATCAACATCTTTTTTCATTCTGTAAATTGCCATGATTAATCCAAGTCCTATGGCAGCTTCAGCAGCTGCAATTGTAAGAATAAAAAACACAAAAACCTGTCCTACCACATCGTGGAGTTTCATATCAAAGGCAACGAATGCGATGTTAACAGCGTTTAGCATCAGTTCAGTGGAAATAAGCATCGCTATTATGTTTTTCCTTACTATAACACCTATCAAACCAAGAACCATCAAAAGTCCACTTAAAGCTACGTAGTATTCGTAAGGAACCATTTACGCTCCTCCTTCTTTTTCATCTTCTACAATGTCTTTCTTACCAAGTAATATCGCTCCTATCATCGCAACCAACAAAATCAAAGAAGCTACTTCAAAAGGAAAGAGGTACTTTGTAAACAGTAATGTTGCAACAGCTTTTGCATTTGATATTTCTTTAAAAATATCCGGAGAAAATATACCGGTGTTAGAAGCCCAAAGCCCATAAACAGATACATAAGCGAGTTCCAAAAATAGGATGAACCCAAACGGTGCTGATAAAAGAGCGTATTTAGGGTCAACAGCTTCTCCTTTGTACTGTGGAACAGTTGAGATTACCAACACATAAAAAACAACAATAGCAACTGCATAAATTAAGATTTGTAATGCTCCTATTAACTCTGCTCCAAGATTAAAAAACAATCCGGATATAGCTATTAAAGTTGAGATTAAAGATAAAACAGAATATACAATATTTTTGAAAAACACAACTCCAATAGCAGAAATAACTGCTATAGCTGATAAAACCCAAAAAGCTACCACACTTAACTCCATTTTATCTGCCCCCATAACTTAATTCTTTCTTGGTCGTCTATCCAAATTCTATCGGGTTCTTTGAGTCTTCTTCTGTCAAAATCTTTTCCCCTTTCACTCATATCGTCCATATGAATAACACAACTTTCTCTTTGATACTTGGCAGTTTCATATATATCCGTCATGATAAGGCAATCAACAGGACAAGCATCTACACACAGACCACAGTAAAGACAGTTTAAAAGGTTCATATCAAATCTTACAACCTTTTTCTTTCCGTTTGGAAGTTGAACAGCTTCTATCCTAAATAAAGATGGCATAGGACAAGCTTGCTGACACATATAACACGCTACACACCTACTTTCACCTGTGTTTATATCCATAAACTTTTCTAAAACACTGAATGAAGGTGGTTCATTTCCATCTTTAACCCTGTGAGCGTGTGTTCCTCTAAATCTTTTTGGTGGGGTAAGTTTTTCGTATGGATATTTTGTTGTAATAGTTTTCCTTATTAAATTTTTAAAAGTCACTTTCAAACCTTTTATAAAATCCAAAAAAAGTAATTTTTCCAATAAACTTAACTTTGGTCTTTCTACATATTTTAGCTTAACCATAATTACCCTTTAACAATTATAATGATAGCTGTTATAAAAATGTTTAGTAATGAAAGTGGTAACATAACTTTCCAAGCTATTTCTGTAATTTGGTCCACCCTGTACCTTGGTAGTGTCCAATGGACCCATAAAAAGAACATAAACATCATAAATACCTTTAAGAAAAACCAAATAAATGGAGATAAAACTCCGAAGATATGAGGACCTTTCCATCCACCAAAGAAAAGTATAACTGCAATAGCACTTAAAACAAATGTTCCTATATACCATTCAGCTAGTGGAAAAAGACCAAATTTCATTCCGGAATACTCAGTGTTATATCCGGATACAAGCTCCGCTTCCGCTTCTTGAACGTCAAAAGGTGTTCTTCCCGTTTCCGCCAATATTGCAAAAAGAATAACAATGAACGCTATAGGTTGGTACCATATAAACGCTCCAAAAAAACCTTCCTGTGCTTGAACTATCTCTCTTAAAGAAAAAGAGCCTGCCATCATTATAGGACCAACCATTGCAAAACCAAGAGCTACCTCATAACCTATAAGTACAGCAGCTTTTCTAAGACCTCCTATCATAGGATATTTACTGTTAGACGCCCAACCTGCAAATATAACACCGTAAATACTGATACTACCAAAAGCAAGAGCTAAAATTAATCCAATATTTAAATCTGTTATAAAAGGTTTAATTTCTATTCCAAAGATTGTAAAAGGGTCTCCAAAAGGAACAACCGCAAGTATCATTATAGCCGGAACGAAAGCCATCAAAGAAGCAAGATAAAAAAGAACTTTATCAACGTTGTTTGGAACCAAATCCTCTTTCGTTAGAACTTTTAGAGCATCTGCAATAGGTTGGAGTAAACCATGATATCCAACGTGAAGAGGTCCGGGTCTTTGTTGAACATGTCCTGCGAACTTTCTCTCTATCAAGGTTAGGTAAGCAGCCGCAAGGAACATGCCAACTATAAATATTACAGACTTTATAACTACTCCTATTACAGTAGCTAACATCTCCATCAGCAACCTCTTATTCTGGTTTTAATATTTAAATTATCTTAACATAAGAATTGAAAAAATTAAACACCGTTTTATTAATTTTTTCGAAGAATTCACTTAAGTTTTTGATTTAAATAGAATTTTACCATTACAAAATGTATAAAATTACCGTTAAAACGTAAAATAGTATGAAAATTCAAAGGTTAAACCTTGTTATAATTTTAATAAAAAATTCGGAGGTTGAAAAAAATTGATAGCGAAAGCTTTAACTATAGCAGGGTCCGATAGTGGAGGTGGCGCAGGAATACAAGCGGATTTAAAAACGTTTACATCCTTAGGTGTCTATGGAATGACAGCGATAACGGCGATAACTGTCCAAAATACGGTTGGAGTTTTTGGTGTACATCCAGTTCCACCGGATATAGTTTACGGTCAAATAAAAGCTGTAGCAGAAGATATAGGAGTTGACGCTTTAAAAACAGGTATGTTATTTTCGGAAGAGATAATACAAGCTGTATCTCAAGGTGTAAAACATTTTAATTTAAAGAACTTGGTAGTAGACCCTGTGATGATAGCAAAATCTGGAGACCCATTACTGAAAGAATCTGCAAGGAAAACACTTATAGAAAAACTACTACCTGAAGCTTTGATAATAACTCCTAACATTCCGGAAGCTGAGGATATATGTAAGTTTGAAATAAAAAATATAGAAGATATGGAAAAAGCCTGTAAGTTTATATACTCATTAGGACCTAACTATGTAGTTTTAAAAGGTGGTCATTTAGAGGGAGATACAAAAATTGACGTTGTTTACGACGGTAAAAACTTTGAGTATTTAAAAGCAAAAACAGTTCCTACAAAAAACACTCATGGGACTGGATGTACATTTTCAGCTGCTATTACAGCCTTTTTAGCCAAAGGTGAAAAACCACTAGATGCTATAAGAAAAGCTAAAAAGTACATACACGGTGCTATAGAAAACAGCCTTTCGTTAGGTAAAGGACATGGTCCACTGAACCATACATGGAATTTATCTGTCAGTTTCTCCAACGACAGGGTCGATACTTCCAAGTAGAGCAACAGCATCAGCTACCGTTCTACCTTTTATAAGTTTAGGGAATATCTGTAAGTTATAAAACGCTCCAGACCTTATTCTTAATCTGTAAGGTCTGCCCTCCCCTTTACTAACCATGTAAAAACCTAGTTCTCCTCTTGGATTTTCTCCGGATAGGTAAATTTCCCCTTCAGGAGCCTTTTCTCCGTATATTCTGAGATTAAAGTCTTTAACCATAGCTTCTATGGATAAGTAAGTTTCTTGAAGAGTTGGCAAAACATAAGGATTTTCCGTAGCTAAATACTTATCATCTTTTAGTTCTTCCAATTTTTTTATACACTGCTGAATTATTTTTACACTTTGCTTCATTTCTTCCATTCTAAGTAAGTATCTGTCATACGCATCTCCAACAGTTCCTAATGGAATTTCAAAATCTACCTCTGAATAGGCATCGGTAGGTTGGATATACCTTATATCATAAGGAACTCCAGCACTCCTTGCCATAATTCCTGTAAGTCCATACTGGTAAACATCTTCTTTACTTACAACTCCTACATCTTTGTTTCTTTTTATCCAAATCCTGTTTTTTGTAAGTAAGTCCTCATAGTCTTTTATTCTTGATGGAAAATCTTTTACAAAGTGTTTTATAACATCAATGGCTCCTTCCGGAAGGTCGTATCTTACTCCTCCTATCCTAAGGTACGATGAGTTAAGTCTTATTCCGGCTATACCTTCTATTATATCCATTAATTTTTCTCTTTCTCTAAATGTGTAAAGGAACATAGTTAATGCTCCAAGGTCCAATGCAGTTGTCCCAAGCCACAACAGATGGCTGTTTATCCTTTGAAGTTCAGCCATCATTGTTCTAATCCACTTTGCTTTTTCGGTAGGTTCAACACCAAGGAGTTTTTCTACCGCATTTACATACGCTATATTTGAACAAAGGGCAGATATATAGTCCATCCTATCTGTGTAAGGAATAATTTGGGTGTATGTTAAATCTTCAGCTAACTTTTCTATTCCTCTATGGAGTTGTCCTAAAATGATATCACAGTTTTTTATAGTTTCTCCTTCTAAATCAAACAAAAACCATATTGTTCCGTGTGTACCAGGATGAAGTGGTCCCCAGTTTAAAACTATCTGATTTTTTTTCTCAATTCTTTTTCTTTCGGTAATTTCTAAATCTTCTAAAGTTGGAATAGCGGTGTGATAAGGGTCGTAATCATGACTTGGAATGTTATCTCTCTCGTTTAGAGAAGGTAAGTATGTATCTTTTATTCCCTCTTTAGGAAAGTCTTTTCTAAGAGGATAGTAAGGATAAGTTTCCCATAAAAACATTCGGACAAGGTTTTCATGCCCTTCAAATTTTATTCCAAACATATCGTAAGCTTCCCTTTCAGCCCATTTAGCTCCTTTCCACAGAGGTACAATAGAAGGTAATGTTTCATCTGTCCATGTTTTAACTATGATTCTTTCGTTATACTCCGGAGAGTAAAGGATGTAAACAGCTTGAAATCTTGGATTGTGAAGAGGATAATCTACAACTGTAAAGTCTATAAACATTTTGAAAGAGTATTCCGAATTTTCTTTAAGGTACTTTAATAGGTCTAAGATTTTCTCTTTTTCTATCTCTACAGTTGTAGCGTTTTTATATTCTTTTATTTTCAAAGTTGGGAAGGCAGACCTTAAAGATTCTGCCTTCTGTAAGTTTATCCATAACAAAATTAGCCTCTTTTATTTCGAGATAGGTTTTGATTCGGTTGGAATTCTTATAGGTATCTCTTTTAACTGTTTTCCTTCCTGTTTTTCTTTTATTTTCTTTTGAAGTTGCATTATACCCCACAGTAACGCCTGAGGTGTTGGAGGACATCCGGGAATGTAAACATCAACGGGTATTATTCTATCTACACCTTGAAGTGTAGAGTATGTAGGAAATGGTCCTCCACCTGATGCACATCCTCCCATAGAGATAACCCACTTAGGGTCTGGCATCTGTTCGTAAATAAGTTTAAGCATAGGGGCAACTTTGTTAACAACCGTTCCTGCAACAATCAAAACATCAGACTGTCTTGGAGAACCTCTGAATATTATTCCAAGCCTGTCTGTATCAAACCTTGAAGCTGCTGTATGCATCATCTCAATAGCACAGCATGCAAGCCCAACAGAAACAGGCCACAAAGAGTTTCTTCTTCCCCAACTTAAAACTTCTTCTACTGTTGTTAAAATTATTCCACTGTTTCCTGTTATTGCCATTTTAACGCTCCTTTTTTCCATGCATATAAATATCCTAATATAAGTATAAACAAGAATAAAAACATTTCTGTAAATATGAATCCGGCTGCAACCTGAGCAACTTCTTTAAATATGACAGCCCACGGAAATACAAATGCAGATTCAAGGTCAAACAACACAAGCAGTAAACCTAAAAGGTAGTACTTTTGGTCTATGGTTGTCCATGTTGATTTATCGTAAAGAGGTACACCACACTCGTAAGGATATCCCTCATATGGCTCTGGTGTTCTTGGTGCTAATAGTCTGTTTAGGATAAGTAAAGCTGCACCTATAACGACCGCTAAAACGAAAAATACAACCAATCCAAAGTATCCTGTAGCCATCCGTTGCCTCCTGCAAATGTGTAAAATTAGAATAACCCAAAATGAAAAAGAATGCAAGATTTTTATAACACGGTTTGAAAAATTTTTAACCCTAACCTTAGTTTCCAATTCAGAAAATAGTTTATAACAAAAATATACTTCCTTATGTGTTTACTTTGCTACAGAAAAGTTTGCTTAAATTCTTAAATTGGAAATTAGGGTTAAAACCCTAATTTCCAATTCGAAAAAAAGATGAAATAAAAAACCTCCAGTGGTATCATAAAGTAAAACTACCACTGGAGGTAAAATCATGACTTTTAGAGATTATATCATAAACGTTTATATTCTGACAGATGAAATCCTAAAACTCATAAAACATAAACATAAAACAAATAAGCCTAAATTCTCTGATGTAGAGCTTATAACTCTCATCATATTTTCTATGAGCTATAGAAAAGGTGATTACAAAATAACACTTAAGGAATTTAAAGAGAATTACAATGACCTTTTCCCTTATGTTCCTCAATTACCAGCAATAGTAAAAAGAGCTAAAAAACTATATAAACTTGCTCAAGTAATCTCAATCATTCTTACAAATTTATTTTCTGAGAAGATAACCACAGTATACATAGCAGATACAAAACCAATACCTGTTTGTAAAAATCAAAGAATGAAAAGAAACAAGAAAGTTTCTGGTAAGTTATACAAAGGAAACAACGGAACAAGAGAATGGTTTGGTTTTAAAATAGGATTAATAGTGGATTATTACAAAAGACCGATAGGATATGAGATTATTCCAGCTTCAAAGCATGATATAAACTTTTTAAAGGAAGTAAAAGAGGACAGTGTTTTGATAGATATATTAAACAAAGGGACAATAATAGCAGACAAAGCTTTTAATTCAAAGGATTTAAAAGAAGAATTTAAGAGTTTAGGAATAGAGTTAGAGGCTATAAGAAAGAAGGGGAAAGTACATCACAAACAAAAGGATAAACAAGAGTTTTTAAAGAGAGTAAGGAAGAGAATAGAGACAGTATTTAGCAAGTTATACTATATGGGAATAGAGGATATCAGGGCAGTATCTTTAGAAGGATTTAAAGCTAAGATAAACTTCTTCATTTTAGCTTTAAGTTTTGCTACTTGTCTTGGTTTGTTTTAAAATTATTTAAATTTAAATTGGAAATTAAAGTTTAAACATTAAAGTTTATATCTGTATATTCCAAAAATGCTAAAATATATATCTAAAATCTCAACGAGGTAAAGTATGCCAAAAAGGACTGATATTGAGACAATCCTTCTAATCGGATCCGGACCTATCATAATAGGACAAGCTGCTGAGTTTGATTACTCCGGAACACAAGGAGCAAAAGCTTTAAAAGAAGAAGGATATCGTGTTATTTTAGTTAACTCAAATCCGGCTACCATAATGACAGACCCTAACATAGCCGATAGAACTTACATAGAACCTTTAATCACACCTGTTTTAGAAAAAATAATAGAAAAAGAAAGACCAGATGCCATTTTGCCAACCCTTGGAGGACAGACAGCCTTAAACCTTGCAATAGACCTTTACGAAAAAGGAATACTTGATAAATACAATGTAGAACTCATAGGTGCAAAGTACGAAGTTATAAAAAAAGCAGAAGACAGAGACCTGTTTAAAAAAGCTATGGAAAACATAGGTCTTTCTATGCCTAAAAGTGCAGTTGTAAAATCTTTAGCAGAAGCGGAAGAAGTTATAGATTGGATAGGTTTTCCGGTTATTATCCGTCCATCTTTTACATTGGGAGGAACCGGAGGTAGTATAGCGTACAACCGAGAAGAGTTTTATCCTAAGGTAAAAGCCGGATTAGACGCATCTCCTATCCATGAAGTATTATTGGAAGAATCTGTTATAGGTTGGAAAGAGTTTGAAATGGAAGTTATGAGAGATAAAAATGACAACTGCGTTATCATATGTTCAATAGAAAACCTTGACCCTATGGGAGTTCATACGGGAGATAGTATAACCATAGCTCCAGCTATGACTTTATCAGATAGAGAGTATCAGATACTTAGAAATTACTCAATAGCCGTTATGAGAGAGATAGGAGTTGAGACAGGAGGCTCAAATGTTCAGTTTTCTCAAAATCCAAAGACAGGAGAGTTTTACGTTATAGAGATGAACCCGAGAGTCTCAAGGTCTTCCGCTTTGGCATCTAAGGCAACAGGTTTTCCAATTGCAAAGATAGCAGCGAAGTTAGCCGTAGGATACACCCTTGACGAACTTCCAAACGACATAACCAAAAAAACTCCTGCATCCTTTGAACCTACAATAGATTACATAGTGGTAAAAATACCAAGATTTGACTTTGCAAAATTTCCGGAAGCGGACCCAACTTTAACCACTATGATGAAATCCGTTGGAGAAGTGATGGCAATAGGAAGAACATTCAAAGAAAGCCTTCAAAAGGCATTAAGAAGTCTTGAACTTGGAAGATACGGTTTTTATATGGGACTTGAAAAAGTAGATGAAAACACTTTGAAAGAAAAAATAATAAAACCTAACCCTGATAGATTATGGTATATAGCAGAAGCTTTTAGAAGAGGATTTACAGTTGAGGAAGTAAACAAGCTTTCCCATATAGATATATGGTTTTTAAGTCAGATAAAAGAAATAGTTGACTACGAAATCTATCTATCAAAAAAAGATGTTAACTCCATTACGGACCAAGAGCTTGAGAAAGCAAAACAGTGGGGATTTTCAGACAGAGAACTTGCAAGACTCTTAAAAACTACCGAAGAAGAGATAAGAAAAAGAAGAATACCAGTCTCTTATAAAGTGGTTGACACGTGTGCAGCAGAGTTTGAAGCGTTTACACCTTACTACTACTCATCATACGAATCTTTATCCGGAAAAGTAGAAGAAAACAGTGTTGTTTATTACAGAGACTCTGAATAAGGAGAAGAAAATGGAGTACAGATTTCAAGAAATAGAAAAAGAATATTTAGAAAAATGGGAAAAAGAAAACATTTTTAAATCTACGGAAAACCAAGATAAATCAAATAAGTACTATGTTTTAGAGATGTTTCCATACCCATCTGGAAAAATTCATATGGGGCATGTAAGAAATTACGCGATAGGAGACGTTATAAACAGGTACTACCGGATGACAGGTAAAAACACCCTTCACCCTATGGGATGGGATGCATTTGGAATGCCAGCAGAAAACGCAGCCATCAAAAGTGGTGTTCATCCGGCAAAATGGACTTACGAAAACATAGACTACATGAAAAAACAGCTAAAAAGACTTGGTTTTTCCTACGATTGGGAAAGAGAAGTTACAACCTGCAATCCGGATTACTACAAATGGAACCAGTGGATATTTTTAAAAATGTTTGAAAAAGGAATAGCATACAGGAAGTCTGCCCTTGTGAACTGGTGTCCCCATGACCTTACAGTTTTAGCAAACGAACAAGTTATAGATGGGAAGTGTTGGAGATGTGGAACACCTGTAGTCCAAAAAGAGATACCATCTTGGTACTTAAAAATAACGGACTACGCAGAAAGACTACTTCAAGATTTAGAAAAACTCAAAGGTAAATGGCCATCTCAGGTTTTAACAATGCAAGAAAACTGGATAGGAAAATCTATCGGAGCAACCATAAAGTTTCCAATAAAAGATTTCCAAGAACACTTAGAAGTATTTACAACTCGCCCAGATACGATATACGGTGTTACATTTATGGCTGTTGCTCCAGAAAATCCAATCGTATTGAAATTAGCGGAAGGAACACCTTATGAAAAAAAAGTCAAAGAATTTGTAAATAAAATAAAATCTATGTCTACAAAAGAAAGAGCAATATTGGAAGAAAAAGAAGGAGTTTTTACAGGGAAGTACGCTATAAATCCACTAACAGGTGAAGAAGTACCAATATACGCTGCCAACTATATACTCTGGGGATACGGTACAGGTGCAATAATGGCAGTACCTGCCCACGACCAAAGAGACTTTGAATTTGCCAAAAAATACTCTCTTCCTATAAAACCAGTAATAAAACCCGTTGACAAAGATTGGAACTTTGAAAAAGAAGCTTACGAAGATGAAGGAATTTTAGTAAACTCAGGTCCCTTTGACGGTCTTAAATCTTCCCAAGCAAAAGAAAAAATAGTTGAGTTTTTAGAAGAAAAAGGTATTGGTGAAAAAACCATAAACTACAAACTAAGAGATTGGAACATATCAAGACAAAGATACTGGGGAACACCAATACCGATAATATACTGTGATACCTGTGGTACAGTGCCCGTACCAGAAAAAGACCTTCCAGTTATACTTCCTCAAAATGTAGAATTTACAGGTGTAGGAGGTAATCCTTTATCAAAAGTTGAGGAGTTTGTAAACACAACCTGTCCAAAATGTGGAAAACCTGCAAAAAGAGAAACGGATACAATGGACACTTTTGTTGACAGCTCTTGGTACTTCCTTAGATACACGGACCCGAAAAACCAAGAAAAACCATTTGACAAAGAAAAAGCAGATTACTGGATGCCTGTTGATATATACATAGGTGGCATTGAACATGCAGTATTACACCTTCTTTACTCCAGATTCTTTACAAAATTTTTAAAAGATATAGGACTTGTTGAGGTAGATGAACCTTTTGAAAAACTATTAACACAAGGAATGGTCCTAAAAAAATGGATAAGTATAGAAAAACTCCTTGAAATATTAGGTTTAGATGAAGAGTCAACTGTAGAAGAACTTACGGAAAAAATTAAAGAATTTTCAAATAAGTGATGATTTACTTAGATAATGCTGCGACAACTTTGGTTTTACCGGAAATTTTAAACTCATTAAAAGATTTGTACTCAGAATACTTTGCAAATCCAAACTCTGTTCACAAAGAAGGACAAAAAGCAAGACATTTAATAGAAAAAAGCCGGTTTTCCATTGCAGAGTACCTTGGTTGTAAATCCGATGAAATAATATTCACATCATGTGCTACTGAAAGTAACAACTTAGCCATTTTTGGACTTGCTGAAAGCTATCCGGATAAAAACCACATAATAACAACTCCTATAGAGCATAAATCAGTACTCATGCCTTTAAGACAACTTTCAAAAAAAGGATACAAAGTAGATTTTGTAAAGGTAGATAAAAACGGAGTTGTTGACTTAGACCATCTTAAGAGCTTAATAACAACTAAAACTTTGTTAGTATGTGTAATTCATGGAAACAACGAAACAGGAGTTTTACAAAATTTAAAAGAAATAGGAAAAATATGTAAAGAAAAAGATGTTGTATTTTTTACAGATACGGTACAATCTTTCTGTAAAGAAAATATACCTATTGAGTATGTTGACATGTTTTCTGTATCCGGACATAAAATAAATG
The DNA here is from genome assembly GCF_027448985.1 of Sulfurihydrogenibium sp. Lineage (GTDB taxonomy): Bacteria > Aquificota > Aquificia > Aquificales > Hydrogenothermaceae > Sulfurihydrogenibium. The sequence continues at coordinate 36,636 of NZ_DAIDMN010000004.1, forward strand.
CTCCAAAGTCCATAGGAATCCTTTACAAAAAGGAAAATATAAAACTACAACCAATTATATTTGGTGGAGGTCAAGAAAAAGGTTTAAGGTCCGGAACTCAAAGCCCTCCCCTTGTACATTCTTTGTATATGGCAATTGATTACTGGCAAAAAAATAAAGAAGATTTAGTAAATCATCTAAATAGTTTGAGGTACACTTTTGAAAAAAAGATTAAAGAAAATATTCCGAATTTACATATAGTTGGTGAAAATGTGTCTCGTCTTCCAAACATTACAAATGTTATCTTTCCCAAAGTTGATGCCCAAAGTTTAATAATAGCTTTAGATACACAAGGGATAGAAGTGTCTTCCGGCTCTGCATGTTCTTCCGGAACTCCCACCCCCTCCCATGTTTTAACGGCTTACGGATACTCAGAAAAAGAAGCTCTGTCCTCTGTCAGATTTTCATTTGGCATTTTCAACACCTTAGAAGATATAGATATAGCGGTAGAAAAAATTACTGATATTTATAAGGACTTAACTTTTTTCCTTTAACTTTTTTAAAATACTTTCCACAAGCTCTTGAACTGGGACATCATACTTTCCTTCGGCTATGAGCCGTTTGATTTCTTCAATTCTTTGTACTTTCATCTCTTCCTCCTGCAATAATTCTTCCATCAACTTTTTTAAAACCTCATCTAAGTTGTTATCTTCACACATCTTACCAACCAAATTTTAAACTTCAATAAATTTTCGGTATAATTTTTAAAAACTTTAAAAAGAGGTGATTAATTGTATTTAAGTATAGATACTTTTTCTGATAACTTTGGTGTTGCTTTGTTTGATGAAGAGAAAGTATACGGATACAGAGAGTATCTAAAACCAAAACCTTTTTCTGAGATTTTAATTGTGGAAATAGATAGTATGTTTAAAACTCTTGAAATAGATAAAAAAAACCTCAAAGGTGTTATGGTTAATATAGGTTTAGGTTCCAACACAGGACTTAGAGTCGGTGTTATAACGGCAAAAACTCTATCCTACACTTTAAATATTCCTATTTACGCATATAAAACCTTGGATGTAATGATTTATAAGTATAAATACTTTTGCGGTAATGTTATAGCTGTTATCAACATTGGTAAATCGATGGTCGCTTACAAAATAAAAGACCAAGAACATTATCACATTAAAAAGTTTGAAGAGTTTTTAAAGATTTTAGAAGATTTTAAAAATTCTCTTGTTATATCAAAAAATTTAAATATAGAAAACTCAATAAAATTAAAAACATCTTTAGCTTTGGAAGGGGGTTATTTTTGCTTAGAAAATAAAAACCTCGAAAATTTATACTTACTTGAACCTATATACCACGACTAAAGATTTATATTTTTAATCCGAAAAGGAAAAAGAGGTTGAAAATGTTAAGGATAATAGTATTTCTGATAACGGTTTTATTTATAGGGTTTTCATCCGGATTTGAGATTAAATCCGGAATACACAACGAAAAGGTTAGGATAGTTTTAAATAACATAAAAGATGCAGATATTTTGACGGTAGATAACACAGTTATCATAAAAGTTAAAGATACATACCAAAAATCCAATTTCAAAGTGGACCCATCAGTAGTAAAAGAGTTTGAAGTTTACATGAACGAAGAAAAGAACTCATCTTTGATTTACATTACACTACAAGATGGAAGTTCTTTTAAATACTTTACTCTTTCAAATCCGGATAGATTCGTAATAGATATAAACAAACCCTTATCGGTTAAAAAGGATATAAAAAATCCGGAAAAATCTGAAGAAAAATCAACATCACAAGCTGATGTTCTTGCCAATATCCTTAAAAATTTAGAAAACCAAATAAAAGACACTTCTGTATCCTCTTTAGAAATAGAAGTTCCTAAAAGCTTTTCGGGAAAGAAAAAAATTATAGTTATAGACCCAGGACATGGAGGACACGACCCGGGAGCAATAGCAAACGGTCTAAAAGAGAAAGACATAAACTTAAAAGTAGCATTAAAGTTGAAAAACTATCTTGAAAAAGATGGAAGATTTAAAGTTTATCTAACAAGAGAAAACGATACGTACGTTCCTTTATACGATAGAACATTGATAGCATTAGAAAAGAAAGCTGACCTCTTTATAAGTATTCATACAAATGCCTCAGAAAATCCAAACCTATCCGGGACATACGTTTACACACTCAACCTTAGAGGAGCAACATCAAAACTTGCAAAAATGGTTGAAGAAAGAGAAAACAAAACAGTTTTAAATGTAGTAAAAGTTAGTGCCAATCCTAATGTAAACAAAATAGTGGCAGATATGGCAATAAGCCACACAATGACTGAAGGTTTAAATTTTGCAAAATTTATTCAAGTTAATGCAAAAAACCTTCTAAAAGATACAGAGTTTAAGAGAATTGAATCTGCAAACTTTGCAGTTTTAAAAACACCTTCCATTCCAGCTGTGTTGGTAGAAACAGCGTTCATCACAAATGAAAATGATGCTAAACTGCTGGCAAACGAGCAGTTCTTAGACAGTATAGCAAAAATACTCTATAAATCAACTGTAGATTACTTTTTCAGGTACAAAAACTTAGTGTTTAACAATAGGACAGAAGGTTGATATTAGCCGTAGATATTGGTAATACCACTGTAGAAATAGGATTTGTGGAAAGTTTAGATAATATCCAAAGTATGAAATTTAAAACGGATATAGAAAAAACTCCAGATGACTGGCTTTTAAATTTAGATTTTTTCAATAGTTTTTTTAATATAGAAAAAGCTAAAATAAAAGAGATTCTCGTATCTTCTGTCGTCCCTCAGATTGATAGTGTAATTCGTACAGCCTTTTTAAAGTATTATAATAAAAATCCTCTTTTTGTCGGTAAAGATATCTTTATTCCCATAAAAGTTAACTATGAAGACCCATCACAAGTAGGAGTAGATAGATTAGTCAACAGTTATGCTTCATTACACATAACAAAACCACCTATCGTATGTGTAGACTTTGGTACCGCTATAACATTCGATGTAGTAAATAAAAGTGGAGAATACGATGGAGGATTAATATTCCCCGGAATAGAAACATCTTTAAAGTGTCTTTTTTCAAAAACTGCAAAACTACCAAAAGTAAACCTTGAAAAACCACCATCAGTTATTGGAAAAAATACGGTAAACAGTATACAATCCGGATTGTACCATGGATATATATCTTTGGTTGAAGGTGTTATAGATAGGATAGAAAAAGACTATAAACAGAAGTTTAACATCGTGATAACAGGTGGAAATTCTTCTTTTGTTGTTTTTGATTTAAAAAGGAAATTTATATATGAGCCAAAATTACCTCTTAAAGGTCTTTTTTATCTTGCAAAAACATTTATCAAGTAATATAATATATACTCCTGATGGAGAGGTGGCTGAGTGGTCGAAAGCGGCTTCCTGCTAAGAAGTTGTGCGGGGTAAAACCTGCACCGCGGGTTCGAATCCCGCCCTCTCCGCTTACTTCCTTAAAATAAAATTGTTTACAACATCCAATACATCTTCACCTATAAAATCCGCTGTTGTGTTATCAACATACTTCATTCCTTGTCCAGTCTTTACCAAAGCTGCCTTTATACCTTCTTTATGAGCTGCAAGAATGTCGTTCTCTTTATCTCCTATCAAAAAAGATTGAGAAGGGTCTATGTTATACTCTTTTATTGCTTGTTTTATCATTCCACTTTCAGGTTTTCTACAATCACACTTTATAGAGTATTCTTCTACTATACCATTTTCATGGTGAGGACAGTAATAAACTTTTTCTATCTTAATACCTTCTTTTTCAAACTCTTTTAACATGTAATCTGTAAGTTTTAAAAAATCTTCCTCTGTGTAATATCCAACAGCTATTCCGGATTGGTTTGTAACTATAAAAAGTTTGTATCCGGATTCTTGTAATTTTTTCAAAGCCTCAAAAACGTTTGGATAAAACTCAAAATCTTCAACTCTATGTACGTATCCTTTATCAACATTTATAACACCATCCCTATCCAAAAAAACTGCCTTCATACTATCTCCTCTTTGAAAATTTTGTATAAATTATAATATGAATCATTACCATTATTAACGTCAGAATAAAGATGATTTTTGGAGAAATGTTGATATAAACTAATTTTTCCAAATAATAAGATATAAAACCTTGCGTGTAATAATCTTTCCCTGCCAATTTTCTAAAATAATTTTCCAAGTAAGTTAAAGGACATGTAAAACCAAACATTTGAAGAAAAACGGCAAAAATTCAACCAAAGATATGTATATACTTTATTTTTTTATAGAAGATACCTAAAAGAGAACCAAAAATTAAAAACAGTATCCATAAAAAATGTATCAGTATAGTTAAATCTGCTAAAATTCCAAAGATTAACTTATCCACCACTAACAGGCGGTATTATAGCAACTTTATCATTTTCATTTAAAATTCTTTCTTGTGATGTGTACTCTTCATTTACAGCTATCATTGACTTTTCTAAAATATCTTTTATATGTGGGTATTTTTTAACTAAAAAATCTATCAAATCACCAACTGTTTTACCATCTAACTCTACCGTTTCAAAGCTTCTTCCTAATTTATCTTTTATTTGTGAAAAGTACAGAATTTCAATCTTCATACTTAACTTCCCACTCAGTAATAAGGTGAGAGCCTCTTATAAAATGAGCCCTTAACTTTAGTTTGATAACATCTTCTAATGTTTTGAATCCTTCTCCTCCTACCAATGTAGGTGTGTCAGTTCCACCAACGATAAATGGCATGTGAATTATTCTTATCTCATCAACTAGTCCAAGGTTGAGTAGATTCCAATTAAGAGTAGAGCCTCCTTCAACCATCAAAGTATGTATTCCTCTACTGTAAAGAAAATCCATCATCTTTATTAAATCTACATTATCTTCACCTATCTTTACAACCTCAACTTTTTCAGATAAAGCTTCTACTTTTTCTGAAGGAGCTTTTTGAGTAGTTATTATGATTGTAGGAGCATCACTTTTTAAAACGTTAGCATCTAAAGGAATGTTTGCTGATGCTGTAGGAATTATCCTTGTTGGATTTTTCCCTTTTACGTACCTTACGGTTAGATAAGGGTTATCGGTTCTTATCGTTTCCGCTCCTACCATTATACCATCAACTTTTGCCCTTGTTTCATGTAGATATCTGTTTGCTTCCTCATCCATAAATTTCATAATTTCTTTTGAAGAAACACCTTTTGAGAGTGTTAACTTTCCATCAACGGTAAGCTCAGATAGTATAATTGTATAAGGTCTTTTCATCGCATCCTCTTAATCGTAATCTTTGTTGTACTTTATGTAAAGATAAACAATCCTTTGTAGTAAGGATAATGTTGTCAAAGCTGTTATTAGTACAAATCCAAACTCAAGTCCACCAAAGATTTTAAAATGTTCAAAAATTGCAAATACTATTATAGTTAAAAGGGTTTCTGGTCTTCCAAAGAATCCTACTCCTTCCAATGGGTCTTCTATCTTTCCTTTTTTCCTATTTGAAAATCCGATTTCTGCGTACGCAACAGGCTTTATGAATGTGTGGAGCATGTTTGCCGTTATTGCTATCGCTGTTAAGTAAGGAGTTGAGTATGTAATTCCTATAAAGAAAAGTAAAAATCCATCAACGAATTTGTCTGCAAGCCAATCAAATACAGCTCCAAATTTTGAAGCTTTTTCTTTTTCTCTTGCAACTACTCCGTCCAGCAAATCAAAAAAACCACTCATGAAAACCAGTATAGCTCCGGTTAAAGGTTTTTCTTTGAAAAAAGATATAGCGGCTAATACTCCTATTATTACCGATATTACTGTTATTATGTTAGGAGTTATACGGGTCCTCGCAAGGAGGACCCCAACTGGTTCGTACACTTTTTTAAGACTTTTTCTTTTTGATGTTAAGTTCATGTTTTATAAACCTTTACCACCAAGCCAAGGCATCATTTTTCTTAATTCTTTTCCTACTTTTTCAACTGGATGGTCTTCATCTTTTTTAACAAGTGCGTTAAAGTGAGGTCTGTTTGCTACATTTTCAAGTATCCATTCTTTTGCAAACTCACCTTCTTGGATTTCTTCCAGTATCTTTTTGTAAAGAGGTTTGACTGCTTCATAAACTCTTTTTCCTCTTGTTACGTCTCCGTACCTTGCTGTATCTGATATTGAGTATCTCATTCCGGATATGCCGTATTGGTATATAAGGTCAACTATGAGTTTTAACTCATGTAAACATTCAAAGTATGCAACTTCTGGTTGATATCCAGCTTCTATCAATGTTTCAAATCCGGCTTTTATTAAAGCTGTTGCTCCACCACACAGAACTGCTTGCTCTCCAAATAGGTCCGTCTCCGTTTCTTCTTTAAATGTGGTTTCTATAAGTCCTGCTCTTGTACAACCTATACCTTTAGCGTATGCCATCGCAATTTCTCTGGCTTTTCCTGTAAAGTCTTGGTAAACTGCAAATAATCCAGGAACTCCTTTTCCTTCTTCATACATCCATCTGACTAGATGTCCTGGACCTTTTGGTGCAACTAAGAACACATCAACGTAAGCAGGTGGAACTATCTGTCCAAAGTGTATGTTGAATCCATGGGCGAATGCCAAAGCGTTTCCTTCATCAAGGTTTGGAAGAATTGCCGATTGGAAAAGTTGAGGTTGAACTGTATCTGGAGTAAGTATCATTATTACGTCTGCTTTTTTAGCAGCTTCATCCGGAGAGTAAACTTCAAAACCTTCCGCTTTTGCTTTTTCTATAGACCTACTTCCTGCAAGAAGTCCTACAACAACCTTTATACCACTGTCTCTTAAGTTTAGGGCATGGGCGTGTCCTTGGCTTCCATAACCTATTATAGCTACGGTCTTATCTTTCAAGTAGTCTAAGGATGCATCTTCGTCGTAATAGATGTTTGCCATTTTTTCCTCC
>NZ_DAIDMN010000005.1 GCF_027448985.1 Sulfurihydrogenibium sp.
AACTTCTTCATTTTAGCTTTAAGTTTTGCTACTTGTCTTGGTTTGTTTTAAAATTATTTAAATTGGAAATTAGAGTTATAAATAAAGTTATTGCTAATATAACTTGACTTTGATGGTTAGAAGGTGCAATTATTATAAGGGCGAGTATAGTCAATAAAATCAAAAAAACTACTTTTAAAATTTTTTCTTCTAAGGATAAACTGTTAAATCTTTTTATATTTTCTTTGATTTTATCAATCATTTTTCTTGTTAAAGATTAATGATTTTAAGGTACTTATTCGTGTTATCCTTTCACTGATATCATTTTCCACCATAGCTCTTTCTTTTTCTATTATTTCAAAAGGTAAAATTCCTTTTTTCTCAACTTTTTCTATAAAAGAGATAACATTCCATGATTTCTTTATTTTCTCTAGTTCACTTTCCAAATAATAATCATTTTCATCTAAAACTTCACCTTTTTCTTTTTTATCTGAAGTTTTTAACGAATTTTTTATAAAATCTATCTTCATTTTACTTTCCTCCAGAACAAAAATATCATAACATAATTATCGGCTGAATCCTCAAATTTCCTTAACACAAAGTCAAAATTTTATCTATGGCATCAATGTTGGATAAAGTCTTTATTCTGTTAAATAGATTTTGTAAATCTTTTGAAAAACTCTCTAATAAAGCAGTTTTTACACTTTCTAAGGTCAAGTTTTTTTCTTCTATTATTTGACATAAACCTAAATCTTGCAGCCATTTTATGTTGTAGTATTGGTGGTTTGAGGCTGCGTAGGGATAAGGGACGAATATCGCGTATTTTCCAAAGGCTAGTATTTCGTTTACAGTTCCGGAACCGCTTCTTGATATCACTATATCTGCAACTTCGTATAAATCTTCCATATGTTCGTAGTAATCGTAAATTGTTAGGTTTTGTAAATCCGTATTGTCAAATTCCCATTTTCCTTTTATTAAAATAAAGTTAATATCAGGCATGTCTTTGGCAAGTTGTACTGTTAGCTGAGATAACTTTTTTGAACCTTGACTTCCACCTAATACTAGAACGGTTTTTTTGTCTGTAGGTTTATACACATAGTTCTTTGCTCTTTCAATAATACTTCTTCTAAGGGGCATCCCTACCAAATACGTTTTTTTAGGATTGAAGAATTTACTGCTGTATTCAAACGTTATAAATATTTTTTCCGCAAAGAATGACAGTATTCGGTTTGTGTAAGAAGGTATAGAGTTTTGCTCATGGATGTATAATGGTGTTTTTGTTAAAAAAGAAGCAACTCCCAAAGGAAAGGATGTATAACCTCCAAAGCACAAAGAGAATGATGGTTCTTCTTTTTTTAGTAGTTTAACAACCTTCAAGGTCGTTTTTATTAACGAAATAGCTCCTTGTATCTTTCCTAAGAAGTTTTTTCCTCTAACGGCTTTCATCGGGAATAGATGTATCTCATCTGCGTATTCAAAGCCTTTTTTTCCTTCTATGCCTTTGTCTGTTCCTACATAGACTACTTTATAACCTTTTTCTTTTAGTGCTTGTGCTACTGCCAAAGCCGGATAGTAATGTCCTCCTGTTCCTCCACCAGATATAAAGACCGTTTTCATTCTATCTCCTTTTTGCATAAACAACTTTCACTGGTTCTTTTGAGATTCTTAAAAGAATTCCTATATATACAAAAGACATTATTAAAGATGAACCACCATAGCTGACAAAAGGTAAAGTAAATCCGGTAGAAGGGAAAAGGTTTAAATTTACAAATATATGAAAAATTGAGTTCATCGCTAAAATGTAGGTTACTCCAAGACCAAGTATTTGAGTAAATAAATCTTCCTTTTCAAGGGATGTCTTTATACCTCTGTAAAAAATTATGAAAAATAAAATCATAACTAAAGATGTTCCTATAAGACCTGTCTCTTCTCCTATAAGAGAAAATATGTAGTCTGTATGGATTTCCGGAAGGTATTTTAGTTTTTGAGTACCCATTCCTATTCCTTCTCCAAAAGGTCCTCCTTTTGCAAAGGATAGCATAGCCTGAAATGGTTGATAGCCTTCTTTTGAAGAAGGGTCTGGATTCAACCAACCTTTTAGTCTACTTACAGCATAATGACTTTTAAAGATGAAAAAGGCTATAAATATCGGAATTATTAAACCTACAGGAGCTAAAACATACTTTAACTTAGCTTTGGAAGAAAAAAGAATCAATCCTGTAAGTATAAACAAAAACAAAGCTGCACCTTTGTGAGGCTCTACAGCAACTAAAATACCTACAATTCCAACTACTGTATAAATAACGATAACCGGTTCTGGAGAGTTTAATTTTTCTTCTTTTCTGTCTAAATATTTAGCAAGAAACAAAACAGTTGCAAACTTTACAAATTCAGATGGCTGAAACTTAAAAAATCCAAGATTTATCCATCTTTTGGTTCCTGTTCCATCGGAAGGTAAAATAAGAACAACAATCAATAAAATTATTGAAATCAGAAAAATCAAGTAAGCATTTTTTTTCCAAAAACTTATAGGTGTTGCAAAAGCGATGTATCCAGCTATAGATGCCAGAATCAAAGCTAAAATATGTCTTTTTAAGTAGTAAAAAGGGTCTGTAGTAGATGTATAGGTAGCACTGTAAACAGCAACTATCCCTATGATAACCAACAAAACGAAAGATACAAATATTAACCAATCTACATAAAAACTTCTAACCATTTTTCTTTTCTAAACTTTTTACGATATTTTTAAACTGTTCTCCCCTGTCTGCATAACTTTTAAACATGTCAAAGCTTGCACATCCGGGGGAAAGTAAAACGGTATCTCCTTTTTCGGCATTTTCGTAAGCTTTCATAACAGCTTCTTCTAAATCTTGTGCTGTTTCTACCTGTGTAAATTTTTTTATCATATTTTTTATTTCTTCTTTGTCTCTTCCTATTACAATAGCTTTTTTAACTTTATTTTTTAACTTTTCTCTTAAAGTAGAAAAATCTCCACCTTTATTTATTCCACCTAAAATTAGTATAATCTTGTTATCAAAGCTATCGATGGCTTTTTCAACAGCTTGGACGGTAGTTGCTTTTGAGTCGTTGTAAAAGTAAATACCACCTATCTGTGATACAAACTCAATTCTGTGTGGAAGTGGCTGAAATTCTTCTATAACTTTTATAACTTTGTCAAAGTTTAGTTTATACATGTATGCTGACAGTATACTTGCCATTATGTTTTGTAAGTTATGTAGCCCTATGAGTTTAGGTTTTATTTTAAATTCAAGTTTAAAGCTATCTTTTAGTACCAAAACGTATCCATCTTTTTCTTTGTTTTTTAAGTATATCCCTTTCTTATCATCAGGAAGTTTTTGCAAAGAGAAGTAATATATTTTACTTTTGGCTTTGATGTTTTTCAGTAGATTATCATCGTAGTTAAGTATAAGAAAGTCATTTTCTGTCTGGTTTTTAAATATTTTGAATTTTGATAGAATGTAATGTCTCATCTTTTTGTGCCAATCAAGGTGGTCTTTTGAGATGTTAAGTATTACTGCTACGTTTGGTTTAAAGTTTTTTGTGGAGTAAAGCTGAAATGACGAAAGCTCTAAAACAGCCAGGTCATAGTTTTCTTCTAATGCGTTTATAAATGGAATTCCGTAGTTACCTCCTACAAATACATTCTTATTGGTTACATTTTTGAATATCTCATAAGTCAAGGATGTTGTGGTAGTCTTTCCATCTGTTCCAGTTATTGCGATAACATCTCCGTGGAAGTGTTTATAACCAAACTCAATCTCTGAAATTATAGGAATTCTTGTTTTTTTTGCAAATTTGTAAATTTCTTTGAAAAATGGAACTCCGGGAGATACTACTATTAAATCTATTCTTTCCGGATTGATAGCAGATAAATCATCATTTTCATCTAAAATTAGATTCTCAATCCCTTTTTTATCTAAGTAATTTTTTAAATCTGTTCCTGTCTTGCCTTTTCCATAGATTAGAATCATTTTATCTTCTCAACCTCAAAATTTGTTATATTTCTTTTCTCTTTGCTAAACTCTATCCCTATCATGTAAATCTCTTTATACTTGTCTTGGTATTTTTCGTAATACTTTTTCTCTTTTATCTGGTCCAATGCTTTTCCTTCTTGGGTTTCTTCTATCACTTTAAACTCTATTATGTAAACTTTGTCGTGTGCTATCACAGTTAGGTCTATCTTCCCTCTGTTTGTAGCATCTTCTGTGATGGTTGTTAAACCACTTCCGGTAAGTAGTGCGTATATTACAGATGCGTAAAATCCTTCATACTCTTGAATGTTGTTTTTCCTATACCAGTTTGTTGGTATGCTTGCAAAAAAGCTGTAAAGTGTTTGTTTTATTTTTTCTATGTCTGATGATAAAAAGGCTCTTATCAGGTTTAGCTGGGTTTTACTTGCTTGGGGTGGGGGTATTATATGGGTTAAAAATGCATCGTTGAAACTTGTTTTTACTTCAAGGTTTGGATATGTCAGTAGATAGTAGCTTTTGTTTGATATTCTGTAATGGTCTTTTATAGTCAGGTATCCGGATTGAAACAGTAGATTTTCCGGATATATGTAATCAATATCAAGGTTAGATAGTATCTCTTCTCCTACTTCTAAGTTCTCTAAATCTGGAAGGTAGTACTGGTTTTTTTGAAAGAGTTTTATCAAAAATGTGGGTGTTCCGGTTTCAAACCAGTAGGGTCTAAACATTTTGTTGGCAAATAGTAGTAGTATGTCAAATGGGTTGTAGACTGGCTCTCCTAACCAGTTGTAGCCGTTATACCATCTTTTTACTTCTTCTTTGTCAAAGTCTTTTATTCTGTCTTCAAAGACTGTCTCTAACTCTGTTTGGGTATATCCGCATATGGTTGCAAATTCTGGAAGTAGTGTTATATCCATAAGTTGGTTTAGCCCACTGAATATTGATACTTTTGAGAATCTTGATACTCCGGTCAAAAATACAAGGTGTAGATATGGGTCAGATGGTTTTAGTATCTCAAAGAATTTTTTGAGTACTTCTCTGTTGTTTTTTGCTTTTTGGGTGTCTTCTATAACATCCAGTATTGGTTTGTCGTACTCGTCTATCAATACCACTACTTTTTGGTTGTGTTTTTCATACAGTTTTTTGATTAGTTCTTGGAATTTTAGGTTTGGGTGTTGGTTTTGTAATTCTATTGAGTATTCACTTGCATTGGTGTCCAATAAGTAGTTAAGAGAATGTTCTAATCTTTCTATCGTGTCTGTTAAGGCTATGCTTAGATCTATCCTTACAACCGGATATTTTTTATCCCAATCCCAGTTATCATACAGGTATAGACCTTTAAACAGTTCTTTATTTCCACTGAATGCTTCTTTTAGAGTATCTAAAAATAGAGATTTTCCAAATCTTCTTGGTCTGCTTAAGAAAAAGTATTTTCCTTTTTCTTGTAGTTTTTTTACAAATGGTGTTTTGTCTACATAATAGTATCCTTCCGTAAGTATCTCTTTTAAATTCTGTACTCCTATTGGTAGTTTTTTCATTCTATCACCACGAACTGTTTTATTTTACATTTTAACATATTATTGGAGATAAAAATCACAAATAAATCCAATATAAATCCGTTTTAAATACGACTATCTATTTTGTGATATAATACTACGCGATATAGATAACGGTCTTTAGGAGGATATTTTGAATATTTTAAAATTAGTACTGATGGGGATTTTACTTTTTAATTTTTACAAATCTTACTCTCAAGAAGGTGCCTTAACTCCTTCTTCAAACCAAATAACATCTCCGGATACGGGACAAAAAGCACTACCTCCCTCAGATATTTTAAACCAGTTAAACCAAAATCAGACTATACAACCAAAGCAGTTAGAAAATCAGAAAAATACAAAGCAAAGTTCAGAAGAAAAAAAATCAGGTGTACAGGAGATTCAACAGCAAGAAGAACTTCAACAACAGGAAAATCTTTTGACTAAAAAAACTCTTCAAGAAGAGACTTCAGATTTAGAGGAAAATATAAATAAAATATACAAAGATATTCTTCAAAACAGAAAATTAAAACAGTTTGGATATGAATTTTTTAGAGTATCTCAAAAAGCGTTATCTCCGGTATCAGATGATTATGTATTGGGACCAGGAGATAACTTAAAAGTTTACCTATGGGGAGACCCGGTAGATATATTGTCTATCGATAGAGATTTAGATTTAACAGTATCAAGAGATGGAAGTGTATACATTCCAAACTTAGGTGTTATGACCGTAGCCGGATTAAAGATAGCTGATTTCAAAAAGATATTACAACAAAGACTATCAGGAAAATTTAAAAACCTTAAAGTCGATATAGTACTAAATAAGTTAAGAACTTTTAAGGTGTATGTTACAGGTTTTGTAAAAAATCCGGGTCAAATGACTGTAAATCCATTGGACACTCTGATAGATGCCATTACATACGCGGGTGGAGTAAGCAAATCTGGAACACTCAGAAATATAGAAATAAAAAGAAAAACTCCAGATGGCTTGATTACCTACAAAGTTGACCTTTATGATTTATTTATAAAAGGTATTCCTACAGATATAAAGTTAAAAGAAGAAGATACTATATATGTACCTCCTATTGGTGAGACTGTGGCAATATCCGGAGATGTTAAAAGACCAGCTATTTATGAGCTAAAATCAGAAAAAGAGTTAAAGGATATACTACAGTTTGCAGGAGGACTAAACCCATCAGCAAGTGAAGTTTACATCAGAATATCAAGATTTTCCAAAGATGGTGTAAACATCTACGAAGGAAACCTTACAGACGAAAACTTCTTGAAAACAAAACTACAAAACGGAGATTTTATATTCTTTGGTAAGAAACCAAATGTCATAGAAAACGCAGTTTTAGTTAAAGGAGATGTTTACTATCCTGGTTATTATTCAACAAATGACACCAAAACACTGAAGGAACTGTTGGAAAAAGCAAAACCTTTGATAAATGCAAACTATGTTCGTATCGTTAAGGCAGATAAATCTCAGCTTGATTTTAATTTAACAGACATATATCAGAAAAACATAGATGTTAATATTAACAAATCTGATGAAATAATCGTATACAGTAAATTTATAGAGGAACCTGTATATATATCTGGAGAAGTAGATAATCCAAAAACCATACCTTATTATCCGGATTTAACCCTTGTTGAAGCATTAAGGGATTTAAAGTTTAAAGAAGATATGAGAAAATTAAAAGCCATAGTAATCAGAGGTGAGGATTTTGAAGATATATTAAAAAAGCAAAAAATAAATTCACTCACTGATAAAGATTTGACAAATGACCTTCAATTGCAAAACAGATATCAATCGGTGTACCTGTATGACCTTCTTGTAAAGTACAATGATACTAAGAATGTTAAACTTTATCCTGGAGATGTGGTTATAATAACAAAAACGTACGCAAGTGAAAAGGCTCCTTCCGTTACTATACTTGGTGAAGTTAAACATCCGGGAAAATACGAAATAACTGACAGTACAACCTTGGCAGAGATAATTAAAAAAGCTGGAGGATACACAGAAAACGCTTTTCCTCAAGGTTTGATATTTATCAGAGAATCCGCTAAAAAGCTCCAAAAAGAAAAATTAGAAATAACAATGACCACTTTAGAAGAAGAGTTTATAAAATCCGCAAAACAACTAACTTATTCCAACGAAGAAGAAAAGCAAGCAGCTATGACTGCTCTTCAAGAGCAAAAAAATCTTTTGCAAATAATGAAGAAAAAAGCAGAATTTGGACTTGGTAGGATAGCTCTTGAGATACCACCTACAATTCAAGAACTAGAAAAATCAAACCAAAACATAAGACTGGAAGATAACGATTTGATAATAGTTCCATCAAGACCAAGTTATGTTCTTGTTTTAGGTGATGTTTATAATCAAGTAGCATTACCTTACATAAAAGGATACAAACTAAAAGATTACCTTGAAATGGTTGGTGGACCGGGTAAAAACGCAGATAAGAAAAATATTTATATAATAAAATCAAATGGAAGGGTAATATCAGCACAGTCTTATGGAAGGTCTTTCTTACTTTGGTCTGGAATAGAAGACTATCCACTTTCAGAAGGAGATACAATAGTAGTCCCATCTGAACTGAAAGTACCTATAATGTGGAGACCCCTTATAAAGGATGTAGTCCAGATAATATTCCAGTCTATATCAACAGCAGTATTGGCTAAGAGGTTATAATTATGGAAGAAAAAAATGTAAATACAACTTCTCAACAACAATGTTATGAAGATGAAATAGACCTTTTTCAACTTTGGGAAACCATATGGAACAATAGAAAATTTATAATGATTTTTACGGGAGTTATAACATTTTTAACGGGAGTGATATCTTTTATCCTACCAAAAACCTATACAAGTGAGGCTGTGATAGTTCCGATTTCAAAAAGTAGTGGTGGGAGTGGACTCTCCGCTATCGCTGCAATGGCAGGACTACCAGTAGGGACAGACCAAAATCAATCTAACGTAAAAGCTGTTTTAGAAAGCTTAACTTTAAGAGAAAGAGTGATAAAAGATTTGAATCTTATCGATGAGATACTTGAAGACTCAAAAGAAGAGTATAAGTATCCTTTACAAGTAGCTGCAGAAAAAATAAAGAAAAACATAAATGCTAATGTTAATCAAAAGGAAGGAACTATTAAAATAACCGTTGATTGGAAAAATCCAGAAATGGCTCAAAAGATAAATCAAAGTGTGATAGATAATTTAAGAAAAATCTTAAACGAGAAAGCTTTTACAGTTGCTAAAATGAACAGAGTTTTCTACGAAAATGAATTAGAAAAAACAAAACAACAATTAAAAGACGCTATGGAACAGCTAAACAAGTTCCAAAAAGAAAAGCAGGTAATAATGCCAGAAAATCAACTACAAAACCAGTTACAACTTTATGCCAACTTAATAGCAGAAAAATTACAACTTGAAGCTAAAATAAACTCTATGTCAACAGTCTTGACAGCAGATCATCCCCAGTTGAAAGAAGCTTATAACAGACTTGCGTACCTAAATCAAAAGATAGCGGAAGTTGAAGGAAAGATAAAAACAGACTCTCCTTTATCGACAGAGAAAACTTTATCTGTGATTCCCGATTATGCTCCTATATATATGAAAGTTCAGCAACTGAAAGCAAAATACGAAATTTTAGGAAAATTGTTGGAACAAGCAAGAATAGATGAACTTAAAGAGAACTTGTACGTAGAAGTGATAGACTATCCTACATATCCGGAAAAACCATCAAAACCAAAGAAAAGATTGATGGTAGCTGTAGCATTTGTAAGTAGTTTATTTTTAGCAATATTTATAGTCTTTATAAGAGAAGCTATAAAAAATAGAAAAAAACGATTTGCAAATTTATGATTTATGTGTTATATTTTTAATGTAAAAACAGTAGGGGGTAAAAAATCATGAAGAAATTTTTAGCAGGATTTGTAGCGTTTGCAATGTTAGGATTATCAACTCCAATCTTTGCAGATGAAGCAGCAGCAGGAGCAGGTGCAGGAAGTGGTGCAGGAGCGACAGGAGCAGGTGCTGCAGGAGTAGGAGCAGGTGCTGCGACAGCAGGTGCAGCGGTAGGAGCAGGTACATTAGCTGCAGTAGCTGTTCCAGCAGCGATAGTAGCTGTAGGTGTGGTAAGTGCTGTAGCTGTTAGTAGTTCATCCGATAGTGGAACGACACCTACTCATAGTACAACACCTACTCATTAACCTCTGATTATTAGGTTGTTATGTTTTATAAGAAAAGGGGGTTTTTTATACCCCTTTTTTTGTTTGCTTTCTTTCATTCATCTTACGGTGGTGAAAGTGTTTCCAACTTCGGTAGAACCGGATTGATAGAGAATCCATCAGCATACACTATAAAAGATGGACATTTAACACTCGGGTTATCCCATGTTTATCCTTACACAAGAGTCTTTATTAATTTAGGATTTCTTCCAAGGTTGGAGATTGGAGGAACAGTTACCCAAATAGAAAGTATCAGATTTTCAGAAGGTGTTTGGAAAAATTATGGTAAATATAAAGACAAAGCATTTTTTCTAAAATATCAACTTTTACCGGAAACCAGTTACTATCCTGCCATTTCTGTAGGATACGATGATTTTCACGGAACTAAACTTTTTGAAAGTAAATATATCGTAGCTACAAAGTACTTAGAAACTCCAATTCCACAGATTGTTACCTTAGGTTATTCAAAAGGTAAATTAAACGGAATTTTTGGAGGAACGGAAGTACTAATTCATCCAAAACTATCTTTTTTAGCGGAGTATTCACCTTTAAAAACGGAAGAACTTAAAGGTTTTTATGGTCACAGGTTAAAGAATTCAGAAAAAATAAACTATGGCATCAGTTTCAGACCGTACCAATGGTTTCAATCTAACGTTTTTGTTGAAAGAAACAAAAAAATAGGTTTTAATTTAAGTATTACAGCTCCTATGGGAAAGGGTCTTCCACACTTACCGAAACACTTTATTCTGTCTCAAGAAGATGTAAAGGAAATAAAAGAAGGTGACCAAGTTAAATTCTATGAAAAAGCTCTAAAACGTTTAGATTTAGATCATGAGAAAGTTTACATAGAACAAAGTACTTTAATTATAGAATACAACAACAACGGATATCTGTATGAAAGTGTCGCATTAAAAAAAGCTTTAGATATTCTAAAAGTTACATACTTTCCAAATGTTTCAAAGGTAAAGGTTATTTTAAAGTACAAAAACATACCTATCACTTCTTACGAATTTGAGGGTTATTCAGTAAACGAGTATATCAAAGGAAAAATAGATTTTACATACCTTATAAAGAACTCAAACTATGAAATATCTCCTATGTATGAATCAGCCAAAAAAATTTTTATAGATAAACCTTACTTTGATTTGAATATAAAATTTAGAACTTTTTTAAATGACCCTTCCGGGGCATTTAAGTATCAGTTTTCAGTGGATACAAGTGTTTATCAACAATTTTCTGATAGTGTATTTTTATCATCTACAATATCTCTACCTATTTACAACAATATCTCATCTTCAAATGAACCTTTGATGTCAAATCCTGTAAGGTCTGATGTGGCAGAGTACTTAAAGCAAAACAAACTTAGAGTTTACAACTTATCTATAAATTATTTTGACAACATCTTTAAAAACACTTTTGTTGGTATATCTGTTGGATACAACGAAATGATGTTTGCAGGAATAGGTGGGGACATTTTACACTTTTTTAAAGATGGAAGAATAGCTGTTGGTATAGGTGGTGATTATGTAAAAAAGAGAGACCCTTATAAAGTTTTAGGTTTCAAAGATTACTGGCTTTACGATTACTATGTAAGTGGATATTATCATTTTAAATATCCGGAAGTTCTTGTTAATGTGAAAGCCGGCAGATTTTTAGCTGGTGATAAAGGAGTGAGATTAGAAGTTTCAAGGAATATAAACGGTTTTGAAGTTGGTTTTTGGTATACAAAAAGTGATACATCTGATTTTATAGGAGAAAATAAAAACTATTCTGATAAAGGAGTTTTCATAAGAATTCCTTTAAGGATATTTAAACTAAAAGATACTAACCAAATTGCTTCATTTAGCTTAGCACCTTGGACAAGAGACGTAGGTCAGCTATCCGGAAGACCTGTCGATGTATATCAAACAGTAAAATCAAAAATGCCTTTCTTTATTCAAGACAACGCAGAAGCACAAGAGTAATAAAAACAATCATACTATTTAAAATTTTATGGTAAACTATTTAAAAATATTTGGTTAACGAGGTGGATTATGGATTTTATAAAAGGTCTTGCAGATAGAGTTTTAAGTGGAGAAAAACTATCTAAGGAAGATGGTTTAAAGATACTTTCTATAGAAGATGATTACGTTATGGATTTGGTGGAGGAGGCTGCGAAGGTTAGAGAGGCTGTGTTTAAAAATCAGATGGAGTTTTGTAGTCTTATAAATGCTAAAAATGGTGCATGTAGTGAAGATTGTTCTTTCTGTGCTCAATCATCTCATTTTAAAACACCTATAAATGCTTACTCTCTTGTAAGTAAACAGCAGATGCTTGAAGGTGCTGAAAAAGCTGTAATGATAAATGCAAACAGATACTGTATTGTGGTAAGTGGTAGGAGAGCAACCAAGGAAGAAGTTGAAAAAATCGCCGATGCTGTAAAAGAGATAACTAAAGCTTATCCGGTCAAGGTTTGTTGTTCACTTGGGACAATAGATGAAGAAGATTTAAAAGTATTAAAAGAATCCGGAGTAGATAGGATAAACCATAACCTTGAAACTTCGGAAGATTTCTTTAAAAACATCGTTACAACCCATACATGGAAAGAAAGATACGAAACCATTAAAAAAGTACAAAAGGTTGGACTATCTACATGTAGTGGTGGAATATTTGGTATGGGGGAGTCTGATGAAGACATAGTAGATTTAGCAATAACATACAGAGATTTAAAAGTGGATTCCATTCCTTTAAACTTTCTGATGCCAATACCCGGAACACCGCTTGGAAACGCACATAACCTTACTCCTTTAAAATGCTTAAAAATAGTAGCACTGTTTAGACTTTTTAATCCGGATGCAGAAATAAGGTTATGTGGAGGAAGAGAAGCAAATCTTAGAGAGTATCACGACGTAGCCTTTGAAGTGGCAAACTGTCTTATGGCAGGTGGCTATCTGACAAGAGCCGGTAGAGAGCCCGGCAAAGACGAGGAGATGGCAAGAAAGTTAGGAAGGGAACTTGTTAAGAACAAAGGAAACTTTATCAAAAATGTTGTAAGTTGAATTTTGCAATCAAACTATTAAATTTAGTATAATTAATAATCAACTGAACAAGTAAGAGGTAAAACTATGGATATATTGGAAGAAAGATTATCTCTTGTGGAAGAGACTATAATGAAGATTCTTTACATACAACAGGAGAATGAAATAGCGATTAACAAATTTGGAAAGGAAGTGGAAATTTTCAAAGACAATGTAGAAAAAATGATTATTGAAATGAAACAAAATACAGAAAATCTTAAACAAGAGATGAAAGAGTTTAAAGATGAGATGAGACAGTTTAAAGAAAACACAGAAAAAATAATTGCCGAGATGAAACAGGATACTGAAATTCTTAAACAAGAGATGAAACAGTTTAAATATGAGATGAAGGAAGAACATAGAAAAATGAACAAACAGTGGGGAGAACTTGCCAACAAAATGGGAACTATAGTTGAGGATATAATATTCCCGGCTACAAAACCAGTCCTTGAAAAATACTTTAATTGTGAATTAACGGACCTTGGTATGAATATAAAAAGGAAAAGAGGTAACTTAAAAGATGAGTTTGACGTGATAGCTGTAAGTGAGCCATGTAAAACGGTGTATTTGATAGAGGTAAAAGCAACTCCAAAAGTAGAGTATATAAACGAATTTAAAGACAAAAAGATAAACAGGTTTAGGAATTTATATCCGGAATACAACGATTATAAACTGGTTCCAATATTAGGCTCTTTAAGAATAGAAGATGATATTTTAAACTATCTAACAAAAAACGGCATTTATGGGATGGCTTACAGAGAATTGGATTGTATGGATATATTAAGCTTTGAAGATATAAATAAAGCAAATTAAGGAATGAAGATGGATAAGATACTGGTTCATATATGTTGTGGAGTAGATAGTGTTTACGCGTTGAGAAAGTTAAAGGAAGATTTTCCAAACAGTCAGCTTATAGGCTATTTTTATGACCCTAACATACATCCTGAGGAAGAGTTTGAACTCAGATGGATTGAAACAAAAAGAGTGTGTGATGAACTTTCGATAGAGTGTATCAAAGGAGAGTATGAGCTGGATAGATGGGTTGAAGCTGTAAAAGGTTATGAAAATGAGCCAGAAAGAGGAGAAAGATGTACAATCTGCCACGATGTAAGATTATCAAAAAGTGCTTACGTTGCAAAACAACTTGGTTGTAATAAAATGACAACGGTTTTGATGATGAGTCCTAAAAAAGACTTTGACGTGTTAAAGGAAGTAGGAGAGAAAGTAGCATCCCAGTATGGTATAGAGTTTTTAGCTGTTGATTTTAGAAAAAACGGTGGAACTCAGATAATGAACAAACTCTCAAAGGAATCTCAACTGTATCATCAAAACTACTGTGGTTGTATATACGGACTTTTTGGTCAAAAGAAAAATGTAGAGTTTTATCCGGAACTTGTATCCTTTGGAAAAGGAAGGTTAGCAGGGAGTAGAGAAGAGCTTTTGTTTGTAAAGCAGATAAGACTTTTTGCAGAAAACCTTGGATTAGAATGTAAAGAGGAAGAGTTTAGTTTTATAGGATGGAGACTGATATCTTCCTCTGTAAAGTTAAACAAAGATTATGTAAACCATAAAGTCCTTCCATACTCGGCAACTATCAAAGGAGTTGTAAGAGGAACAGTTTTAGATGTGGATGGTAATAAAGTGTTATTAAATAAGGATAATGTAGAAGTATTTTTAACCGACAGTCTCAATGAACCTGTTTTACACGAACATAGAGCTTTTACAAAACCTGTATTTTTTATATCTGAAAAAGTTAATGTAGGTGATAAGTTAGAGTTTCAGTTGAAAGCAGAGTTTGACCCTACCATGAAATCACAGAATCTTTACATAGGTGATAGAGAAACCTTTAAAGAAATTAAAGAGTTTTACAGTGATACAGATATGGAAGGAAATCAGGGCTACAAGTTAGAGGAAATTTGCAGATTTATAGAAAACAACAAAGATAGTATAAAAAAAGGTGAGTTGATGGTAGCAATTTACGGAGCTCACTTGGTTGGTAATCTTGGTAAGAGATTTTCTTCTATACGTACTCTGGAGTTTTCTGCTCAATAAGTTTTTTATTTAGCTTTTGAATGCTGTAGCAAAAGGAAGAGTGGGACCAAGTAAGAGGACATACAGATAGAGGTTCTCCTGTATAAGGGTCAAACTGCTCTGCCAAAAGCCCTGCTTGAGTTCTTCTTTTTAAAACCCAGTTTAGTAATGAAAAGGCTTTATCGAAAAGACCTACCTCCGTGTACCAGTTTGCAAGCCATAAAGTGGTTATTATCCAAGGGTTTCCGGGGGTGTTTTCTGATACTCTGTGGTAGTAATCGTTTTCGTACCTTGCAAGACCACCTATTCCATCTTTTATCCATAACCCTTCTTCTATGGCTTTTACCGTGTTTATCATCCGGTAATCTTCCGCTTCTACCACGTCAAACTCATGGATAAGTAAGAGACTACTCTCCAACGTTTTATCTTTTATGATGTTTCCGTTCTTATCTTTGTATATGCCTCTTAAAAATCTTCCGGATTCTTCGTCGTAAAGGTAGGTTAGTATCGCCTCTCTTATTTTTTCAGCTTTTTCTTTGTATATAACCGCTTCTTCCTTGTTTCCTACCAAAACTGCCAATTTAGATGCAGCTACAAGTCCAGCGTAAACGGTTGAAGCTGTGTAAGTAAACACTCCCCTTCTTTCTTCCCATAAATCGTAACTTTCTAAAGGTAAGTGGGTTTTAGGGTCTGTGTAGCTTACCATAAAGTTTGCTGCTTTTCTTACAAAACCGTTGTACATCATATCTATGAATTCTACATCTTTGCTGTTTAAGTAATGGTTGTACAAAGCAACCACAACTAACGCTGTTTCATCTTCCTGAATTGGAAGTTGGTAGTTTTCATCTTCATCACACCACGGATGCCAAGATGAGCCAGCTGTTCCATCAGGAGAGTATTTGTGAAGTAAATACCCATAGTTTGTTATGTGTTTTTTACAAAACTTAAAGAATTTTTCGGTTAAACGGGTGTATCCGGCGTTATCTAATGCCATACAGATAAAAGCACCATCACGAGGCCATAGATAGCTGTAATGGTCTTTGTTGAATTTGTATATTGATGTGTCGTTTGCAGCAACAACAGCTCCTTCGTTATCAAAGTGTGCTTTTATCGTTAACAAACTTCTGTAATACTGATTTTTTAAGTCTCTTGATAAAGCCGGAATTAGTCTATCCTTTGTTTTTATCCAGCTTTTCCAGTAATCTTCCGTTTCTTCTAAAAGATGTTCCAATCCTTCCTTTTCCACTTTATTTTTTAGATTTTCAATCTCTTCGTATTTTTTTCCAACGAGGATGTAGTAGAAAAATTCTTTTGATTCTAGTGGTTGAAGTTCCCCTTTTACTCCCCATCCACTGTCTATCTCTCCTTGCATTATTTTTGTCTTTGATAGTATTCCGGATTCTATCTCTTTCCATGCTCCGGATTCGTGATTTTTCTTTGCTACTGTGTATTCGTAATCAAGACCTTCCGATGAAATATAAACATAAGTGGAACCTTTGTAGTGAATCAAACCTTTTAACTTTGGGTCGTAGTAAGCGGTGTTTCCAATTTCGGATTCGTTTAATCTAAAACAGTGATAAAAAAATACTTTAAAATCTTGTTTTTCTGAGGATAGATTTGTTATCTTAACTTTGTGAATCAGGATATCACTGTACTTGTGAATTGTTGATGTAAATTCTAATTTTATGTGAAGGTCCTGATTTGTTGCTGTAATTTTTGCAACTAAAGAGTTTTCTTTGTAATCAAAACTTTTTTCCCAACTATCATCTATCCATCTAAACTTTCCATTTACCCATACTCCTATGCTGTTTGCTTGTGAGTTTAGATGGTTGTACATTCCAACGTATGGAAAGTAAAAATCTCTTATGGCAATATCTTTATCTATGTTTACAAAAAATCTTCCATTACTTAAAACTATCTCTTTATTCATTCAAAATACTCCTGATCTCTTTTTTGGATAAGTATCTGTATTGGTAAGGTTTTAAATGTCCTAAATCTATACTATCTATTTTAATCCGGATTAACCTTTTTACTCTATGACCAAAACTATCCATGAATCTTCTTATTATCCTTTTTTTACCACTGTGTATCTCAACAAGTAGCCATGTTGAGTTATCCTTTACTTCTAAAATTTTTATATCATCCGGTTTAAAAAATCCATCTTCTAAAACTGTTCCTTCTTTCATCTTATTTAATGTCTCTTGTGAGACTACACCTTCTACCAACACTTTGTAAACTTTTTTTATCTGACTCTTTGGATGGGCTACTTTGTTTGCAAACTCTCCATCGTTTGTCAGTATCAAAAGTCCTTCACTGTTGTAATCAAGTCTTCCAACGGGAAACACTTTATGGTTTATTTTCAGCTCTCTTAACAAATCTGTAAGGGTTTTTCTTCCAAATCTATCTTTGCCTAATGCCGACAGGTATCCAACAGGTTTGTATATGACAATGTATACTTTTTCTTCTTGTGGTTTTATAACTTTTCCTTCCACTTCTACTTTGTCTTTTTCCGGGTCCACCTTTGTACCTAAATCTTTTACTATCTGACCGTTTACTTTTACTTTTCCCTGTAGTATAAGGTCATCTGCTTTTCTTCTGGAGCAGTATCCGGATTGTGCTATATACTTGTTGAGTCTTACCATTTTTGTACAACTACAAACTTTCTTTCTGGTAAACCTTTAAACTTCATCGATGTGGTATATGGTTTGAGCTCTTCTTCTACTTCTTTTCCTTTCATTATTATCAGTAGCCCACCTTCTTTTAAGAGGTTTTTACCTATTTTCAAAACTTCAAAGGTTTCTCCCGTTGCTCTACTTACCACTATGTCAAATTTTTCTTCAACTTCTTCCGCTCTTTTACATAAAACTGTGTAATTTATTTTTAGTTCTTTTGATAACATCTCTAAGAAAATACATTTTTTTCCTACAGACTCTATTAGGTATAGGTCTATTTTGTCTTGGTAGTATATTTTCAGTGGCACTCCCGGAAAGCCGGCTCCAGTTCCAAAGTCAGCTATTTTTTTCCCAGATACATCTATTGCTTTACTTTCAAAAAGTTTGACCAAAGTTAAACTGTCTAAAAAATGTTTTGTTACTATCTCTTCTTTTTTTCTGATTGATGTAAGGTTGTAGACTTTATTCCACTTTAAAAGCATATTTAGGTATGTTTGGAATTTTTCAAGTTGGTTTTGGGAGAGTTCTATACCGTTTTGTTTTGCAAGGTCGTAAAGTAAGTCTATCATTTTAAAACCTTTTTGGTTTTTATGTAAAAGATGTACAAATCAAGTTCAGATTGGGTAAGATTTAAATCTTGACAGATTTTTTCTAAGGCTTCTTCACATTCAAGGTAAACTTTTTTCGTTATTGTTTTTCTTGGACTGACTAATCCGGATTCAAATAAAAATCTTGATATATGTCTGTCTATTATAGCCACATCGTCAAAACCTACATTTCTTAAAAAGTGGGATGCTTCTTTGTAGCCGTATCCTTTAACATTTTTTACAAGATTTTCTCTTACTTTTTTTCCATCTTTTTCTTTTGCTATATCTATTAGAAAATCTTCCAAATCTCTCAGAAGTACTATCCTTTCTGCTCTCTGCACAGCAAACCTATGACCGTGAGAACTTATTATCTGATAGAGTTTTTCTAAAGGATAACTTTTGAATCCTTCTATCCCTACTTCAGCTTGTATTTTTATTCCGGATGAAGCTTTGAAGTTTGCAGTCAATATACAAAAACAAGCTTCCGAGAATACATCTGCTTGATAAGGTTGAATGTTTAGAAAAGGTTTAAAATCAAAGGTTGTTATTCCTTTTTCTTTAAGATTTTTAAACTGTGATATCCTTTCTTTTACTTTGTCTGAAACTTCAAGTATAGCTTTTTCTATAGACTCTTTTGGTGGAATCAAATTTTTGGAACACCTCTCAAAACGTTGTATCCGTTATAAAAAACTCCTTCTGAATCTACAAATACGTTGTGGATTATCTCTCTTCCACTTATTTTTACTTCTTGTTCATCAAAGACTATTTTTAACTTGTCTGCATTTCCTATGGTTTCAAAGGTTACTTTGTTAGTAAAGTAAACTGTTTTACTTTCTCCTTCCTTTAGATTTATTATTGTTTTTTCTCCGTCAACATTCATCGTTATCCACACGTCTCCTTCTGAGATAAGGGTTATGTGGTCTATCGGATTTTGTGTTTCCCTCTGATTTTGGAAATCTGATGGATTAGAGTAACTTTGTTTTATCTGATTTATTTGAATATTCGTAGTTTTGTTAAAAAGGTTGGCATTTGCGTAAATAAACAAAAGTAAAACTAAACCTGCAACTGTGTGTGGAAACAACTTTACAAATACGTTTAAAACCTTAGTATCTATTCCCGGATTTTTAGGTATCATGTTTTCATCTTTATTCTCTTGTGGAATATCTATATTCAGAAATTTAGCAACTTTTTTAGCGTAAAGTCTGCCATAAGAGTCTTTGGTAGAAAAGTCTTCATCATTTTCTAACTTTTCAAGAATGTACACTGGAATATCCAACTCTTGAGATAATCTTTCTAAAGAAAATCCTCTTGTTTCCCTCTCTAATCTTAATGTTTCATTGAATTTCACTTTTCGGCATCCGAAGGTTTTTTCTTTAGATTTTATTATATCACATCTTGTAAATTTCTGTTAGTATTTCCTTACCACCTTTCTTTATAAGAATGTTAGCTAACTTTTCACCTAAATCTTTTGCTTGATTTAAAGAATCATCTGATATTTTCTCTGACAGTGTTTCTTTTATAAATCTTTTTCCTTCTAAATCTGCAATGAATCCGGATATTTTAATATCTCCATCGATTATTTCACAGTATGCTCCAAGTGGAACTTGACAACCTCCTTCCAACGTCTTTAAAAAACTTCTTTCTGCGGTTGCTCTAATAAAACTCTCTCTATCGTTGATGGTTTGTAAGATGTTTAAGACTTTCTCATCGTCTAATCTTGCTTCTATTCCGAGAAATCCCTGACAAACAGCCGGAATCATCTCATCCGGAGAAAACACATAAGACACTTTACTATCAAGTCCTAATCTTTTTAATCCGGCGTATGCAAGGATTATAGCATCGTACTGACCTTCTTCCAACTTTCTTATCCTTGTATCAACGTTTCCCCTTAAATCTTTTATCTGTAAATCATCTCTGATTTTCATTATCTGTGATTTTCGTCTTAAACTACTTGTTCCAACTACCGCTCCCTTTGGTAGTTCATACAATGATTTATACTTTGTAGATAAAAAAGCATCCCTTGGGTCTTCCCTTTTGGTAATAGCTACAATGCCAAGACCATCGGGAAGTTGTGTAGGAACATCCTTTAACGAATGGACCGCAACATCTATATCGCCTTTTAACATTGCATCTTCTATCTCTTTAACAAATAGACCTTTTCCACCTATTTTTGCCAATGGAACGTCTAATATCTTATCTCCTGAAGTTGTGATTTTAACAATTTCTACGTCCACATTCGATGTTTTTTTTAGAAGTTTTGCTATGTAGTTTGCTTGCCACAGTGCCAACTGGCTTTTTCTTGTTCCTATCCTTATTTTCAAAAATCACTCCTTGAAGTTTTTGTTAAAAAATTATACTTAATTTTTAAGTAAGACAGAAGTTGGATTTTCAAAAAGGTCTTTTTTCTTGATTATCACTTTCAGCTCTTTTATATCTTTTAATTCTTCTAAATACTCTTGTCTTGTTAAGATGTTGACTTTCCCTTGTTTCATAAACTCTTTCACTTCATCTGGAGAGTTGAGTGGTACTATCCTTTTTTTTAAGTAAAAAGAAAAAGCCGGATTGTACCTTTTGTAATAACCAATGGGTAAGTCTTTGTCTATGTAAGGAAGTATTACTCTAACGGAAGATTCTCTGTCAACTTTTGGCATGACTACATAAAAGAACACCAAACTCATTAAAACAGACGAGACAAATAAAGAACCAATAACTTTACTGATCTCTTTGTAAAAGATGATAGAGGAAACTGCTCCAAAAGTCAAAATAAAGAAAAACCAAGAATAATCAGCAATTAAATAAAGATTTTTATCACCTTTCAAAGAAAAGTAAAGGAAAAAAGGAATTGAAGAAGTCAAAACCAAATAGAAAATCAAACTATAAAAATACTTGAAATTTTTTAACTTTTCTAATGTAAAAGCAAGAAGTATTGATAAAGCCGGATAAACCGGAACTGTGTAGTTTGGAAGTTTAGTTTTTGAGATACTAAAAAAAAGAGTATAGATAAAAACAAAGATAGCTAAAAGCAAAATAGATGGATTAAATCTACTTTTAAAAACCTCTTTTGTCATTTGTGGTAAAAATACACTAAAAGGTAACATACCTACAAAAACGAAGATAAACGTGATTAAAAATATACCACCGTGACCTTCCATAGAATCAGAAAAACGAGAGATGTTGTGTTTAAACAAAAATTCTTTAATCCATACCCAATCTGTTTTGATTCCGACAGCAACATACCAAGGAATGGATATCAGAAAAGTCAAAATTAAACCTTTAAAAATTTTCATCTGTTTCAACACTGAAAGTTCTTTCCTTAAAAGTAAAAAAATAAAAATGGTAAAGGATGGTAAAACAAAAGCAACTAAACCTTTTGATAAAATTCCAAATCCTAATGAAATGTAAAACAGATATATATATTTTTCTTTTTTTTCTTGATAAAACAGATAAAAAGAAAATATTGAAGCAGTGATAAAAAATATCAAATATGGGTCTGGAACAGCCATATGAAACTGAAACACAAAATGCAACGAAGAAAGTAAAATAATGTAAGAAAAAATAGCTATTTTTTCATCAAAAACCCTTTTAGCAAAAAGGAATGTTAGCATTACTGTAAAGCTTCCAAACAAAGAAGAGAAAAATCTTGCTGAAAACTCGTTAACACCAAACATTTTATACGCGAACATCATAAAGTAGTAGTGTAAAGGTGGTTTGTCTGTTCTAAGTTCATAGTTGAAAGTAGGAACTATAAAATCTCCCCTTTCAAGCATCTCCCTTGCACATGAAGCATTTTTGGCTTCATCAAGACTAAAGATAGATATTCCCCATATGTTAGAAACAAACAGTAAAAAAGCAAAAAACCAAAGGAAAAAGTTTTTAAAAAACTTCATCAAGTAGGTATAACCTTCTCAACTTCAAAGTTAACAATATTCCTTTTCTCTTTACTAAACTCTATTCCAATTAGGTATATCTCTTTGTACTTGTCTTGGTACTTCTCATAATATTTTTTCTCTTTTATCTGCTCTAAAGCTTTTCCTTCTTGGCTTTCCTCTATCACTTTAAACTCTATTATGTAAACCTTTTCTTGTGATATCACCGTCAGGTCTATCTTTCCTTTATTTGTGGTATCTTCCGCTATGGTTGTTAAGCCACTTCCGGTAAATAATGCGTATATTACAGATGCGTAAAAACCTTCGTACTGGTATATGTCGTTTTTCCTGTACCAGTCTGTTGGTATGCTTGCAAAAAAGCTGTATAGGTTTTGTTTTACTTGGTCTAATTCTGCGTTCTCTAATGCTTCTGCTATCTTTATCTTATACTCTGATGGTTCTGCGTCGTAAAATAGGTACTCTAAAAGTGTACTGTTTAGGCTCATTTTTACTTCCAAGTTTGGATAGGTTAGTATGTATATGGTCCTTGCTCCTATCTTTTTTGTTTATAAGTAATTTTATCAAAAATGTGGGTGTTCCGGTTTCAAACCAGTAAGGTCTAAACATTTTGTTGGCAAATAGTAGTAGTATGTCAAAAGGGTTATAAACAGGTTCTCCAAGCCAGTTGTAGCCGTTGTACCATATTTTTACTTCTTCTTTGTCAAAGTCTTTTATTCTGTCTTCAAAGACAGTTTCTAAATCTGTCTGGGTATATCCACATACGGTTGCAAATTCTGGAAGTAGTGTTATATCCATAAGTTGGTTTAGTCCACTGAATATAGATACTTTTGAGAATCTTGATACTCCTGTTAAAAATACAAGGTGTAGGTATGGGTCTGCATCTTTCAACACAGAGTAGAAATCTTTTAACACTTCTCTGTTTTCTTTTGCTATATCCGGTTCTTCTATCCTGTCTAATATTGGTTTGTCGTATTCGTCTATCAATACCACTACTTTTTGGTTGTGTTTTTCTGATAGTTTTTCTATAAGCTCTTTAAACCTTAAACTTAGGACTTCTTCCGTTAATTTAATGTTTTCTTCAAGTGCAATTTTATTTATGAAAGAGTTTATTATCTTAATTAGTTTATCTTTGTTATCAACCACACCACTACCAAAACTTATATGTATAACCGGATATTTTTTATCCCAATCCCAGTTATTATACAAATACAAACCTTTAAACAGTTCTCTGTTTCCACTGAATGCTTCTTTTAGAGTATCTAAAAATAAAGATTTTCCAAATCTTCTTGGCCTGCTTAAGAAGAAGTATTTTCCTTTTTCTTGTAGTTTTTTTACAAATGGAGTTTTGTCTACATAGTAGTATCCTTCCGTAAGTATCTCTTTTAGGTTTTGTATTCCTATTGGTAGTTTTTTCATCTAAATTATCCCTAAGTTAATTGTATTCTAAAAATTAATTTTATCATAACTCTGTAATATAATATAAATGGATGTATGAAAAAATTTTTTATTGGGCTTTAGAGTATATACAAAGAGCTCCGGAAGAACCGGGAGTCTACATTTTTAAAAATGAAAAAAATCATTACGTATACATCGGTAAAGCTGTTAATATAAAGAACCGTCTTAAAAACCACTTTCAACAATTAAAAACAGACCCAAAAGAAAGGAAGATATTCTCTGAAAGTAGTGTTATCCAATGGATTATAACAAAGTCTGATTACGAAGCGTTTGTTTTAGAAAGCGAACTGATAAAACAGTACAAACCAAAGTACAACGTAAGATTAAAATCCGGAAGTGGTTATCCGATGCTTGTTATAACAGATGAAGAGTATCCAACAATAAAGATAAGTAGAAAGTATGGAGAGATAAAAGGGAGTTATTTTGGACCATTTTTACCTGCAAAAACTGCAAGAGCTATGAAAGAACTTATCCATAAACTATTTAAATTACGAACATGTGACCCACTACCAAAAAGAAACATAGTGTGTTTTGACTACCACCTTGGACTTTGTTCAGGACCCTGTGCCGATAAAATATCTAAAAGGGACTACAACGAAGATGCACAGGTTACCAAAAGTTTTTTATCCGGAAATGTAAAAAACGTCGTATATCAACTTTACGACAAGATAAACATCTACACCCAAAAACTTATGTTTGAAAAAGCTGCTACCGTAAGAGACCAAATAAAAGCGATAGAAACCGTTATAAGAAAGCAGGAAGTTATGGGTATTCCTTTGGAAGAAGCTGATATTTTTTACTTTATAGGAAAAAAAGTTTATCTGATTGTAATAAGGGGGCATACAATAATAGGAAAAGAAGAGTTAAAATTACACAGTGAAGAGTTTGAAGAAGGAAACGAAGTATTCATTTTAACTTCATACTACACAGATAACTACATTCCTGAAAAAATAGTGTTAAATAAACCCGTTGAAGACTTAGAGAATTTTAGACAATGGCTTTTGAAATCAAAAAATAAAGAAGTTGAAATAGAGTTTAACATACCTCAAACGATAGAAAATTTTATAAAGAGAAACATTAAGGTAGATGATTTAGATTCTTTAAAAGAAAGTTTTGAAAAAACATTTGGATTTAGTCTTCCAAGCCGGATTGAATGTTTTGATATATCTCATCTGCAAGGAAGTTTTACGGTAGGTTCTTGTGTAGTATGGGAAAATGGAGTTATGAATAAAAAGGAGTACAGAAGGTTTAAAGTAAAATCGGTTGGACAGATTGATGACTACGCATCTTTAAGGGAAGTCCTTACAAGAAGATTTAAAAAATACTTTGAGATGGAGAATCCTCCTGAACTTGTTTTGATAGATGGAGGAAAAGGACAACTTTCTCAAGGAATAGAAGTTAGAAATAAACTTGGTTTGAATATAAGAGTTTTCTCAATAGCTAAAAAAGAAGAGATTTTATACACAGATGATGGTAAGGAAATTAGACTTTTTGAAAATCAAGATTTGTTAAAGTTATTTACACAATTGAGAGATGAAGCTCATAGATTTGCTATCACCTACAATAGAAAATTAAGAGAAAAAGAGACTTTAAAGTCCGTTCTTGATGGTATAGAAGGTATAGGAGAAAAGAGAAAAGAGATACTCTACAGAACCTACAAAACATTGGATAACATACTAAAAGCCTCCGATGATGAGCTTAAAAAACTTGGGATTCCTATCTCTGTTGCCCAGAGGATAAAGAGTTATCTGACATCTTAACTTTATCCGGTTTTTGTTTGTAGTAAAACATTATTCTATCAACAAGGTTCTTCAAAACAGTTGCAGAAACACCACCACCACCAATGTGTTCTCCCGGAAACTTGGGTTTTGGTTCGTTTGCAAACACTACAACTGTGAACAATGGTTTTTCAACCGGAAAAAATCCAGCAAACCACGTGTACCATTTTGAGTTTGAAAGAGCTTTTATTGTAGGGTCGTATTTTTGAGCTGTTCCGGTTTTACCTCCTATTGTAAAAAATTCAGATTTTCCGGATTTTGCTGTTCCATCTTCAACAACCAGCTTAAGGACAGGTTTTAATTTTTTTATACTCTCATCACTTAAAACTTTACGGATTACTTGTGGCTCAAAAGTTTTTACATAATTTCCGGATTCATCTGTAAAACCTTTCAAAAGCATTGGTTTAACTAAATATCCACCGTTTGCAAAAGCAGAATAAGCAACACCTACCTGTAAAGGTGTTGCAGTCCAGTTTTGACCTATGGAAGCGTAAGCGATGTTAACAGGTCTGTAATCTTCCTTTAGAAATCCGGATGCTTCTCCTGGAAAAACACCTGTTTTTTGACCAAAACCCATATCTCTCAACTTTTTATAAACAGCTTTAGGGTCCAATCTTAAAGCTATCTTTATGGCTCCTACGTTTGAAGAGTGTTGTATGATTTGAATGGGAGTTAGAAGACCAAACCTTTTATGATCTTTTATCTTTACACCATCAACGTATACTGCTCCATTTTGGCAATCAATGATTTCGTTTAAATTAACCTTCCCTTCATCTATAGCCTCTGCCAAAAAAATTGGTTTTGCTACGGAGCCAACCTCATAAGCATGTTGGAATATTATATTTTTTCTATTTTTATACATTTCATAGTTGTTAGGGTCGTAGTTAGGATATGTCGCAGCAGCAAGAATCTCTCCTGTGTAAGGGTTCATTATCAAAACCGCAGCTTCCAATGGATTTCTCTCTTGAACCAACTCCATCAAAGACTCTTCCGCTATGTATTGAACGTTCATATCTATAGTTAAAACAGCATTGTAAGTTTTTTTAGTTATATCTGCATCTTCAATAGCTATAAGATTTCCTCTGGCATCTTTTAGAAACCTTATTTTTGCTTTACCACCACCAAGGTAATCGTTAAGTTGATACTCCATACCTTCCAGTCCAAGACCCGTTTTTTTACTTACAAATCCGATGGTACTTCCGGCTACTGAACCAAAAGGGTAAAATCTCATACTACCATCAATTATTCCTATGTTCCATTCCTTTAAGTCTGACCTTATCCTTTCAAGCTGTGGTTTTAAGGATTTATCCACGTTAGATGCTATAACTGTATAATTTTTTCTATCTTGAAGGATTTTTCTTAGGTTTTCGTAAGGAATTTTTAAAAGTAAAGATAACTGTTTTGCTACATTTTCTTTGTCTTTTATGTACTTGGGAATTACGTACACAGACAAAGTAGGAACACTTATAGCGGTAAACTTTCCATTTCTATCAAATATAGTTCCTCTTGGTAAAAGTACTTCTTCGTATTGGTAATATTGACTTTCTATGCGTTTTTGATAGTAGTCTCTGTTGAAAATCTGAAGACTCAAAAGTTTTCCAAATGCTGCTAAGAATGCGATAGAGAAAATCCCAAAAACAAGGTAGGTTCTAAATTCATTCATTTACATCTATAAACTTTACCTGATTGTAATCCACTTTTTTCATTCCACCTTCTTGTTTTGCTATCTCACTTATTCTTTCAGGAGAAGATAAAACGGTTATCTGATTTTTTAATTTAAAGTTTTCCGCTACCAAATAGTTCTTTTCCATGTTGAGTTTTGTTATTTCGCTTTCTACTTTGTAGTTAAGTTGGCTATACAAAACTAAAACCAAAAGAGAAGTTGCTATAATAAACAAACTGGATTTGTATTTAGAAAATCCTACCTTTATATCGTTAACAACTTCATCGTTTTTTAAAATCAAATCTTTTATCATCAGAGCCTCCTTGCCACTCTCATTTTTGCACTTCTTGAAGCTGGATTTTCTTTAATCTCATCTTCCTGTGGTGTTATAGGTTTTTTCGTCAATATTTCCAAAAACTTTAATTCTTTGTATTTTTTGAAGGTATTTTTAACTATCCTATCTTCAAGAGAGTGGAAGGATATTGCTATCAAAACTCCTCCTTTATCCAGTAGTCTGACAGCTTTTTCTAAAGCTTCTTCAATTTCGTTTAACTCGTTGTTTACTTCTATTCTGATGGCTTGAAATGTTTTTGTAGCTGGATGAATTTTTGAATGTCTTAAATTCGGTGGATAAGCCTTGTAGATAATATCAGCAAGTTCTTTTGTTGTTTCTATCTTTTTTCTTTTTCTATAATCTACGATACTCTTTACTATCCTGCGGGCAAACTTTTCTTCTCCATACTCGGATATTACTTTTAAAAGATGTGGTTCAGTGTAGTAGTTAACAACATAGTAAGCTGTTAAATCAGAAGATGTATCCATTCTCATATCGAGAGGTTCTTCTCTCTGGAAAGAAAATCCTCTTGGAAGTTTAAGTTGAAAGTGGGATACACCAAAATCGAATAAAATTCCCACAATAGGTTTTACATCCAAATCTTTTACGACTTTGTCTAAGTCTTTAAATGAAGACTTTACTAAATGGTACCTTCCTTCAAACTCTTTTAACCTTTCTTTTGAAACTTCAAGGGCATAATCGTCTTTGTCTATACCAATTAACTTAACTTTGGGATTCTGTTTTAGAATAAGGTAGGAGTGTCCACCACCACCTACCGTTGCATCTATAAAGTACCCTTCTTTTAAATCTTTTGTAAACTCTAAAACTTCCCTATATAAAACAGAATAATGACTTATCAACTAAACAGTTAACCTTTTTGTTGGAATTTTATAAACATCATCCATTATATCTATACCTGTTTGGAGTGTTTCGACCCAATTTATAAATTTGTTTACCATATCTTTACCTTTAAAGATTGCTCCATGTTGTGGTGCTATGATTTCTATATCAAGCTGTCTAACCATCTTTGCCCAGTTTCTTAACGCTCTACCACTGTTGATATACCTTTTATGAAATCCTTCCATGTACTTAATGTGCTCTTCAAAGTTTTCAACGTAAATATAATCCTGCCCTAAAGACGCTCCAAGGTCTCCAGAGTAAAGAATTTTTGATACAGGGTCGTAGACTTGAAGATTTCCGGGAGAGTGAAGCCAATGGGCAGGAAGTATGTAAATGTCAGTATTTCCAAGTTTTATTATCGCTCCTTCATCGTCTAATCCTATAATTCTATCTGCAACAAGTCTATCAACACCAAAGTGAGGAATGAACCTGAGCCACAGTTTTGATGCAATAGCGTAGGCTTTTGTTGTCATAAGCCATCCGTTGGCTGCAGCAACGATGTCAGGGTCTTGATGGGAAAAAAATATCCACTGTAAGTTGTCAACACCTATTATCGTTCCAATTTCCTGAAGAAGATGTTTGAATACTTTATGTCCTCCGGGGTCTAAAATCATACCTTTACCACTGTCAACAATCAAATGGACATTTGCTTGAACCATTTCTCCATGTCCAAAATCTTCTAAAAGAATGTTTTTATGGGTCCCATTGTCAAATAAGATTTCCATCCTTTTCCTCCTTTCTTTTTAAAGCGTTAAATACTCTTTCGTCAATTTTAAATATTTCATCAAATAAAAAATACTCTACTTTTGTTTTTTTTCTACTTTTTTTATATAAAAGTTCTGCTACTTCCGGATAATCTTTTACATGTTTGTAAAAAAAAGGTCTCCCAAGACTGTCTCTGAATCCTGCCAACAAAACACCTGTAAGTATAATGTCTATATCTATTGTTGGATAGTTGTCATACATACACATCGCTAAGGAACCTACAGCAGCTGTTCTTTCTAATATTCCACTTTCATAATTTCTTCCTTTTTTATCTTTTGCTTTTTCAAAAAGTTCAACCATCTCTTTATTTTCAAACACTTTGTTTAAGAGTTCTTTGTACTTTGGTTTTCTAACGTTGTTTTTCAACAAATTAATCTGATGCCATAGAAAGTCCAAAGCGTACGGTGTTTTATTCACCTTCAATTAGCCTCTTGTTGATTTTTATCTTTGCTTTTTTCTTTAAGTTGTCAACGTACATCTGGTATATATCGTTAAACTTCTGGCTTTTTATTATGGGTTCTACAGTTTTTTTCATCTCTTCCATTTTTTCTTTATCGGCTTGGGTTAACTGAGACAGTTTAAATATCAAAACTCCTTCATCTGTGTTTATCGGTTTTGATGTTTGACCTACTTTAAGATTGGTGATGTTGTTTAAGTAATCCGGTTTTACACCGTACTTTACCACAAACTCCTGAATTGTCATATCCGAGATGTTTGATTTTTCTACTTGGTTGTTGGAAAGTAAGGTAGTTATATCGGTTGTTTTATGGAGATTTTCCACTGCTTTTTGGTATTCTTCCCTTTTTAATTTTTGAGTAATTTCTGATTTTATCTCTTCAAAAGGTTTTGTTTTAACTACTTCTTCTTTAAATACTCCTATGTAGTAAGCATTTTGAGTTTTTGAAAATGAAACTTTTTTATCTTTTGACAAAGAGTCTACATCAGGTAAAATTTCAGATGGTAAGTTTTCTGGTTTTTTATCCGGATATATTTCTCCTTCAAAAAGCTTTTCTACTCCTTCCGGAATATTCTCCAAATTTCCGGATTTTGCTTTAACAAATAAATCTTTTGCAAGATTTTCCGCTTTCTCTTGCCCAAGTTTTGTGATATCTATTTTGAATATTTCAACCTTTTTTCCCTGCTGTGTTGCATAATCATTTTTATGCTTTTCATAGTAATCTTTCACCATCTGGTCAGTTATAACAGGTTCTTTGGGTTTTATTAAAGTTACTTCTCCGGATACTTTTGTCAGTTGCTTTTTTGTAAATGTTTCTACTTCTTCGTCTGATACGTACAATGAAGACAAAAGAATCGCTTTAATATGGTTTACGGTTAACTGCTTTTGTAAAATAGCCTCAAAACCTTCCGGAGTTAATCCCATAGAGTTTATTATTTGAAGATAAGTATTTTTATCAAATTTACCGTTTACTTGAAAAGCCGGAATGTTTAAAAGCTCCTCTTTCACCTGCTCTTTTGTCGCAACCAATCCCTCTTTTTCCGCTTGCTGGTATATAAGCTCGTTTTCTATAAGAGTATCGATTGCTTGTTTTGCTATTTCTTTTTTAAAAGGTGATATATCTATATTTTGACTTTGTAGATTCCTTGCCATCATCTCATAAGTGTAGTTAAACTCGTAAATAGGAATCTCTTTTCCGTTTACTTCAGCCGCACCATTTATCTCACCACTGAGTTTGTATATAATGATAGCTACTAAAGATGTAGCAACAAAAGCAAAAACTGTAATGTAAAGCACTAAATTTTTCCATTTAGAACCGGCTATTTTTGTAAACAATCCCTGTCTCCTTAAAAATTTTGAGAAATATTATATAATATTTAAATGGTTGATATTAAAACTTATCTAAAACAGCAATCTGATTTTATAAATAAGGTTTTACAGAGTTATATCCCAAAAGGTATACCTAAGGAACTTTTTGATGCTATGGAGTATTCGTTAACAGCTGGAGGAAAAAGATTAAGACCTATTCTTGTTTTAGAGTCTGCCAAAGCTGTTGATGAAAACATAAATGTAGAAGATTTTTTAGATGTTGCGTTAAGTGTAGAATTTATTCATACTTACTCTCTTATCCATGATGACCTTCCTGCTATGGATGATGATGATTTGAGAAGAGGAAAACCGACATGTCATAAAGTGTTTGGAGAGGCAATAGCAATCCTTGCTGGTGATGGACTACTCACATACGCTTTTGAGATGATTTCTAACAACAAAAAAATCAATCCGGATATTCTTTTAAGAGTCATAAACGTTTTATCTCATAATGTAGGTGTTTATGGAATGGTAGCCGGTCAGGCTGCAGATATTTTAGAAAGTTTTAAAGATATAGAGTTTATTCATACAAACAAAACTGCAAAATTTATATCCGGATGTTGCCAGATAGGAGGATTGCTTGCATCCGCTTCAGAAGAAGAAGTTAAAAATCTAAAAAACTATGGACTTTATATAGGTCTTGCGTTTCAAATTTGGGACGATATTTTAGATGAGATGGGAGATGAAGAAAAAGTAGGTAAAAAACTCCATAAAGATAAGGAAAAAAATAAAGTCACGTATCCATCTGTTTACGGTTTGGAAAAATCTGTAGAAATAGCCAAATCATATGTTGAAAAAGCAAAAGAAGAGATTAAAAATTTAAAAAATCCGGATATATTATTATTTCTTGCAGATTACATAGTAAGTAGAGAACTTTAAGAGGTGGTTAAGATGAAATACGGAGAAAAAGAGATATTAGAGGCAAAGTTAGAACCTTGGCCAAATCCTTATCCAGATAGAAATTACATTATAGATATAACTTTTCCAGAGTTTTCGTGTCTCTGTCCAAGGTCTGGATATCCGGATTATGCAACAATAAAGATAACCTATATTCCGGATAAATACATAGTAGAACTAAAATCTTTAAAACTCTACTTAAACAAGTATAGAAACCAGTATATATCTCACGAAGAAGCAACTAACAAAATATACGAAGACTTATACAATCTCCTAAAACCAAGAA
Organism: Sulfurihydrogenibium sp.; assembly: GCF_027448985.1. GTDB lineage: Bacteria > Aquificota > Aquificia > Aquificales > Hydrogenothermaceae > Sulfurihydrogenibium. The sequence continues at coordinate 31,872 of NZ_DAIDMN010000005.1, forward strand.
AATTAGAAGTTGTAGGAGATTGGAACCCAAGAGGAAACGTAAAAACAATAATAAAAGTTAGTAGTGAAGATAATAAATAACTATTTTTTTAATTTTTCTAAAATCTTTTTATAAGTATCTTCATATTTTGGGTCTTTTTTAATTGTTAAAGCTTCCTCTATGTACTTCTGGGCTTCTTCGTATTTTCCTAACTCATACAACACGTAAGCTAAATTATTTAAAACATCCGGATTTCTTTCTTTTTCCAATGCCTTTAAATAATACTCAACAGCTTTTTCTTTTTCCCCTTTTTTATAGTAAAGGTTACCAAGATTAAAATAAGGTAAGTACCAATCCTTATTTTTATTTATTGCTTTTTTATACTCCTTTTCTGCTAAATCGAACATAGATTTTTTTTCATATACCACTCCTAAATCGTTGTGTTCTGCAGCAGATAAAGGATCATCGTATACAATAATTTTAGGTAGAGAACAAGAGGTAATAAAAAAAATAGTTGAAATTATAAAAAGTCTTTTTTTCATTTATAAACCACTAAAATAACTTTACCCAATTTTTCCCATTTTTGTTTAAAATCTTCATAAGAGATAAACTCCTTTTCTTTGTATCCTGTATTAACTATAAAACCTTTTTCATTATAACCTATAATCACGATATAATGTGGTTTAGATATTAACCAAAATCCTAAATCTATTAAAGCTATTACAGGCTTTTTTTCATCAATGAAAGATTTTATCTCTGTAATATCCGATGTTTTTAAAATAGTATAAAATCCTTTTTCTTTCGCAAAATTTTCAAGGTCTGTTATTAGTGCACCTTTTAATTTAGGATTATAAATAAACTTAGCAATATCCTCTTGGTCTGTCTTTTCGCCGTAAAATTGGAAAATAGAAGATAAAGAGGCAGGACCACAGTATTCATCTTTTTGTTTTACAAAAGGAACAGATAAAATGTTTGATGCGAATGAAAAATCCAAAAATATAAATATAAATAATATAATCTTTTTCATACTTTTAGAAAAAGTAAATGAGGGGGTGTTATCCCCTCAATGTATTTATCTAATTATGATTTCTTTATTTAACAATTTAAGAATGACTATGATAAGTAAAATAATTACCAAAATACCAATCGCAAAACCTATTCCATCTCCACCTGCCAAAACTTTATCAGATGCTTGAGCAAGCATATGTATCTGTTGGTCGTTCATTTTTGATAATTTTTCCTTTACTTCTTCTTCTGATAAGCCATAAGCTTTTAATTTTTCTTTTACAATTTGATTTTCTAAAGCTCTTTGAATCTTATCTATATCTATATTTCTCTGATTTTCTATAACAGATTGGTTATTAGACATTAAAGAATCAACCATTGCTGCTGGTGCTGATGCAGTTGATAATAAAGTCATATAACCTGCCATCGCTACTGCTATACTTGCTTTCTTTAATCTTTTTATCATTTAGCTTACCTCATGACATAAATTTTTGTTAATTTTATATTATAGTTTGAAAATTGTCAATATATCTAATAAATTAAATAATCAAACTCTAATTTCCAATTTAAATAATTTTAAAACAAACCAAGACAAGTAGCAAAACTTAAAGCTAAAATGAAGAAGTT
>NZ_DAIDMN010000006.1 GCF_027448985.1 Sulfurihydrogenibium sp.
TTTTTAAACAGAAAATCTTTTTCTTCTTTTTGTAGAGGAATTATTGAATGAACCAATCGATAAAGTTTTTCCCCATCTTTAAACAGAAAGAAAATATTTAATATTAATATGAAAATACCAATAGAAAGTATGACAACGTTTGTTAAAAAAGCTTTAGCAAAATCAAACAATGCAGAAGCAAAACCTTTTAAATAGTTAATTAGAGTTTCATGAATGTTGTTATTCATTTTGTTTATTATCTCATTTTGAACCCTGTTGTAAACATCATATAAAAAAGGAACTGATTTTATCTTTTCAAGGATTAAATCCGGATTAGATATATAATTAGATACCAAAGGATACAAATCCACTATCTCTTTGGTTAAAAAGAACACAATTACACCAAGTGGAAGAAGAATAAAAAATAAAATTATTAAACTTGAAATTAACGAAGAAAATATTTCGTTTCTTAATTTAGCTTTTATTTTTAAATGGATAGGATAGAATATGGTAACCAGCAAAATAGAAACTAAAATTAGACCTATAAAAGGACTAAAAATAACGTATCCTAAAAAAAGAAAAAGAAGAAAGGAAATAAGAAAAAATATATTTCCTAACTTCTCATAATTGGAAAACAAAAAATCTCCTTCAATTATTATTCTTCACTTTTCTTTAGTGCTCCTGCTGCAAACACTATAATTCCTGTTAAAATTGTAAATGCTGTCATGATGATAAACGCTAACCAAGCTTCCATAACACACCTCCTTAAATGTTTAAAATCTAATTATAAACCATATTTTTTAAACTGTAAACACTTTTGCTTCAAGTCTTTCTATCCTTAGTATAGCATCTTCTGTAAATCTTTTTAGCTCCAATGCTTCTTTTAAATCGGCTCTTATATCGGTAAGTTGGTACATAACGTTATCTATCCGTTGATTCGTAAAATCAATTCTTTTGTTGGTTTCATCAATTCTTGCTGTCAGTTCTGCTTTTACATCATCAATTCTTTTGTTGGTTTCATCAATTCTTTTGTTAGTCTCATCAATTCTTTTGTTAGTCTCATCAATTCTTTTGTTAGTTTCGTCAATTCTTGCTGTTAATTCAGCTCTGATGTCATCGATTCTTTTATTAGTTTCGTCAATTCTTTTGTTGGTTTCATCAATTCTTGCTGTTAACTCAGTTCTAACATCATCGATTCTTTTATTGGTTTCTTTTAACTCTTCTCTTATATGTCTTAAATCACTTTCTACGTTTGATAGTCTAACGTTCATGTTTTCTATAGCAAGGGCAAAACCTTTTAGTTGACCGGATACTTCGGCTTTAAATAAGGAAAATTCCGTCTTTATTTCTCCTGTTATAGCTTCTTTTAATTTTTCTACAATTTTATCAATATCCATCGATATACCTCTAAATGAAACACTTACAACTGTTAAATATATATCTTTTTCCCTTAAAAATCAATAACATCATTTTAATAACTCTAACGCTTCTTCTACTGTTATTCCTTCGTGGACTATTTTAGAAAGAACAGTAGTTATTTTTGCAACATCTTCATGCTGGAATATGTTTCTTCCTATGGATAATCCGGCACATCCGGCTACTACCACTGCATCGTAAACCATTTTCAATAAAGCTTCATCTGAGTCTACTTTTGGTCCTCCGGCTATTACCACCGGAACAGGACATCCTTCCACTACCTGTTTGAATGTTTCAGGGTCTCCTGTGTAAGGAACTTTTACTATATCCGCTCCAAGTTCTGCGGCAATTCTTGCTATGTGAGCAATAGCTTTTGGGTCGTAAGGGTTTTTTACTTCCGGACCTCTGTAATACATCATCGCAAGTAATGGCATCTGCCATTCAAGACATTTTTTAGAAACTTCTCCAAAGTCTTTTAACATCTGTTTTTCGTCTTCTGCACCTATATTAACATGAATGGAGACAGCATCTGCTCCAAGTTTAATCGCTTCTTCTACGGTGCACACTAAAACTTTATCGTTTTTTCTTAAAGATAAATCTGTAGATGCTGACATGTGAATTATAAGACCAACATCTTTTCCTTTTCCTCTGTGTCCAGCTTCTACCATTCCTTTGTGTAATATTATTCCGTTTGCTCCACCTTCCGCTATTTTTTGAACTGTTTCTTTAAGATTTACTATACCTTTCATTGGACCTGAGCTTACACCGTGGTCCATAGGTACTAAAACAGTTTTTCCTGTGTCTCTATTTATAATTCTTTCCAATCTAACTTTCTTTCCTATGGACATTAACGAAGAACCTCCAAAAAATTTTTTAAGATTATTATACATTACTTTTACTATCAACTTGATTTTGAGTTGATTCTTTTTGAATTAATAGCTGTTTTTCTTTTTCACAGTTTTGAAGTTGTTTATTTAGTTTATTTATCTCCAATTTAAACTTTATCCAATCTCCTATCGTTAAAATTAATGCTAAGATTGCACCAATTATAGTACTAAAAATAATAATGATAGATAACGGCATAGGAACAGTTTGATAACCAGGTACAAGGTTAATGCTTACAGTGGTTGTATTCATCGCTACAAAGTATGCAACTAATAAAAGAATAAAAAGCCAGATAATAAGTCTAATTTTACCTAACATCTTTAAGTCCTTCCTTTAATTTTTGGTAGATTTCTTTTAAGTCTTGAGAGATTACTCTAACTTCTCCTAAAACAGGCATAAAGTTTGTGTCTCCGTTCCATCGTGGAACTACATGGTTATGTATGTGGGTTTCAAGTCCGGCTCCTGCTGATTTTCCTATGTTGTAGCCTATGTTAAATCCATCCGGATTTAAAACTTTTTTTAATAGTTTTACCATTTTTTGAGTTAGTAAAGATATTTCACACATTGTTTCTTCATCAATTTTTGTAAAATCTCCTATATGCTCGTTTGGACAGACCATTAAATGTCCTGCATTGTAAGGAAAAAGGTTCATTATTATAAATGCATTTTTCCCTCTGTATAAAATAAGGTTCTTTTCGTCATCGTTTTCTTTAAATGCGTTACACAAAAAGCAACCGTCAGACTTGCTTAACCCTTCAATATACTGAGACCTCCAAGGTGAGTATAACCTTTCCATCGTTTAAACCTCCGGATTACAAGGTATTTTTTACAGTTTATGTATCTTTCCTCTAAACTTTTATGTTATAAATTATAAAACAAAATTTTCAAGGTGGAAAATGAAAAAAGTAGGTGTAGTTTTGCTTAATATGGGTGGTCCAGATAGTTTAGATGCGGTACAACCTTTTTTATACAACCTTTTTTCCGACCATGATATTATACAACTTCCAAAACTAATACAAAAACCAGTTGCTTTTTTAATTTCAAGGATTAGAGGTAAAAAAACAAAAAAGTATTATGAGATAATGGGTGGCAAATCTCCCCAGAAAGAACAAACTCTCCAGCAGGCAAGAGAACTACAAAATGTTCTTGGAGAAAATTTTAAAGTTGTTGTAGCTATGAGATACTGGCATCCTTTTACAGAAGAAGCGTTAGACGAACTTTTTAAAGAAGATATAAAACAGATTATCTTACTTCCACTTTATCCCCAATACAGTAGGACAACAACAGGCTCTTCTTTTAACGAGTTTGATAGAAAAATTAAAAAGTATATAAAATCAGGTAAATACACCGTTATATCAACCCTAAAAGGTGTCAAAAGTCCTTACTACTATTCTTCTAATATCCCTATAAAAAAGATAAACTGTTATTTTGATAATCCGGATTATATACAAGCGATGGTAGAAAACATTCGAGAAAACTTATCTAAGAATTTTAAAGATTATTACTTTTTATTTACAGCTCATAGTCTTCCGGAAAAAATTATTTTAGATGGAGACCCTTATAAAAAACAGACAGAAAAAACGGTAGAGTTGATAATGGAGCATTTTAAAGGTGTTAGATACTCTTTAGCTTATCAATCTAAAGTAGGACCAGTAAAATGGTTAGAACCATTTACAGACCAAGAAATAGAAAGACTTGCAAAAGAAGGAGTTAAGAATTTAGTTGTTATTCCTGTTAGTTTTGTATCTGAACATTCTGAAACTTTATACGAACTTGATTATTTATACGGAAGTATGGCAAAAGAGCTTGGAGTTGAAAATTTTATCCGGATTCCGACTTTAAAAACTCATCCAAAATTTATCAACGCTTTGAAGAATATAGTTATTCAAAATCTATAGGATTGACTTCTATAGACACTTTAAATCTCTTTGAAGCCTCTTTGTAAAACTCTTTGAAAAGAGTTTTTTCTTCTTCTTTTTTGTACTCAAAAATGTAAAGCCCTTTGTTGTCAGATAGAATTTTTTTCAGTAGATTTAAATTTTTGAAAAAGTTTAAAATAAAACTATCTAAAATTTCAGTTTTTAATTTAAAGTTTTCTATTTCTAACTTTACGGTTTTTATAAAAGGTGGAAGTCTTAATTTTTTCCTTTTTTCAAGTTCTTTTTCTAAAAATGCTTTTATATTTACAGTGTTATGGTTTATATACTGTAAAATATATTTTTCTTGGTTTGTTATGATTATATAATTTTTTATACAAACTGTTAAAGGTAAAAAAACCTTTCTTAAAAAGAACTCAGAAGACCTAAAATCCGGAAACTCTAATAGAAAATCTGGATAAACATTTATTACAGACTCATACTTTCCTAATGTTAAAGTTTTAAGTTCAACACTACTTACTACCTTAAATTTGTTCCAAAAATCCTGTGAAATCGTTTTTTTTAAAGAAATCTCTATTTTTTCTTTTCCAAATCCGGATTCTGTTAACCTAAAATCACATTCAGGACAGGTGGATATGTACTCATATTTTGATTTACATCTGCTACATTCAAGGTACTTTTTTCCGTTTTCTATATGAACAGTTAAATGAAAACCACATTTTTGACAGTTGGCTTGCCAACCACACCTTTCACAGAACAAAAAAGAAGAATAATATCCTTTATTTGCAACTATCAAAGTATTTTTGCTTTTTAAAACGATTTCTTTTATCTTAATAAGGTCTTCGTTTATATTTTTGTGAGGTATAACTTTTAAGTTTTTAATAAAAATAGGGTTGGTACTGATAAGAGGAATTATCTGACCTTTTTTAAAAGATAAAAAACTTTCCAAAGATGGAATGGAAGAAGCAAGAATCACAGGTACTTTTTTTTCTTTATGTATGTAGTATGCAACTCTCTTTACATCCACTTTAGGTGTTCTTTTTACTTTGTAAACCTTTGAATCTTCTTCTTCCACTATAAAAACCTTTAAATCTTTAAGTGGTATTAACATAGAAGATATAGTTCCTATCAAAATTAAACTTTCTTTCGTAGCTTTTTGCCATACGTTCCATTGATGAGTTAAAGAAAGTTCGTCATGATAAATTTCCACATTTTTAAACCTTTTTGAAAACTCTTTGTAGTAAAGATTACATAGCTCTACAGATGGTAAAACGATGTGAACTCCTTTACCATCTAACTTTTTAGCCAAGTGAATATAGTAGTTAAACCTTTTTTCCGGATAAAACTCATCAAAGAGGTAAATTCTGTTTTCTAATGATTTTACTTCTTCATAAACTAATTTTTCTTTTGATGAAAATGTTAAATCTTTAAAAAAGGTAAAGCCTTCTTTAACTTCTACTAAACCTTTGGATATCAATGAATTTAGAGTTTTTTTATCAAATCCGGATTGTTTTATATCTTGATAGGTTAAATAATCGTTTTCTAAAAACAAGTTAATAAGTTCTTTTTGTTTTTGAGTTAGATGTTTAAAAGAATCTTCTGTATGTTTCACTGAGAAAACTTTACCTAAAAATTCATCTTTTATATTTTTCTCTCTTATTTTATCCGGAACAAAGTAATCAATTGTAAGTCCAATAGGTGATATATAAAAATCTGAAATCTCTCTTAAAATGTTTATTTCCTTTTGAGTAAAAACCTTTTCTTCTACGGAAAAAACATCTTTTATCTCTTGTAAATCTGTGTTTTCCTGAACTTTAAGAATTATTCCGTAATGTTTAACATATTTGAAAGGTACTTTTACCTTTCTTCCTATTAAATCTTCTTTTTTGAAAGGTAACGGAACCTTATAAATAAAAGTATCGTATAAAGCAACTGGAACAGCTACTTCAACAAAGATTTCATCCAATTTTTATTCTATTTCTTCTATAACGAAATTTGTGTTGGTGTAAATACATATTTCTCCGGCTATTTTCATAGCTTCTTCAACAATTTTTCTTGCATCTAAATCTGTATTTCGATAAAGAGCTAAAGCTGCAGACCTTGCGTAATCTCCACCTGAACCTATTGCTAAAACTGGCTCATCAGGTTCTATCACATCTCCGTTTCCAGATAAAAGAAGGATGTTATCTTTATCTGCAGCAATCATAACCGCTTCTAATCTTCTTAAATACTTGTCCAATCGCCAATCTTTTGCAAGCTCTACAGCAGATTTTACTAGATTTCCTCTATACTTGTTTAATTTTTCTTCTAATCTTTCCATCAAAGCAAGACCATCAGCTGCACTACCTGCAAAACCAACCACTATTTTTCCTTCGTTTAACTTCCTTACTTTTCTTGCAGACTGTTTCATAACGGAAGAACCAAGTGTAACCTGACCATCACCTGCCATTACGGTTTTTCCATTTTTTCTAACAACCAAGATCGTTGTACTTTTAATTTTTTCCATCTTTCTCCTTAATAATTTTTGCTATAGGGTCTTCTTGTTTGATATCTTTTATATAAGCATCTATATCATCCAATGTATCTTGAGTATCTTGAGGAACCAACTCTTTGGTATCTGCTGGGATTCTTTTAGCAAATAAAAATCTTCTTACGTAATAGTCTTGGTTGATATCTGTCACTTCCACTTTTCCGCCTCTTGAAGAAGCATGAATCATCTTACCGTTTCCTATGTATATACCTACATGAGAAGGGTATCTTGCATATGTTGCAAAGAAAAGAAGGTCTCCAGGTTTTAAATTATCTCTACTTACAAAATATCCATATAGTGCTTGCTCTCTTGCTGTCCTTGGCATTTTGTATCCTGCAAGTTCAAAAACGTGTTGAACAAAAGAAGAGCAATCTATACCATTTATACTATCACCACCAAACCTATACCTTGTACCTAATAAACCAATTGCATATTTATATATGTCTTGATTTGGCTGTAAATCATTCCTGTATGTTTTAGGTCCATAAGAGTAAGAAACTTTTTCAAAGTTAGCTTTTGATTTTGAGTACTTTTTATTATGTTTTGAATATTTTGATGAAACTGATTTTTTATGGTGATAAGTAATATGTTTTGTTTCTTTTTTATTTACCTTCTTCGTTTTGGCTTCCGCTATGGATGGTACCATTAGTATTGCAGAACTTAAAAAAATACCTATCATTTTTTTAATGGCTTTCATGCGTTTCCCCCTATTCTTTATGACTGTCAAAAATTATAACAGTATATTTTCGGTTTGTAAACTTTTTTCTTTAACATTATAATAATTTTAGTAAATCTAGGAGTTGTTTGTGTAAAATGAACATTTTACCTATGTATAAAAAGTTAGCTATTTTTTCTAAAAACAGTGATGAAGCTAAAGAGTTTTCTCAAAAGTTAAACCAATGGTTTATCGAAAATGGAATCTTTTGTGAAGTGATAGAAAAAGTTGAAGATTTGGAAAAGGAAAGTATAAAAAGTATTGATGCTTTAATAGTTGTTGGTGGAGATGGTTCTTTGTTGATTGCAGCAAGAAGGGTGTCAAAATATGGAATTCCTTTAATTGGAGTTAATTTAGGAAGACTTGGATTTTTAACAGAAATAAATAAAGAGGAAGCGTTTGAGAGACTTCAAGAGATACTGTCAAAACCTTTATGTGTTTCAAAAAGAATGATGTTAAGGGCTATTTTAAAAAGGGATGGAAAGGAAATTTTAAAAATAGACGTGTTAAATGATGTTGTAGTAAATAAGGCGATTTTAGCAAGGATTGTTGACGTAGCTGTTTACGTTGGAGATAGGTATATAACTACTTACAATGGTGATGGTGTTATAGTTGCAACTCCTAACGGTTCTACTGCATACGCTCTTTCAGCTGGTGGACCCATAGTTTACCCATCTTTAGAGGTTTTTATTTTAGTACCAATCTGTCCTCATACATTAACAGATAGACCAATTATATTACCTACAATAGAACCTATAAAAATAAAAATTGTCTCAAAAGAAAAAGATGCATGGCTTACATTGGATGGTCAAGAAGGAACACAACTTTTTTATGGTGATGAAATAATAGTTAAACAATCTCCATACTATACTTACATCGTAAAAACACCTAATAAAAATTATTTTGATATTTTAAGAGAGAAGTTAAATTGGAAATAAGAATCGGTATTGGGTTTGATTTACATAAGTTAGAAGAAGGTAGAAAACTTATCATCGGGGGTGTTGAGATACCATCTGATAAAGGGTTTTTAGCTCACTCTGATGGAGACATACTTTTTCATGCCTTAACTGACGCTCTGTTGGGAGCTATAGGTTTTGGTGATATAGGAGAGCTTTTTCCGGATACAGACCTACAGTATAAAAATCTGCCAAGTGAAATCTTCTTAAAAGAAGCAAAAAAAATTTTAGATGATAAAAAATATAAAATTATCAACATCGACAGCGTTATAATAATAGAAAAACCAAAGATTTTGCCGTTTAGAGAAAAGATTATAGAAAATACAGCAAAAGTGCTTAAAATAGAAAAAGATAGAGTTTTTGTAAAAGCAAAAACGAATGAAAAATTAGACAGTATAGGACAAAGAAATGCAGCTGCATGTTATGTAGTAGTATTGGTAAGCAAGGAGGACTGATTATGGAGACTATAAATATATTAAAAGAGGAACTAAAAAAGTTGTACGATAAAGATTTTCCTCTGTGGGTTGATATAAACCTACAACTTTTAAAAGACAAAGCCTACGAGTTGGTAGATTGGGACAATCTGCTTGAGGAGATAGAAGATATGGGAAGAAGTGATTTAAAAGCTTGCATAAGTTATTTAGCCGTTATTTTAGAACATCTTTATAAATTGGATAACTTTAAAGATTTGGCTGGAGGAGATACAGTTGGAAAAAGCTGGATTAGAAGCGTTAGAAATGCAAGAAGAGAGTTGGAAAAACTCTTTAAATGGTACCCTTCATTGAAAGTAAAATTACCATCAGAAATTGATAAAGCTTGGGATGATGCTGTTGTGAGACTTCAAAACTGGCTTGATGAGAACGACAGAAATCCAGATGATTACAATATTCCGGAAAAATGTCCATACACATACGAAGAGGCATTAAACAGACAAATTTAGGAGGATTTCATGAAAGACATAAACTTAGATACAACCGTAGAGCAAGTTCTAAGAAAGTACCCATTCACAAGAAGATTTTTTGAATCTAAAAATATGTACTGTAACGTATGCGCATGTAAACCTCACGAAAGATTACAGATTGCAGCTATTAACTACGGACATGACCCACATCAATTTGTTGAAGAATTAAAAAACTTTATAGCAGAGTATGGAAAACAACAATCCGGCTAAAAGTATAATAGAAAAACTTTTAGACTCCGACGATACATACTTATCAAGGGTAAAGGCTTTAAGTGAAACGCTACTTCCTTTACTTAGAGGAAAAATTCCGGATGGTATAATTCAAGACCTTTACCTTTTAGATAGTATGAATCCGGCTAAAAAAAGAGACTTCTTGAGAATAATACTATCCCATCTAAACTCAACACCTTACAAACAGTTAAATTCAAATAGTAAACAAGAAAAAATAGAAAATAAATATAGGTTATCTGACCTTGAAAAATACTCTATCAACAATTTAAGCATTTTATCTACATTAGAAAAAAAATCTTTTAAAAAGATAATGGTAGAAAATGTTTACCAAGCTCTTTATAACTTTCCAGATAGATACGAAGACAGAAGAGTAAAAAAAATACTTAAAGTTAAAGATGGAGAATCCGGAACATTCTACGCAGAAGTAGAAGATATAAAAAAGGTAAACAGAGGAAAGTTAAAAGTAGAAGTTATACTAAAACAGGATAACATTAAATTTTCAGCTTTGTTTTTCTACGATAAACCCTACCTTTATACATACTTCAGGAAAGGAAAAACAGTAAAACTATTTGGAAAAGTAAGCGTTTATAAAAAAAATTTCTCTTTAATCCAGCCTGATATATTAGAAGTTAAAGAAGACCAAATAGATACAATAGTTCCAGTGTATTCCCTTAGGGGGGATAGTTCCATAAAAATAACCGGACAAACAATAAACCATTTAAGAAGAGGAATGTTTAAAATAGTTGAAAAATTTTCAGATGTTAAAGAATACATTCCGGATTACATCCTAAAAAAATACAACTTTCCGGATTTGGCACGCTCATTAAAGTTCATACACCATCCCGATGAAAACTCAGATATCGAAGACCTTAACAACTTTCAAGATATACACCAAAAAAGACTTATATTCGATGAACTTTTCCTACTTCAACTTGCTCAAAAATACAGAAAAGCTTTACTTCAAAAAAACCCTTCTTATACAATAAAAACAGAAGAAAACTTTAGTCAAAACGTAGAAAAAAAACTACCATTTGAACTAACCAACGCTCAAAGAAGAACTATAAAAGAAGTTTTAACCGATATGGAAAAAGACATACCTATGAACCGGATGGTACTTGGAGATGTAGGAAGTGGTAAAACGGTAGTAGCAGCAATAGCATCCTTAGCGGTAGCATTAAACGGTTATCAAGCAGCAGTTATGGCTCCTACAGAAATATTAGCTCAACAACACTATAACAACTTCAAAACGTTTTTAAAACCATATTTAAAAGATTATGAGATAGCACTGCTAACAGGTAGCTTATCAAATTCTGAAAAGAAAAAACTTTACAAAGCGATAGAAGAAGGAATAATAAAAGTAGTTATAGGAACACATGCTTTAATCGAAGAAAAAGTTAGATTCAAGGATTTAGCGTTGGTTGTAGTTGATGAACAGCACAGATTTGGAGTAGAACAAAGAAAAGCGTTGATAGAAAGAGCGGAAAAAAAACCACACGTTATGGTTATGACAGCAACACCTATCCCAAGAACGTTGGCGCTTGCATACTACGGAGATTTAGATATATCAAAACTCGATGAACTACCAAAAGGAAGAAAACCAGTTAAAACTATCATCTTATTTGAAAGAGAAAGAGAAAAACTTTACACCGTATTGAGAGAGGAATTAAAAAAAGGAAGACAAGCATTTGTCGTCTATCCACTTATACAAGAATCAGAAAAAACAGATTTAAAATCAGCAGAAGAAGGTTTCAAACACTATCAAGAAGTATTTAAAGATTACAAAGTAGTTTTACTCCATGGAAAGATGAAACAAGAAGAAAAAGATAGAATTATGGAAGAATTTAAAGAAGGAAAAGCCCAAATCTTAGTATCAACAACTGTTATAGAAGTAGGAGTAGATGTGCCAAATGCTACAGTTATGGTGATAGAAGAAGCTCATAGATTTGGATTATCTCAAATACACCAACTTAGAGGAAGGATAGGAAGAGGACAGTACGAAGGATACTGCTTTTTAATAGCTCCCGATGAACTTTCTACACCTCAACAAGAACCATCCAAAGAAAAATCCAGATTAAAAACTCTCGAAAGATTAAAAATCCTGGTAAAAACCAACAACGGCTTTGAAATTGCAGAGAAAGATTTAGAGCTCAGGGGAACCGGAGACATAGCCGGAGTAAGACAATCCGGAGAAAGCGGGTTTGCATTAGCAGACCTAAAAAGAGATGAAGAAATATTAAACATAGCAACCAAAGAAGCTCAACAACTAATAGAAAAAGACCCAACTTTAGAAAACCATAAAGAATTAAAAGATATCATCTTCAAAAAGTACGCTCAAAAATTTGATTTAGTAAATGTTGCATAATTTTAATAATCCTAATTTTATTTTTTTATAAAGTTGATTTTCAAGAAAAAAAGATATATATTTTGATTTAGAAAATTCTGAAAAGATACTATAAACAAGGAGGCTTTTATGGCAAAAAAAAGAGAAGAAATAGAAGAAAAAGAAGAGTTTGAAACACAATCAGGAGAGTATCATAAACCTGAGCCGGATTTAAAAGCTGTCTTTACAGGTTCTCAAGCATTAGAAAAAGCACCAAAAATTTATGGAGTATCAACGGGAGTAGAAGGCTTAGATGATTTATTCTTTATCGTAACATCTGAAGGTGGAAAAATAGTTAAAAAGACGTTAGGAGGTATTCCTGCTTACTCTGTGATGAATATAACTGGTGTATCTGATACCGGAAAATCACTCATGGTAGAACAGTTTACAGTTCATCAAGCAAGTAAAGGAAATAAAGTAGCATTTATCACTGTAGAATCTCCAGCCAACTTTGTAGTAGCATCTTTAAAACTAAGAGCATCAGCAATGGGACTTAATTTTGATGAATTTCAAGATAACATAATACTCATAGATGCTGCATCTTCCACGAAAATAAGGGAAAATGTTCCGGATTTACTTGCAACTCTTGCATATGTGATACAAAACTATAAAGTAAAATTTACAGTGATAGATTCTGTGACAGGACTGTTTGAAAACAAAGAAATGATGGCAAGAGCTATAGTTAGAAGACTTTTTAATTTTATGAAAAAATGGTATCAAACAGCTTTATTTGTTTCCCAAAAAAGAAGCGGACATGAAGAGTTAACAGCAGAAGCAGCTGGAGGATACGCCGTAGGTCATATAGTAGACGGAACGATGGTATTGGCAAAAGAGTTGATAGACTCTCCATTTAAAGCAAAATTATATAAAAAAGAGATAGGAGATATAGTAAGACTTTTTAGAATAGATGGTTGTAGAATGTCAGGACACGATACAAAAACACACTTTTTAGAAATCACCGAAACCGGATTAGTTGTCATAAAAGAACCGATAGGAAAGTAAAAAAATTTGTTTAGGAGGTAGAAAGATATGGTAGTAGAAATCACAGGAATTCCAGAAAATCAACAAGATGTAGAACATTTAGTTAGTAGAGTGTTTTTCAAATCCATCGATTTATTAGGTGGATTAAGTAAATTGGCAGAATATAGGACTTTGACATGGCTCCCTTCTCTTGCAAGAGCTTCTTACGTTATAGTTTTGAGAGATGAGTATCTAAAAACAGAAGAAGAGATAGCAGAAAAAGTAGGACTTACAAAAAACACAGTAAGAAACATTTTAAGAGCGGACCCTACTTTAGCTTTGGAGAAAATTAAAAAGCTGGAAGAACTTGCAAAAGAAGAACTAAAAGAGATGAAAGTTCACACAGCTGGTGGAATAGCTAAACTTGCCTACAAAATGGTGAAAGAAGGACAAGATGCAGAAACGCTTGTTCATTACTGCCAAATTGTATCTGAAGAAGTTGCGAAAATACTTGATATTCCTTGGGCTTACATGGTTTTAAAACATACTAAAGGTATTAAATATCCAATAAACGATTCAATTGAACTTATAGAAAAACTAAAAGATTTAAAAATAAAAGGACACGATGCAGCTGAGATTTTAAACAAAATACAGTATCCTGTAAAAACTCCTGCAATGCTCTTACATGAGATAAAGCAAGTTTTAAGTAGCAAAGAAGAGGGTATGTACTCAATTTAACTAAAATTAAAATCGTTAAAATAACGGTAAGGTTGTTATCATAGTAGATGTGGAAAAACTAAAAGAAGGAAGCAAGAAGCCCCCACTTCTATAAGTGGCGGGTGGTTCACAGATTCAAACAAAAACTCCGGTTTGTTACAATGGTATAATAGATTAAAAATTTTTAACAGACCGGAGGCTTTTTATGAAGAAAAGAGTAGTTCTTGCTTATTCAGGTGGACTTGATACTTCCGTAATAGTTCGTTGGCTTACGGATAGAGGTTTTGAGGTTATAACCTACACAGCAGATGTAGGACAAGGAGAAGAACTTTCAGAAATAGAAGAAAAAGCTTTAAAAGCTGGTGCGGTAAAAGCTATAATAGATGATATAAAAGAGGAGTTTGCCAGAGAGTACTGTATTCCTTTGATGAGAGCAACCGCTTTATATGAAGGAAAATACACTTTACTATCTTCCTTATCAAGACCTTTGATTGCAAAAAAACTTGTTGAAATAGCCCATAAAGAGAATGCTCATTACGTGGCTCATGGTTCAACTGGAAAAGGAAACGACCAAGTAAGATTTGAAGCATCTGTTTGGGCATTAGACCCAGATATAGAAGTTTTAGCACCTGTTAGGGAATGGGAATTCAAATCGAGAGAAGAAGAGATAGACTACGCCTTAAAACATGGAATTCCTGTAAAAGCAACAAAAGAAAAACCATACTCCTACGATAGGAATCTATGGGGAGTTGCAATAGAAGCTGGTCCATTGGAAGACCCATGGACAGAACCTCCCGAAGATGCATTTGAGATTACCGTATCTCCGGAAAAAGCACCTGATACACCTGAGTACATAGAAATAGAATTTAAAGAAGGAACACCAATAAAACTCAACGGTAAAGAGTATGACCAACTTTGGAAACTCATTTGGGACTTAAACGAGATAGCTGGAAAGCATGGTGTAGGCAGAATAGATATGGTAGAAAACAGATTGGTAGGGATAAAAACAAGAGAAGTTTATGAATCTCCTGCTGGTTTAATACTTATAGCATCTTACGATGAATTGGAAAGTATAGTTTTAGATAGATTTACTTACCATTACAAAAAAGACCATATCTCACATCCATATGCAGAAATAGTTTACGAAGGACTATGGTTTTCTAAATTAAGAGAATCGTTAGACGCATTCAACAACGAAATAGCAAAAGTAGTAAATGGAACAGTAAGAATAAAACTTTACAAAGGAAGTTTTAAAATAGTAGGAAGAAAATCACCAAACTCCTTGTACAGTGAAGACCTTGCAACTTATAGCCCTAAAGATGCATTTGACCATAAAGCAGGAGGTGCATTTACAAAAGTATGGGCATTACCTTTAAAAGTATTTGCAAGATCAAACAAGAGGTAAAAGATGCTAAAAGAGTATAACCACAACGAGATAGAAACAAAGTGGTCTGAAATTTATAAAAAAGTTGACATTTTTAAACCTAAATCAGATGGAAAACCCTACTTTTCTATGGTTTTACCACCACCAAACGTAACAGGAAGTCTTCATATAGGTCATGCTCTTAATGCAACACTACAAGATATAATCGCTAGGTACAAAAGGATGAAAGGCTACAACACCCTCTGGTTACCGGGATTTGACCATGCCGGAATAGCAACCCAGTGGGTTGTTGTGAGAGAACTTCAAAAAGAAGGAATAAGTAGATTTGACCTTGGAAGAGAAAACTTTATAAAAAAAGTGTGGCAATGGGTTCCAAAATCAAGAGACTCAATAAAAAACCAGCTAATAAGAATCGGAGCTTCTTGTGATTGGTCAAGACAAAGATTCACACTTGACGAAGGATTTTCAAGAGCTGTAAGAGAAGCATTTGTAAAACTGTATAAAGAAGGGCTTATATTTAAAGCTCCATATATTGTAAACTGGGACCCAAAAGAAAGAACAGCAATCTCAGACTTAGAAGTAGAGTATTACGAAGAAAAAGGAAAACTTTGGCATATAAGATATCCTTTAGAAGATGGAAGTGGATATATAGTTGTAGCAACAACAAGACCAGAAACGATGCTTGGAGATACCGCGGTAGCTGTCAATCCAAACGATGAAAGATACAAGCATCTAATAGGGAAAAAAGTAGTACTGCCATTAGCTCCAAAAGAAAGAATAGATATAAATGGAAATATAATAAGCAACATAATCCCTATAATAGCTGATGACTATGTAGATCCTGCCTTTGGAACCGGAGTAGTAAAGATAACTCCTGCCCATGACCCAAATGACTTTGAAGTAGGAAAAAGACATAACTTACCAATGGTTATAGTTATGGACGAAGGAGCTTACATAAATAAAAACGGTGGAGAGTTTGAAGGATTGTACAGATATGAAGCAAGGAAAAAAATAGTTGAAAAATTAAAAGAACATGGACTTTTAGAAAAAGAAGAAGAACACATTCACAACGTAGGTCATTCTCAAAGATCAAAAGAAGTAGTAGAGCCATATCTTTCTACTCAATGGTTTGTAGATACAAAAAAATTAGCAGAAAAAGCAATAAAGGTTGTAGAAGAAGGAAAAATAAAGTTTATTCCGGAAGGATGGACAAAAACATACTTAAACTGGATGTACAATATAAAAGAGTGGTGTATTTCAAGACAGATATGGTGGGGTCATAGAATACCCGTATGGTATTGTAAAGATTGTAACCATATTAACTCTTTCAACGATGACTTTTTATCTACAGTAGAAGAAAAAATAATTTTTAACCTATATGCAGACGGAAAGATAAATCAAATTTTTTGTATAGATGAAGTTTGGAACACTTTAACCCAACAAAACTTCACCCATCCGGATAAAACAAATTTACAATTTTATGAAGAAGTTGTATTTTTAAAAAAGGCTGAAAAATTAAAAACAAAGGAAGATTTAACAAATCTTTTAGAAAATTCAATTCACTTTAGAAAACTTTACGAAGAAAGGTATCAAATCATCCTCAAATGTGAAAAATGTTCAAGTGAAAATTTGCATCAAGATGAAGATGTTTTAGACACTTGGTTTTCTTCTGCATTATGGCCCTTTGGAACCCTTGGTTGGCCTGAAGAAACCAAAGATTTAAAAACTTTTTATCCTACATCCTTACTTATAACTGGATTTGATATTATATTTTTCTGGGTTGCAAGGATGATAATGATGGGTACAAAGTTTACAGACAACATACCATTTGAAGATGTTTATATTCATGCCCTTGTGAGAGATGAAAAAGGCGAAAAAATGTCCAAAACAAAAGGAAACGTGATAGACCCTCTTGAAATGGCAGACAAATACGGAGCAGATGCCCTTAGATTCACCTTAACAGCTTTAGCAGCCCAAGGAAGAGATATCAGACTTTCCGAAAAGAGAATAGAAGGTTATAAACATTTTTCAAACAAAATATGGAATGCCTCAAAATTCGTGTTAACAAACACTCAAAATATCCAAATAAAAGACATTAAAAGTTTAAACCTTTCAATTGAAGATAAATGGATACTAACAGCACTACAAAAAACAGTTCAAAAATCATCTTTAGAATTGGAAAACTATAGGTACAATGACTATGCAAACACAATTTATGACTTTTTCTGGCATGACTACTGCGATTGGTATATAGAGTTTACAAAAGAAAGAATATACAAAGGAGCTATTGATGAAAAAGAAACAGCAGTATCTGTTTTAAACTTTGTTTTAAGAGAATCTTTAAAACTACTTCATCCTATAATGCCATTTATTACTGAAGAGATTTATAACTTTATTCCAATAAAAGAAACACAATATTTAGCAGCAGCTCCATATCCACAATACGATGAAAATTTAATTTTTGAGGAAGACTACTCTTTCATAGAGTCATTAAAAGAAATGATTACATCAATAAGAACAGTTAGAAGTGATTTTAACATAGAACCAACAAAAAAACTAAACATAAGAATAAAACCAAACTCAAAAGAAATAGAAGAAAAACTAAAAAAACTTGTTAGCCCAATAAAGCAACTTATAAAAGCTCAAGAAATAACGATAAATCCAAATATATCAAAAAAAGAAACAGAAGTTGTAACAGTTTCAAGGCTTGGAGAAAGTTATATAGATTTATCCGGAATACTGGACATAGAAAAGGAAATACAAAGACAGGAAAAACTCTTGCAAGAAGTTGAAAAATCTATAAAAATTTCAGAAAGTAAGTTATCAAACGAAAACTTTGTAAACAAAGCTCCCTTCCATGTAGTAGAAAAAGAAAGACAACTTTACCAAGAGTTGAAAGAAAAGAGAGAAAAGATAAATGTTATACTGAATATGCTTAAAAAGAGAGATTAATCTGCAGATTTATTCTAAAACCAGTTGCATTTTGATGATAATATGATATAATATTTATAGTTTTTATTCCCGAGTAGCTCAGCAGGCAGAGCAGCCGGCTGTTAACCGGCTGGTCGGGGGTTCGAATCCCTCCTCGGGAGCTTCATATCTAAATCTAACTTTTAAAAATCAGGGGGCTTTAT
Organism: Sulfurihydrogenibium sp.; assembly: GCF_027448985.1. Classification (GTDB taxonomy): domain Bacteria; phylum Aquificota; class Aquificia; order Aquificales; family Hydrogenothermaceae; genus Sulfurihydrogenibium. Next base: position 18,126 of record NZ_DAIDMN010000006.1, read on the forward strand.
ATGGATTTAAAAAAAATTCCAGCAGGGAAAAATCCACCTGAAGATATTTACGTAGTTATAGAAATCCCTCAAGGAAGTGGAATAAAGTATGAAGTTGATAAAGAAAGTGGAGCTGTATTTGTAGATAGATTTTTATTTACAGCTATGTACTATCCATTTAACTATGGTTTTATTCCAAATACATTGGCAGACGATGGAGACCCAACAGATGTTTTAGTTATTTCAAGAGAACCAGTAGTACCAGGAAGCGTGATTAGAGCAAGACCAATAGGGATGTTGGAAATGGAAGATGAAGAAGGGATAGATACAAAGATAATAGCTGTTCCGGTTTCTAAATTGGACAACACTTTTGAAAATATAAAAGAAGTAAATGATTTACCAAAAGCAACCTTAGACAAAATTAAACACTTTTTTGAACACTACAAAGAGTTGGAATCCGGAAAGTGGGTAAAAGTAAAATCTTTTAAAGATTCTGAATCAGCAAAACAAGATATATTAAAATCTATAGAAAAGTTTAAAAAACTCTTGACTAAAAACTGAATAAGATATATAATATTTATCTGTTTTGAATACGGAGTGTAGCTCAGGTGGGAGAGCACGTGCCTTGGGAGCACGGGGTCGCAGGTTCAAGTCCTGCCACTCCGACTATCAAAAGGCGCGCCCGTAGCTCAGCTGGACAGAGCAACGGACTTCTAATCCGTAGGTCGCACGTTCGAATCGTGCCGGGCGCATAAAACCGCGGGGTGGAGCAGCTTGGTAGCTCGCCGGGCTCATAACCCGGAGGTCGCAGGTTCAAATCCTGCCCCCGCAACCAAAAATAAATCAAGATTAAATACTCTAAACTCGATAAATGGTTCAGTATTTCATTCTTTTGCCCTCTAACGACAAAAATGCACGTTTTTTATGCAATTTTTATTAATTAATTGTGAATCTGAAGATTAATAATAAGAATATATTCTGATATGATGATTTTGAAAAAATATATAATTGCTTTAGATGATAGAAAATAAATAAATTCCAAAATAAAAGAAGGGGCTTGTAAACCCCCTTCTTTAAAACTTACTTCTTCTCTTCTTTTTTCTCTTCTTTCTTCTCTTCCTTCTTCTCTTCTTTCTTCACTTCTTTTTTGTGTTCTTTTTTATGAGCTTTTTTCTCTTCTTTTGCTGGAGCTTCTTGTTTTGCTCCTTCTGCTGGAGCAGCTGCTTTTTCTTCAGCGATAGATGCAAATCCAAGACCTAAAACTGCAACTGAAAGTGTTGATAATACTAACTTCTTCATACTACTACCTCCTATAAAAGATTTAATTTAAATTACTTTTGTTCAGCTGGTTTTTGTTCTTGTCCTGCTGGTTGTGCTTGTTGTTCTTGTCCTGCTGGAGCTGCTTGTTGTTCAGCTGGTGCAGGTTGTGCTGCTGGAGCAGCTGGTTGAGCTTGTTGTTCAGCTGGCGCTGGTGCTGGTTGTTCTTCTTTCTTTTGACAGCTAAAAAGTAAAGATGCTGACAAAAATGCCGCTGCAGTTCCTAAAACTAATTTTTTCATCTCGTTTATTACCTCCTTTTTAAATCTACATTAAAAAGTGTACTCTAATAAAATTACAAATTGATTAAATAAAGATTACAAATTTGTAATTTTAGGAAAAGTAATAACAATGGTTGTTCCTAAGTTTTCTTTACTGAAAAGCTCTATACTTGCATCATGTTGTTGTAATATTGCCTTCACCAAGCTAAGACCAAGACCACTTCCTGAGTATACTCCTCTACTTTCATCGACTCTATAAAATTTTTCAAAAATTTTGTCTAATTTGTCTTCCGGAATACCTATTCCGGTATCTTCTATTTTTAAAATAACATTTTCTTGGTCTTCGTATAGATATATTACCACTTCACCGTTTTCTTTATTGAATTTTATTGCATTATCAATAAGATTTGCTATGGCACGGGATATATATTTTTCGTTTCCGTTTATGTAAATTTCGTCTGTTATGTTAAGTTTTAGTGTTATTGATTTTGTTAAAGCGTAATCTTTAAATAGATTATAAAGTTTTTTTACTATGTTTGACAGGTTTATTTTTTCTTTTTGAAGAACAAATGTTCCGGATTCTAATTTTGATAATGTAAGTAGGTCTTCTATCATCTGGTTTAGTGAGTTTGTTTCTTCTATTATGTAAACTAAAAGATTGCTGCACTCTGTGGATAGGTTGTTTTTAATAAGGAGATTTTCCGTTGAACTTCTTATTCTTGCTATAGGAGTTTTAAGGTCGTGGGCTATGCTCTCAGTTGTTTCTTTTAATGTTTTTACAAGTTGTTCTATTCTGTCTAAAAGGTCGTTTATAAGTAAAGCTAAATCGTTTAACTCATCTTTTGTTCCTGTTATAGGTACTCTTCTGTCGAGTTTCATACTTGTAGCAATATCTTTTGCTGTGTTTGATATGTTCTTAATTTTTTTTGTGATGGAAGTAGTTATTAATATTCCTCCTACTAAAGAGAGAAGAAAAACTATCGTTCCGGCTTTATAAAATATTTCTGTTAAACGGTTTAGTAGTTTGTTGTTGTCTAATTTTGATTTTCCTATTACTAAAATGTGTTTATTTGAGAGTTTGTATATTATTATGTCAAAATAGTCTACCGTGGTGAGTATGTAAGTATCTGGATTTAGTTTACCGTAGTTTTCTAAGTTTATTACTAAATTTTTTGTATGTATTCCTGTGTTTGTGTTTAAAATTATTTCACCTTTTTTATCGTATATTTTGAAAAATATCTCAACATTTTTTATTATCTCCGCTTCTTTTATTATCTGATTTTTTAAGCCGGATAATCCTTCTTGTTTGTATAAGATTTTGTAGGCTTTTGCTTTTTCTATCAGGTCGTCCTTTGTTTTATTTTCTAAGTATATCTCAAAGAATGAGTAAACCATAAAGAAAGATATTAGTAACGATGTTAACAATGTGAATGAGTAAAGAAGGATGATTTTTATAGTTATTCTACTGAAAAATTTAATCAGATTTGAGAACATAACCAAAACCACGGACTGTGTGTATTAACTTTTTTTCAAATCCTTTATCTACCTTATCTCTTAACCTATGAATGTGGACATCTACAACGTTGCTTTCAATATCAAAATCTATATCAAAAACATTTTCTAAAATCATGTTTCTTGTAATAATTCTTTCTGCGTTTTCAAGTAGGTATTTTAAAAGTTCAAATTCTTTTGCTGTAAGGTCAATTTTTTTGCCGTTTCTGTAAACTTCTTTTTTCAGTAAGTCCATCGTTAGGTCTGCGTATTTGAGTTTTGATATTTCTTCTATGTTTTTACTTCTTCTGATTAGTGCGTGTAATCTTGCTATCAATTCCGGAAAACTAAATGGTTTTGTAAGATAATCGTCTGCTCCAAGTTGTAATCCTTTTACTTTGTCTTCAATCTCTCCTTTTGCACTTAGGACTAAAATTGGTGTTTTAATTTTTTTGTTTTTTAGACTTTCTATCACTTGGTATCCGGACATTTTTGGTAACATTATGTCAAGGATTATAATGTCGTAGCTTTCATAGGTTGCATAACTTAACCCTTCTTCCGCGTCAAAGGCTTGGTTTACTGAAAAACCTTCTTCTTTTAATCTTTTTACTATAAGGTTTGATAGTTCTTTATCGTCTTCTACTATTAGTACTTTCATTTTCCTGCCCCAAATGTTTGTTTATTATATGTTCTATATCTGAAGCTTTAAGGATTCCTAAAAATATATCTTTATACCTTACTGGGATTTCTTCAAGTTTTTCTTTTATCATATATCTATAAGCTTGGGATAGTTTTTCTTCAGGTGAGACGTATTTGTCTATTGGTTTTATAACATCTTTTAGTGTTAGTTCTTCTTGTTGATAGTAAGGTAGTTTTTGTATGTCTTTTATATCTAAAAATAAGATTTTACCGTCTTGTGTTAAAACCGGATAAAGATGTGTTGATATGTTTGGTTTAACGAAGTTTATAAAGTCTAACACTGTTAAATCCGGATTTAAAGGGTTCATGGTTCTCATTATGTTATCAACTCTAAATCTTGATAGGATATAGTTTAGTTGCGTGGATATTAAAGCTTCTTTTGATGCTCTTTTTATAAAAAAACCTAAAAATGAAAGCCATATTCCATTTATAATGTTTCCTGTAAATATCATAAAAATTCCTAAGATTATCAACGTTATTCCAAAGTATTTCCCAACGTTAGATGCAATCTCTGTTGCTTTTAGTATTCCGTACTTTTTCCAAAGTAAAGACCTGAATATTCTTCCTCCATCTAATGGAAATGCTGGAATAAGATTAAATGCTCCTAAAAAGAAATTTACAATGAATATGTAATTTAAAAATCCGTTAAATAAATCGTCTTTTGGATAGTGGTACCCAATCGTGAAAAAAATTGATGCTAAGAAAAAACTCATTAAAGGTCCTGCTATTGCTATTTTAAATTCCTGAGATGGAGTTTTTGCTTCATCTTGAAAAAGTGCTACTCCTCCGAATATGAAAAGGTATATGTCTTTAACAGGTATTGAGTATCTCACTGCAACTAATGAGTGAGACAACTCATGAAGTAGGACCGATACAAAAAGCATAACTGCTGATATTACAGATATTAAATAGTAATAAGTTTTGGGTAAATCCGGATACATAGAAGGGTAAAATCCTTCTGCTAACGAGAATGTAATAAGAAAAAACGCAACAAACCAGCTGTAATCTAAGTGAACTTCTATTCCAAAAATTTTAAAAAGTTTTATTCCGTTAAAACTCATCTGCTTTTTTTCCTTCTTTTGGGTAAAAACTTTTTAATAGTAGAGTAAATTATATCAGTAAATATATGAACTATTTCCGCTAAAACTATCCCTATGAAGAAAGATAATACAAAAGGAGATGAAACAAAATCTTTTAAGTTGTGAAAACTGAGAGTAATAAGTTGTTTATCCGGGTAGAAATAATCCAAAAAGTATTTTAAAAGAAAAAGTATAAGAAAAAAGATTACTGAAAGGTAGATAATTTTGAAAACTGTTCCGTATATTGGAATATGGGATACTCCTCTGTGTTTGAATACCTTTGTGTAAGGGTACCACATTATTCGTAAAATGTTCCATCTTTTGTTCGGTTTAGATAGGTATATATCGTTATCCGGGGTAAGAAAAAATGTACCAACTAAATAACCACCTGTAAAAGCGATAAAGTCGGAAGGTTGTAGATAATATACAGCGGGAGGTAATACTAAAAGGTTAACAATGTCGTGGGTTCTCCCGCTTGCCAACTATTACTCCGCTAAGTTTATAACGTAAAACTCTGCTCTTCTATTGGTAAATTTATCTATTTGGTTGTTGTTTGAAACGATATACTTATCTTTTCCTATTCCTTCTATTACAATTCTATCTGGATTTACGCCAAGTTTTGTTAAATATTTTTTCACATTTTTAGCTCTCTCTAACGCTAATTTGTTGTTGTAAGTTTTAGAGCCAACATTATCTGTATATCCTACAATTTTGACTTTTGTGTCAGGATGAGTTTTAAGATACTTTGCTACTATATTTAAGTATGGTAAATACTCTTTTTTAATGTCTGCTCTGTTTGTGTAAAAATGAACTCTAACTGGTTGAACTATTGGATTGCTTGAACTTTTTATCTCTTTTTCAGTTTGAGAAGGATTTATATTTTCTGTTTTGTTTTCTTCACCATAGTTTATTACAATTTTCTCTTCTTTTTTATCTGGTTTATTTGGGTCTAAACCAAGTTCTATCTCTTTATAACAAGGTATTCCATCTTTATCTTTATCTGAATATATATTTTTTTCAATCTTTGTTAGTAGATTTTTTATTGTTAACGTGTAATCTATATCTGTTTTTTGTTTTGGTTTTAGGATGTATACAGTTTCTTTTTCATTTTTTTCTCTTTCTATATCTTGTTTCAAACTCTCTAAATAACTTTCTACTTTTCCTACCTCCTCTGGTGAACATTCAAGAGCATGCATCTCTTTTAATTTTAAAAGTTTATTTTCTAATTCTGTTATGTTTAGTTTAAAGCCTTCATGACCATAAGAGTTTGTTAAAGTGAAAGAAACTAAAATTGTTGTCGCAATCAATCTTTTCATTGGCTTACCTCTTTGTTTATTTTTTCCATTGCTTTTAAAGACCATTCTATAGATTTTGTAGCAGCATCTATAGCCTTTTCTGTTTGAAAGTTAGATGCTTGTTCCTTAGCAATGTTGTAAAATCCTAATGCTTTTCCGTATTCGTACTGTGCTTTTATATGGGCACCATTCTCGTAGGCTATTTTTAGTGCTTTTTGAGCTTCATCAAGATACTCAGATGTAGTGATATTTTTTTCTAATGCAAGACTAAATCCAAAAAACATCAAAAACATTGCGATAGTTTTCTTTATCATTTTTTGTACCTCCTTTTTATTCTTTTTCGTCAAAAGATTAAAATATATTATAGTATTTTTTTACAGGAGGAAATGATTTGAAAAGTTATACAAAGTATTTAACATTTAATACAAAAAATCGTAGAGAGCTTATAAAAATTACTGAAGATGTACAAACAGCTGTAAAAGAATCCACAGTAAAAGAAGGATTATGTCTTGTATCGGCTATGCATCTTACAGCATCTGTTATAATCCAGGATGATGAAGAAGGATTACATGAGGATATTTGGCAATGGCTTGAAAATCTTGCACCTTTTAAAAAAGATTACAAACATCATCTAACAGGAGAAGACAATGCAGATGCACATCTGAAAAACCTTCTTGCTCATCTTCAAGTAGTTTTACCGATTACAAACGGTAAACTTGACCTTGGACCGTGGCAGGAAATATTTTATGCAGAGTATGATGGTCAAAGACCTAAAAAGGTGATAATAAAAATCATAGGAGTTTAGATGGATTTAAGAGAGTTAATAAAAGAAAGGGTTTTGGTTATAGATGGTGCAATGGGAACAATGATACAGTCTACTCTTGTTCCAATGTCTGCTTGGGAAGGAAAGGTAGGCTGTAATGAAATTCTTAATATAACAGCTCCAAATATAATATCCAACATACATGAAAAATACCTACAAGCTGGAGCTGACCTTATAAAAACTAACACCTTTGGAGCGTTACCTTGGGTGTTAGATGAATATCAGATACCAGATAAAGCTTATGAGTTGGCAAAAGCTGGAGCTTTATTGGTTAAAAATCTCTGTGAAAAATATTTTACTTCGGATAAACCAAGATTTGTAGCAGGTTCTTTAGGTCCTGGAACAAAACTACCTTCTTTAGGACATATAGATTACGACACGATGTATGATGGCTATAAAATAGCAGCTTACGGACTGATAGATGGAGGTGTGGATGTATTTTTAGTTGAAACGTGTCAAGACCCTCTACAAATAAAAGTAGCACTTCATGCTTTACAAGACGCAGCTAAAGATAAAGGTAAGGATATTCCAATAATGGTTTCCGCAACTATTGAGCTTACAGGTACAATGCTTATAGGTACAGATGCTCAAACTTTAGCAACAATAATGGAACCTTTTGATATTTTGACACTCGGTTTTAACTGTGGAACAGGACCTGACCAGGTAGAAAACCACTTAAAAAAATTGTCGCAAGTTTGGAAAGGATATATATCTATCCATGCAAATGCAGGACTTCCAGAAAACAGAGGTGGACAAACCTACTATCCAATGAATGCGGAAGAGTTTGCAGAGAAAGAAAGTAAATTTTTAGATATAGATGGTGTTGCAATAGTAGGAGGATGTTGTGGAACAACTCCTGCCCACATAAAAGCCCTTTACGAAAAGGTGAAAGGAAGAAAACCTAAAAAACCTACAGGAAATCAACCAAAAGCCCTTGCATCCTTGTTTATGACTTTTTCTTTAAAACAGGACCCACCACCTTTTTTGGTAGGGGAAAGAACCAACGCCACCGGTTCAAAACAGTTTAGAGAACTTTTATTAAAAGAAGATTACGATGGTATTTTATCTATAGCACAAGAGCAGGTAAAATCGGGAGCTCATGCTTTAGATGTTTCCGTTAATTATGCCGGAAGAGATGAAATAAAAGATATGAAAGAAGTTATAAAAAGGTTTAACGAAAAGATACCAATACCTCTCATGGTTGATTCTACTCAACCAAAAGCTGTAGAAACCGGATTAAAACATATAGGTGGAAAACCAATAATAAACTCTGCAAACCTTGAAGATGGAGAAGAAAAATTTGATAAAGTTTGCCAACTTGCAAAAAGGTTTGGTACATCATTGGTACTTCTCACGATAGATGAGCAAGGGATGGCAAAAACAAAAGAAAGAAAATTACAAGTAGCAGAAAGAATGTATGAAAGAGCAACAAAATTACATAAGCTTGACCCTCAAGACTTAGTATTTGACCTTTTAACATTTACCATAGGAAGTGGAGATGAAGAGTACCGAGATGCGGCAATTCAGACAATAGAAGCTATAAGAGAGCTAAGAAAAAGACATCCGGAAGTGGGAGCAGTACTAGGAATATCAAACGTATCTTTTGGCCTTGATATGCATGCAAGGAAATATCTCAACTCAGTATTTTTACATCACTGTGTAGAAGCCGGATTAACGATGGCAATAGTTAATCCAAAGCACCTGATACCTTTCCACAAAATATCTGAAGAAGAAAGAAAAATCTGTGAGAATCTAATTTTTAATGTATGGGAAAATGGAAAAGACCCATTGTTTGAGTTTATTAACTACTTTTCAAAAAAGAAAGATATTTCATCACAAGAAGAAAATAAAGAATTTGAAAGCCTTCCAATAGAAGAAAAAATAAAAAAACTTCTTATAGATGGAGAAAAAGAAAAACTCATAAAAGCTGTAGAAGAAGCAAGACATAAAATACCACCGGAAAAAATTATCAATGAAATTCTTATCAATGCTATGAAAGTAGTAGGAGACCTGTTTGGTGAAGGAAAAATGCAACTTCCTTTCGTTCTTCAATCAGCAGAAAGTATGAAAGCTGCAGTAGATTACCTTAACCAATATCTTCCAAAAACAACCAAAAAGAAAAAAACTACACTCATTCTTGGCACTGTAAAAGGTGATGTTCACGATGTTGGAAAAAATTTGGTTGATATAATTCTTACAAACAACGGTTTTAACGTTGTAAACCTTGGAATAAAGGTAGAATTAGAACAGTTTTTAAAAGCAGCTCAAGAGCATAACGCGGATGCTATAGGAATGAGTGGACTTTTAGTTAAATCTACCCTTGAGATGAAAAACAACCTTGAAGAAATGCAAAAAAGAGGTATAAAAATTCCAGTTTTACTTGGTGGAGCAGCCCTTAATAAAAAATTTGTTGATGAATATTGTAGACCAATTTACGATGGACCGATATTTTACTGTAGAGATGCATTTGATGGAATAGAGGCTATGTCAAGGATAGAAAAGGGAATTTTTGATGTAGATTTAGGTTATAAAGAGGAAGAAGAAAGTCAAGTAAAAATTGAGGAAAATTTAGAAATACCACCACTTAAAGAGATAAAAATGCCTTCAAGAGATGTTCCGGTTCCAACTCCACCATTTTGGGGAAGAAAAGTATGGATACATCCAGATAGTCCAGAATACGCAGAGATAAGATATCTTGCATTTGATTGGATTAACAAAGGAGCGCTTTTTAAAAGAGCTTGGGGATACACAAGGGGAGATAAATCAAGACAAGAGTATGAAAAATTAAAAAAAGAGGAGATTTTACCTAACTTTGAAAGATTAAAAAAACTTTTAATAGATGAAGATATTTTTACACCTATTATCATCTATGGATACTACCCTTGTAGGTCAGATTTAGCTTTGAGACTGAAAAACAACGACAACAAAGAAGCATCTTTACTTATATTTTCAGAGAAAGAAGGATGGAAAGAAGACAGGGAAGCAAATAAAGAACCGTTGGAAAACGTACTAAATAGAGTCTATAAAAAAATAAATTTTCCAAGGTCTTCAAAACCACCTTACAGAGCATTACCGGATTACTTTCACGATGATAGACACGATGTTGTAGCATTTACTGTAGTATCAGCTGGAAACAAGATTTCAGAGTATGAAAATCAACTTTTTAAAGAAGGAAAATATAAAGAGTATCATCTTATCCATGGATTAGGAGTAGAATTAGCGGAAGCACTGGCGGAAATAGTTCATAAAAAAATAAGAATAGAGCTTGGCATAGCAAAAGAAGAAGGAGAAAGTTTAAAAGACATCAACTGGCAGATAAGAAACTATCAAGGAGCACGTTACTCTCCCGGATATCCTGCATGTCCAGATTTAGCTATAAACGATATTATCTTTGATATACTAAAACCTCAGGAGTACGGTATAACCCTTACAGAAAATCATCTTATTGTTCCCGAACAGTCAACCGATGCTATAGTTGTTTACCATCCGGAGGCAACATATTTTAGTGTTTAACTTAAAAAAGGCATATATTATTTAAAAAGGATTTAGGATAAAATGGAAAGTATGTATAAATACATTTTTGGACCTGTTCTATCAAGAAGATTTGGTTTGTCTTTGGGAATAGACCTTTCCCCAGATAAAAAAAGCTGTAATTTTGACTGTTTATACTGTGAACTTGAAAAAGCAAAACCAGTAAACAAAATAGAAAACCAGCCGAATCCGGATGAGATAATAAAAGAACTGAGAGATTATCTATCAAAAAATCAGTATCCGGATGTTATTACGGTTACAGCAAACGGAGAGCCTACTCTTTACTCAAAACTTGACGAACTTATAGAAAAGATAAATCAGATAAAAGGAAATTCAAAAAGTTTAATTCTATCTAATGCAAGTACGATAAACGAAATATCAGTTAGACAAGCACTGAAAAAATTTGATATAGTAAAACTTTCCCTTGATGCAGCGGACCAAAAAACATTTGAAAAAATAGATAAACCATTAAAAGGTATAAAAATAGAAGATATCATAGATGGGATGATTTCTTTCAGAAAAGAGTATAGTGGAACACTTGTTTTGGAAGTTTTAATAGTAAAACATATAAATGACAAAAAAGAAGTAATAGAAAAAATCGTTGAAGCAGTAAAGAAAATTAATCCGGATAGAATAGATATATCAACAATAGATAGACCACCTGCTTACAGAGTTTTTCCAGTTGACAATCAAACACTTTATGAAATTGCAAGTATGTTTGAAGGATTAAACGTAAATGTAGCAACAAGGAAATCCGGAGGTAAAATAAAAAAAGTCCATCTTGACAAAGAGGATATTCTAAATACATTCAAAAAAAGAGCTTACACAGTGTACGATATAGAAACTCTTTTTGACGAAGATACAAAAGAAAATATAAATCAATTACTATTACAGGGAAAACTAAAAACAACTAAAGTGGCCAATCTTGAATTTATAAAAACCTCTTAAAAAATGTTAAAATAAAGTCAAAATTTTTAGGAGGTTTTTCTTTGGAGAAAGCTATAGAAAAGGCAAACATTCTTCTTGAAGCACTTCCATACATAAAAACTTTTAGAGGGAAAACATTTGTTATCAAGTATGGTGGAAATGCAATGGATAAAGCCGATTTAAGGTCAGCGTTTGCTCAAGATGTTTTGATGCTTAAATACATAGGGATTAATCCGGTAATCGTTCACGGTGGCGGTCCTCAGATAGGTCAGTATCTGAAAAAAATGGGTTTAGAATCAAAATTTGTTGGAGGTCTTAGAGTAACGGATAAAGAGACTATGGATATTGTAGAGATGGTTTTAGGAGGACTTGTAAACAAAAGTATAGTACAGTTAATAAACAGTTATTCTGGAGGACACGTTAAAGCTGTAGGTATAACCGGTAAAGATGGAGAGTTGATAAAAGCCAAAAAGTTAGATGCAGAAGAGTACTTTAAATCTATGGGAGATTTCAGACCTACAGAGCTAATAGACCTTGGTCATGTTGGAGAAGTAAAACAGGTAAATCCACAACTTTTAAAACATCTTGACGAAGATAACTACATTCCGGTTATAGCTCCAATTGGTTATGATGATGAAGGAAACGCGTATAACATAAACGCAGATTTTGTTGCAGCTTCTGTTGCTGCAGCTTTAAATGCAGAAAAAGTTTTATTCTTAACAGATATAGAAGGTCTAAAAGACTCTACAGGAAAAACTGTTTCTTCCATTTCTACACAAGAGATAGAAAAAATGATAAAAGACGGTACAATAAAAGGTGGTATGATTCCTAAAGTGAAAGCATGTATTTATGCTGTAGAAAATGGAGTAAACAAAGCCCATATATTAGATGGAAGGATTCCTCACTGTATACTACTTGAAATTTTTACAAAAGAAGGTGTAGGAACGGAAGTTTATAAAATTTAAAAAAGGGGCTTTTCGCCCCTTTATTTATGACTTATTTTTTCTTTGCATTTAACGCTTCTTTTAAAGATTTTGCAGCTGTGAATACTACAACCTTTCTTGCTGGAATTTTAATCTCTTTTCCTGTTCTTGGGTTTCTACCTTTTCTTGCTTTTCTTTCTCTTACGTTGAAAACACCAAGACCAGGAATAGCAGTCCTTTCACCCTTTGAAAGAGCTTCTACAACTGCTTCGATGGCTGCATTTACGGCTCTTTCTGCCTCTGACTTCTTCAAGGCCGCTTTCTCTGCAACCTTTGCGATTAATTCTGACTTTGTCATGTCGAACCCCCTTTAATAAAGTGATATCAAAGTTTAACTCTAATTATGTTTATTTGTCAAGAGGTTTTTTTAATCAAAAAATGATATAATAATACTTTCCAAACTCTCAAGGAGGTTAAATAGTTGGAATTTAAAGATACTTTAAACTTACCTCAAACTGATTTCCCAATGAAAGCAAACCTTCCAAATAAAGAACCGGAGATACTAACTTTCTGGGAAAAAATAAATCTTTATAAAAAATTAAGAGAAGATAGAGAAGGTAAGGAAAAATACATACTTCACGATGGACCACCTTATGCAAACGGTCATATCCATATAGGTCATGCTCTAAATAAGATACTTAAAGATATTTTAGTTAAATACCAATCTATGAAAGGAAAAGACGCTCCATTTGTCCCCGGATGGGACTGTCATGGTCTTCCGATAGAACAACAGGTTGAAAAACAGCTTAAAGAGAAAAAAATTAAAAAAGAAGATTTATCAAAATCTGAGTTTAGAAAACTATGTAGAGAGTATGCAAAAAAGTTCGTGGAAATTCAAAAAGAAGAGTTTAAAAGGCTTGGTATTATAGGAAATTGGGAAAATCCTTACCTTACTATGAAACCTTCCTATCAGGCTCAGGAGATATTAGAGCTTGGTAGAATATTTTCTAAAGGTGTTGCATACAGAGGGAAAAAACCGGTTTATTGGTGTATATACGATAAAACTGCAGAAGCAGAAGCAGAGGTTGAGTATCAAGAAAAAAAAGACCCTTCAGTATACGTTAAATTTAAACTTGTAGATGAAGATGTT
>NZ_DAIDMN010000007.1 GCF_027448985.1 Sulfurihydrogenibium sp.
ATAAAAAATTTAATATTTCAACTTTGATGTGTAGTCTGCATTTTAAAATAGAAAATATATTATTTGAATATTCAAGTAGTGATAAGGCTCATTTGACAATATAACAGAAATATATTTTCTATTACTGACGGTTCGATGCAAAAAACATCAATTTGCAGACTTACACACTGCACAAAAAATATGCATTAAGGTATTGACTTTTTGAAAATTTTCGTTTATTTTTTTATGTTAATTTTTAACGGGTTTTGTCTGAACTATGTGGGATATAAAGTTTAAAATATTAGAAATATCACTACTTATATCAGCGTTTTGTCTGAACTATGTGGGATATAAAGTCGTTTAGCTGGTTTAGTTTTTCTTTGTTGTATTTTGTTTTGTCTGAACTATGTGGGATATAAAGTATCTTTGCTATCTCTTTTTGTTTTATTTTTTGTGCGTTTTGTCTGAACTATGTGGGATATAAAGCTATAATGGAGAGGAAAATCTGTATCTTTTCCTCTCGTTTTGTCTGAACTATGTGGGATATAAAGCTTTAAGTCTTAACCACTCTTCCGGAGTTTGATATAAGTTTTGTCTGAACTATGTGGGATATAAAGTCATTTTTAAAGATTCTGTTCAGAGTCCTAAACGCGTTTTGTCTGAACTATGTGGGATATAAAGACCGTAAATATCATCTTGCATTTATAATCTCTATAAGTTTTGTCTGAACTATGTGGGATATAAAGTTGCAAGTCTTATCATCGTCTCTACAACATCATTCAGTTTTGTCTGAACTATGTGGGATATAAAGCATAATTACATTTAATTACACATAATTACACATAAGTTTTGTCTGAACTATGTGGGATATAAAGAAACCAAGATAACGACCATGAGAGAGAAAATAAAAAGTTTTGTCTGAACTATGTGGGATATAAAGAAAGCCCGAAAAAGCTAAAAAATTCAAAAAAAGCTTGTTTTGTCTGAACTATGTGGGATATAAAGTTTTTGATTAATGTAATTTAAATTACCTCAAATTGCGTTTTGTCTGAACTATGTGGGATATAAAGAAATTACCGATGAAGAAATAGCAGCAGTTTTCATCTGTTTTGTCTGAACTATGTGGGATATAAAGGACAGATGGAAAGGCATATTTGGGATGAGGTATACGGGTTTTGTCTGAACTATGTGGGATATAAAGCAGTTTTTATTTCTTTCTTCAACTCTTCAAGCTTCGTTTTGTCTGAACTATGTGGGATATAAAGGAAGTATTAGCTCCATCAACTCATCTCTATTGCCTCTGTTTTGTCTGAACTATGTGGGATATAAAGTTTATTGCTACGTCTTTGTAAGTTAAAACGAAAACTGTTTTGTCTGAACTATGTGGGATATAAAGATTAGCCAAACACTTTTTTATGCACTTTTTGGCATAGGTTTTGTCTGAACTATGTGGGATATAAAGAGTGTTAAGGCAAGTCGAAAGGTGTAGTATGAAGATGTTTTGTCTGAACTATGTGGGATATAAAGTTTTGAGGAAGTTGTAGTATTCTTCCTCAGTTTTTATGTTTTGTCTGAACTATGTGGGATATAAAGTTGACTTTCCAGCTTACAAGCTCAAAAAAACGCTGAGTTTTGTCTGAACTATGTGGGATATAAAGGCTACTGTTAGCACTATATCTCCTTGATAAACTTGCTGTTTTGTCTGAACTATGTGGGATATAAAGCCAAAAAAGATTTTTGCTAAATCTCAAAGTGAACAGTTTTGTCTGAACTATGTGGGATATAAAGAAAAACTTTGCTCTGTTCGGATTGCAACATCAAGTAGGTTTTGTCTGAACTATGTGGGATATAAAGAGCTTTTCCAATATTCAGCCAATTCCTTGTATTCTTCAGTTTTGTCTGAACTATGTGGGATATAAAGGTTGTGATAGACTGCAGCGCTAATAGGCGTGGCATAGTTTTGTCTGAACTATGTGGGATATAAAGTTTACACCCCCTGAAAAGATGTAAGGAACAAACATTGTTTTGTCTGAACTATGTGGGATATAAAGGTTGTGGGTTGTCAATTAGAGAAGGTGAGCAATAGGTTTTGTCTGAACTATGTGGGATATAAAGGCCATCACTCCATTAATAAACGCCCTTACTCTTTCTAGTTTTGTCTGAACTATGTGGGATATAAAGATCGTCAATGAGTGCCTTAAACTCCTTGATTTTTTTGGTTTTGTCTGAACTATGTGGGATATAAAGCTATGTATTGGTCTATAAGATTTTTCATCCGTTCGTAAGTTTTGTCTGAACTATGTGGGATATAAAGTTTATTAGAGACTACTAATAAATGGGGGACGTTTAAGTTTTGTCTGAACTATGTGGGATATAAAGATGAATACTGGTAGCGAAGGTATTGCTCGCCCATATCTGTTTTGTCTGAACTATGTGGGATATAAAGGTAAAAGATTTATGATTTTTGTGTGGTTTTTGGGTTATTTGAGATTTAGATAATTTTTTATTTTGTTGAAGTTTTCTTCTGTTTGGTTTTTTTTATAATCCTTTAGTAAGTTTAAAAGTTGGTCTGTTTTTGTTTGTCCTCTTGTGATAAATTGGACTATATTTAATATATTCTGTGGATATAGGGTTTTTTTGGCTCTTTCAAAATCTATTAAATGAATTTTTAAATTTTTATCTACTAAAACATTGGTATAAGGTCTGTGCATCTCTCCTTTATCTATTTTTAGTTTGTCTAATAGGAAAGCTTGGTTTAAAAGTTGTGAAATGAGATGGTTATAGTTATCCGGATTTAAAATTTCGTTAAGTGGTTTTCCTTCTATGTAATCGTAAGCTATAAAATCTTCTCCGGATATTCTTAATGTTCCACCTATTGAATATTTATTTATTTCTTTTAAGATTACTCCTTCTTTTTGTATAGGGTGTTTGTGAATGTCAGATATGGCTACTTTAAAGGATAAATCTTTTCCTTCAAACTTTCCTCTATAGACTACAGCTCTCCAACCTTCACCTATTTTTTGTAAGTTTTCTATCTGACCTTTTATATCTTTAAAGGTTATCATAAATTGTTATTTTCCTATGTGGCTCCAAATTTCGTTGTCTATGTTGTGTAAAACGTATTCTGGGGCTTGTAGCTTTACTACGTATCTTCCTCCTATGTTAAGGATGTTTCCATTTTCGTCTTTTTCAAATATGGCATGTATTACCAATTGTTTTCCTTTGTAAACCTTAAAACCATCTGGAAATTCTTCTATTTTGTCAAATCTTAGCATGTTAGATTGTTTTTGGAGAATATCTTTTATCATCTCTTTGTTAGGAAAGGATACTATTCTCTCTGACATTTGTTCGTTGTAATACTTATCGTTAAACCATACTAAAATGGAAAATACTATTACTGTTAGGTCAATAAATCCAAATGTGATGGCATATTTGATGTTGTTTTGAATTAGGAACAAAACTGTTAATCCGGATAAAACTGCTATAAGGGTTAAAGTAATTTTTTTTAACATAAAAATCACCTACTGCTGTATTATTTCAACATTTTTAGGTAGTTTAAACTCTAAATTTACAAGGTTGTTGTAGTATTTAAAGTTTTCAAGTTGTAGCTCTATTTTGTTGTTGTCTGTGTCTATAGCTGTTATGGTTTTTGGAATGTATTTTTCTTTTTCTACGGTTATTTGAAGTGATTTTATGTCATCAGAGTTTTTTGGTTTTAGGTCTATTGTGATGAACTTTCCAAATTCTTTTGTTTGGATGACTTTAAATATTTTGTCTATCGGTGTGTTGTCTATGAACATACTTATTACATCGGTTATCAGTAAACTGTTTTGGGGTGATGTTATTATGGCTTGGTTTTGTTCTTTGTTGTAAAGAATTATTTTTTCTTTATTCATAAAGATAGTTTGTTGATAAGGTTTTTTGTAGTCTATTTTTACTGTTAATGGTTTGGTGGCTTTTACTTCTCCTATGAAAGTGTCTGGATTGTTAAATCCGGATTGGTAAGTTTTTTGTATTAGTTCTGCTTCAAAGCCTTTGGATTTGTTTATAACTTTCTGGAATTCTGATAAAAAGTCCTGTCCAAAGGACAGGTTGAAAAATATTAAAGTTAAAATTAGGTACTTTCTCATCAGTACAACCACATGGCAAGTTTTTTTCTATACTCTTTTGTAAGTGGGTGGGATTCTCCTAACAGTGTGAATATTGATACCATAGCTTTTCTTGCTCCGTCATCTTTAAACTTTCTGTCTTGTTTTACTATTTCTAAAAACAGTTTTAATGCATCTTCGTAGTTTTCTTCTACAGCATAACAGGATGCTTGAGCATACATTTTTTCAAGGTCAGTGTTTACTTCTTTGTTTTCACACTCTTTTTTAAGATGGATAAACTCCTTCAACGCTTGGGCTTGTGAGAAGTACTCTTTGTCGTACTCTTTTATTTTGTTAAGTAAACTTTCAGCTTCTTCAAGGTGGTTTGTTTTTATCATGAATTTAGCTGCTTCTAAAATGAGTTTTTTGTTATCCGGATACTTTTCTACCGCATCTTTGTAAAGGTGGTAAGCTCCTTCTCTATCTCCGGATAGTATCATCATGTTTGCTTCTTCTATTACTTTGTCTGCTTGGGATTTTATGTACTTGCTTATTATGTTCCTAACTTGACTTTCTGGAAGTGCTCCTACGAATTTGTCTACAACTTTTCCATCTTTTATAATTCTAACATCCGGAATACCATGGACGCCAAACTCTTGGGCTATATCCGGATTTTCATCTGTGTTAACTTTTGCAAGGATAAATCCAAACTCGTTTGATAGTTTTTCAAGAATAGGTTTTAACGCTCTACATGGTCCACACCATGGTGCCCAAAAATCTACCACCACTAAGTTTTCATAAGATTTTTCAAGTATTTCTGAAAAGTTGTCGGAATTCACATCTATAATCATCTTTACCTCCAAACTTTATAAAAGTTTACTTATATTATTTATTATAAACATTTTCAATTTTTATTCAACTGTTTAAAAAATCTTTTAGAATTTTGCCATGGTCAAAAACTAACTTTTCAAAGGGTATCTCTTCAACTTTGTAAACATGAGCTTTTTTAGCATCGTCTTTTCCAATCGGATTACCGTAAGCTTTACATACAAAGACTATTGAAACTGTGTGAAATCTTGGGTCTCTATCCGGATTGGAGTAAACGTTAAAAAGTTTTATTATTTCAACATCTAAATCTATCTCTTCCTTCATCTCTCTTTTTAAAGCATCTTCTACACTTTCTCCTATATCTACAAAACCTCCGGGAAGTGCAAGTCCGTATGGTGGATTCTTTCTTTCTATCAAAACTACACCTTTAAAGTTTTCATTTTCATCAAAGATTTTCACTATTCCATCTACCGCTACAAATGGTGTTTTTATTGACATTTAAATCTCCTTTAAAATTTCTTCTACAACTTCTTTATCGTCAAAATGTATTATCTGGTCTTTTATTATCTGGTAGTTTTCATGACCTTTTCCGGCTATTAAAACTATGTCGTTTTTCATCGCTAATTTTAAAGCTTTTTCTATCGCTCTTTTTCTGTCTTCTTCTATAAAAACTTTTGATTTGTCTTCTATTCCTTGTAGTATATCGTTTATTATATCCATTGGTTCTTCGTTTCTTGGGTTATCAGATGTTAGTATTATTACATCGGAGAATTTTTCTGCTACTTTTCCCATAAGTGGTCTTTTTCCTTTATCTCTGTTTCCTCCGGCTCCAAATACTGTTATTATTCTGTTTTGTTTTAGCTTTTTTAAGGATTTTAAAATGTTTTCAAGTGCGTCTGGTGTGTGGGCGTAGTCTATAACCACGATGAAGTTTCTTCCTTCGATTACCTCAAACCTTCCTTTTATTGGTTTTAAATTGTAGGTTTCTCTTGTAAGGAAGTCTATATCAAAACCATCTTTTA
Source organism: Sulfurihydrogenibium sp. (assembly GCF_027448985.1). GTDB lineage: Bacteria > Aquificota > Aquificia > Aquificales > Hydrogenothermaceae > Sulfurihydrogenibium. The sequence continues at coordinate 5,918 of NZ_DAIDMN010000007.1, forward strand.
TCAAAAAAGACACAGATGCGGATATGTTTAAGATGTTGAAAAAACCTCTTAGTTTTGTCTTAAAATTTATGTTTTTGTTTTTGTAAGACGCTGTAAATTCTGTTTGGAACAATGATAAAGTGTAATCTTTTACCTGAAACTCTCCTTGATTTAGTCCGTAGGTTATAAAGTCTATTTTTTCTTTAAAATCGTTGTATATTCTCTTTCCGTATTGGTCGTCAATGTTGACACTTCCGATGGCTTTGTTGTTGAAGAGTTGTATTTGGTTGAAAAACTCCCTTTTTGCTAAAAAGTAATTTTCCATAGTTTTGTGGTAGTCTAAATGGTCTTGGGTTAGGTTTGTAAATATTCCTCCGTGAAATTTTGTTGAGTACACTCTGTATTGGTCCGCTGCATGAGAAGAAACTTCCGCAACGACAACCTGTGCTCCTTTTTCTTTCATCGTTTTTAGGGTTTGAAACCATTGTATTGGGTCAGGTGTGGTATGTCCGGATGATAACATTTCATCTCCTACACGGTAGTTTATTGTACCGATTACTCCTACTTTATATCCGGATTTTTCATAATACTGAGCTAAAAGGTTTGAGACGGTTGTTTTTCCGTTGGTTCCGGTTATGCCTACTACTTTTAAATCTTTTGATGGTTCATCGTAAAATTTGTTTGCTACTATAGCAAGGCTTTTCCTTGTGTTTTTCGATAAAACTATGTTTACATCCGGATAATCATTTTTTAACTTTTCTACTAAATCCTCTTTCTCTATAAAAACAGTGTTTGCTCCCTTTTCTAATGCTTGTTGTATAAAGTCATGTCCATCAACATTTGTTCCTTTTATTGCAAAAAAGATAAAATCTTTATCAACCTGTGAAGTGTTGTTGGATATACCTTTTATAACTTGACTTTTTCCAATGTTAACTATTTTTTCTTCTGTTATTAAATCGTACAAATTTTTCATTAAAACTCCGTTTTGATAAAGGTTTTATTCCTACGAAAATTTTGAAATGCTGTTTTGTTTATCAATTATAACATATTCATAAAAGGGTTTTGTCTGAACTGTATATCTTTATTCTTTTCTATATTTTTCTTTTTCTATTGGCAGGTTTTCATCGTTTCCCCACTCATACCAGCTGCCGGTGTATATTTTTAGATTTTTTGCACCAAGTGCTTTTAAAGGGATAAAAACAAAAGAAGACCTGTTCCCAATTGTACAGTAAAGTATTATTCTTTTGTTGAAATCTATGTTAAGTTTTTTAACATCTTCTTGAAGCTTTTCAAAAGGTTTGTAAGTTGTATCTTTTCCTGCAAACCATCTCCAGTAAACAAATTTTGCACCGGGAATGTGTCCAGCTCTTTTTATGTCTGTCATCTCTTGTCTTCCTGTAAACTCTAAAAACGTTCTTGTATCAATTAAAAGTGTGTTGTCATCTATTCCTTTTTGGTAGTTTTCAACATGTTTTAAAACTTCTTCTTTGGTTGCCACCACATCGTATCTTGGATTTGGTTTAAATGATGCTTTGGGTCTTAGCTTTTCATCACCAGATTCTGTAGGTAATCCTTCCTTTTTCCATCCATTAATACCACCGTCAAGTATTCTTAGATTTTTATCATCAACTCCCATAGAGTAAAGTAAAAACCATATGTAAGATGCTTTATTGGGAAGTTCATTGTAATAAATTATAAATTTATTCTTGTGGGTTATACCTTTTTCAGAAAAGATTTTTGCAGCAGTTTGAGGACATAAAGGAAGATACTTACATTTTTGTTTTTCATTGTTTTTCAATGCTATGTCTTGTAATGCCAAAGCATCTAAATTTATAGAATTGGGAATATGTTCTTTTTTATAACTTTCAGAATCCTCAGCATCAATAAACACAGTGTTTTTATCTTTTAGCAAATTAAAAGCATCTTTTGGTGAGATAGTGTAAAGTCTTTCATCTGCAAAGGAGAAAGAAAGAATAACCAAGAAGGTTAGAAATATTTTTAGCATCTTACTACTCCACTGCCAAATATTTTATTTAAACTTTAATTTTTTTCACTGTCCTTTTCCATGATTTTTGATAGATTGAGTTGTGATAAAATTTTTTCATGGAAGAGTTGGAAAAATACATGCAGATAGCTTTGGATTTGGCAAAAGAGAGAAAAGGTTATACCCATCCTAACCCAACTGTTGGAGCTGTGATTGTAAAAGATGGAAAGATTATAGGTAAAGGTTATCATTACAAAGCCGGATTACCTCATGCGGAAAGAGAAGCAATAAAAGATGCCAAATCAAAAGGATACGATTTGAAAGATTCTACAATGTTTGTCACTTTAGAACCATGTTGTCATTACGGTAAAACCCCACCTTGTACAAACGCGATTTTAGAAGAAAAAATAAGTAAAGTGGTAGTTGCTACCTTAGACCCTAATCCTTTAGTATCCGGAAAAGGAGTAGAGATACTAAAAGAAAATGGTGTTGAGGTAGTAGTTGGTGTTTTGGAGAAAGAAGCAAAAAAGTTAAACGAAGATTTTTTTATTTACATCTCTCAAAAAAGACCGTTTGTACATATCAAAGTAGCTCAAACATTTGACGGTAAGATAGCTACAAAAACAGGAAGTTCAAAGTGGATTACAAACGAAGAATCCAGAAGGTACGCTCATATACTTAGAAACCAAGCAACAGCTGTTTTGGTTGGCTCCAACACAGCTTTTTGTGATAACCCTTCCTTAACGGTAAGGTATATAAAAACAGAAAAACAACCTATAAGAGTTCTTTTAGATAGAAAATTAAAAGTTCCTGCCGATTACAATATATACAACAACGATACTTCAACCATCGTTATAACATCTAAAGAAGCAGATAAAGAAAACCTTCAAAAGATATCTCAAAAAGAAAATGTAAAACTCTACTTTTTAGATGCTCCGGAAGGGAAATTCCGGATTGAAGATGTTTTAAATGTTTTATACCAAAATCAGATAGTACATCTTCTTGTAGAAGGTGGAAAGGAGATTATAACTTCTTTTATAAAAGAGGGATACTTTGATAAAATCTCTATATTTATGGCTCCTAAAATAGTTGGAGAGGATGGTGTTTCATCTTTTGGAAGTCTTGGAGTTTTGGATATAAAAGATAGTGTAAAGCTAAAGGTTGAAGATTTTAAACGTTTTGGTGAAGATTTTTATTTTGAGTGTTATAAACAAGTTTAATAGCTAACTTTGTTGCTTCTATAAAAGAAGATGGGTCAGCTATGTTTTTTCCAGCTATATCGTATCCTGTACCGTGGTCAGGAGATGTTCTTATAAAAGGAAGTCCAAAGGTTATATTTACAGCTTTTCTAAAGCACATAAGTTTTAGTGGTATCAGTCCTTGGTCGTGGTACATCGCAACATAAAAATCAAAGTCTTTGTACCTGTTAAAAGCTGTATCCGGAGAAAGTGGATAGGTTATGTCTATCTTTTCTTTTAAAAGTTCTTCCACCGCGGGAATAATTATCTTATCCTCTTCATCTCCTATATTTCCATTATCTGATGCGTGGGGATTTAAACCTAACAGTGCTATCTTGGGTTTTTGTATAGCGAATTTTTCTCTTAGCTCTGTGTTTATCAATTTCACTTTTGATACTATTTTTTCTTTGGTAATACTTTTTGGGACTTCTTTCAATGGTATATGGGTTGTAATCAGACCAACCTTTAACTTTTTACACATCAAAACCATTGCGTACTCTTTTGTTTTGGACACATCGGCTAAATAATCTGTATGACCAGCGTAGTTAAAGCCAGACTCCATAATCCACCTTTTAGATATTGGAAGGGTAACTATAGCATCCGTCTTTTTCTCTAAAATATCTTTTACAGTGTTTTCTAAGTAAATCACACAAGCCCTGCCGGATAAAACTGAAGGTTTTCCTTCTTCAAAATCTTCATCAAACAGGTTTAAAAGATACCATCCGGCTTTATTAATTTCATCAACACTTTCTATATCTTTGAAACTGTATTTTACATTTAACTTTTTTGCAGTTTTTTCTAAGACTTTTTTACTACCGTAAACTATGTATACAATGTTTTTTTTAGGAAGTTTATTTATTGATTTTAGAAGGATTTCCGGAGATATACCAGTTGGGTCACCTAAGGATATACCTACTTTTACCATACAATCACTTTGTTGGCTTTTTCTATCAGGTTTAATATATCTTCGTAATCTAAAAGTCTGTTTTCGGATATTTTTAAACCTCTTGCAATTACATCTTCTTTACATGCGTACCAGTTTGATATAGAAGGCTGTCTTAAAACCGCATCTTGAATGAGAATCATTACATCGTTATCGGATATAAGGTCTGCAATGGGGAATTCAGCAGGTTTTTTTATAAGATAAACCGTATCTACCATGTGATAACAACCTCTGCTTGACTTATTATTTGACAGATTTCTTCTTTATCTTTTATAAGAATCTCTACTCCAAAATCTTTTAGTTTTGTAATACCTCTATCTCCTAAACACTCTTTTTCTACGATAATTTTTCCACCAAGCATAGAAAGAGCTTCAATAGATTTGTCAAATGAAGGAACTCCAAGCATTTGGGGATTCCAGTTCGTTAGCGCAAAAACTCCATCTCTAACAAAAATAACGCTAACCTGATGGTCCATAGCCATACCAACCGCCTGTCTTAGAGCCTCAAATGTTTTCCATCCAAAGGGGTTAGCCTTTATTATAGATACAACCTTCTTTTTTGCCATAAAAACACCTATGAAAGATTTATAACTTTATCTACTTGCGATATCAGTTTAGAAAGTCCATACATACTACTACTTTCTGCAAAATCTACAGGATTTATTTTCCTTTGATGAGCGTTATGAGCACAGTAATAGATTTTTACGCCTTTTTCCGCTAACTCTTTCATCTTGTCGTGATTTAAACAGTACACTCCATTCGCCATTAAGAATATACTAATTTCATCTTTTCTTTTGATAGCTGCTTCGGAAAATTTAACCATAGTGTTAAAATCAGCAGAGTAAGGATTACTTGCCATCAGTATAAGAAGTTTCATTTTACTTTTCTCACCAAAACTTCCCAAAGGTTGTCAGCTATTTGATTTACAGCTAAAACTTCCTGTCCTTCCATCTCCATACTTTTAGGTACATTTTCAACGGAAGGTTTGTAGTCCAATATCACTTTCAAAATCTGACCTTTCTCCATCTGTTCTATTATAAGTTTACTTTTTACAAATGTAAATGGACAAACCTCACCTTTTAAATCAAGTTCTCTATCTACTTGCATCTTTCACCTCTCTAAAATCTTACTTCGCAAGCTTGGTCATATTCAATAAGCTCTTTTATCGTTGGGTTTTCTCCGCAAAGCTCACACTTTGGATTTTTTCTGAATTTAACTGTTCTAAACTCTGTTTTTAATGCATCGAATACAAGGAGTTTTCCTATCAACGGTTCTCCTATTCCAAGAATAAGTTTAAGTGCTTCGTTTGCTTGGAGTGTTCCCATTATTCCACCTACCACACCAAGTAGTCCAGCTTCTTGACAGGAAGGTACCAATCCGGGTGGTGGTGGCTCAGGTATTAAACATCTATAACAAGGTGAACTTTCTTTGTTTCTGTAATCAAAAACCGTTAGCTGTCCTTCAAACCTTAGTATGGCAGCTGAAACAAGTGGTTTTCCAAGCATATAACAAGCATCGTTTACTAAAAATCTTGTAGGAAAGTTGTCTGAGCCATCTAAGACTATATCAAAATCTTTTACTATATCCATCACGTTTTCTTTTGTTATTTTTTCGTTGTAAGCTATCACTTTTACATCGGGATTTAAAGCCTCTACAGTCATCTTTGCAGATTCTACCTTTGGAACACCGACTCTTGAAGTGTTGTGGAGAATCTGTCTTTGAAGGTTAGAAAAATCTACCACATCAAAATCTACTATACCTATGGTTCCAACACCAGCAGCAGCCAAATAGTATATCGAAGGAGAACCAAGTCCACCGGCTCCTATCACCAAAACTTTTGCGTTTAGTAATTTTTGCTGTCCTACACCACCTACTTCCGGAAGGATGATATGTCTACTGTACCTTTTTATCTGCTCTTCTGTAAATCCAAATGACATCTACTTCACCTCATAAATGTAAAATATAGAAAATTATAAAAAATTATATCATCTTTCTAAAAATTTTAAATAGGTTATAATAATTAATCATGATAAGCGGTGGTGATTTAAAAACTTTTAATATGGTTGATATTCTACAAGTTATAAGTGCAGAAGAGAAAAACTGTATTCTGACTTTGGAGACTGCAAAAGGTACCTACGGAGTTTACTTTTTTAAAGGTAATCCGGTTTACATAAGGAATGTGAAAAGAAACTTTTTACTTTACTTGGATATAGATTTTGATACAGTTTTAAAAAGGGATAGAATCTCTCGAGAAGATTTGTTTAAAAATCTTGCTACATACCTTCCCTTAATCTTACTTTTAAAAGAAGGTAGATTTTCAATAACATCCGGATTTATAAAATATCCGGAAGATTTACCTGTTTACATTGAATCGGTAAAACTTATAATCCATTTATCAAGAAGTTTGACGGAAGAAGAAGTAAACAGAAAAATTACGGATTTGAGTATCGTTTACGAAAAAGTTCCAGATTGGGAAAGTAAAGTAAGCATGAACTACCTTAATGAAAAAGAAAAAGATATACTAAACCTGATTAACGGAGTTAACAAAGTATCGGATATTGTAATAAAATTCCACTTTGAAAAGATACTACAAAGTGAGAAAAACTTTTCCCTTCCAGAAAATCAAGAAGAGTTAGAAAGACTTTATAAAGAGACCGAGTTGGAAGTTAAAAGGGCTTTGTACGGTTTTATAGCAGCAGGAATCGTAAGAAAACAAAAACTTTTAAAGAAACCGGAAAACATCGTAGACAGAGTACTTTCGTACCTTGAAAGAAAATCCATAAAAGAAACTTTAAGGGAGATTTAGGATGGAAGCAAAGATTTACGCTGAACAAATCGCAAAAAAAGCAAAAAGTACAACAAGAAAGTTGATGTCTTTAACAACGGATATAAAAAACAAAACACTTTTAAAAACAGCACAGCTTTTGGATGAAAAAAGAAGTTTAATCTTACAGGAAAACCAAAAAGATTTAGAAGTAGCTGAGAAGAAAGGTTACTCAAAAGCACTACTTGATAGACTTGCCTTAAACGATAAAAGGATAGACCAGATGATTCAAGTATTAAAAGATGTAGCGGCTCTTCCTGACCCTGTAGGAGAGATTGTAAACATGTGGACAAGACCAAACGGTCTTAAAGTAGGACAGATGAGAGTCCCTTTAGGAGTTATACTGATAATATATGAAGCAAGACCAAACGTTACTATAGAAGCTGCATCTTTATGTATGAAATCTTCAAATGCAGTTATTTTAAAAGGAGGAAGTGAGACAATAAACTCAAACAGAGTGTTGGTTGAGATTATAAAAGAAGCTTGCAGAGAAACGTGTTTTCCGGAAGATGCTGTTATGTTTGTAGATACAACAGATAGGTCCGTAGTAAACGAGCTTTTAAAGTTAGAAGGACTTATAGATGTTGCAATTCCAAGAGGAGGAGAAAGCCTTATAAAAGCTGTAGCTGAAAACTCAAGAATACCTGTTATAAAACATTACAAAGGTGTATGTAACCTTTACATAGACGATGAAGCGGATATGGAAAAAGCTTTAAACATAGCTTACAATGCAAAAGTTCAAAGACCATCTGTATGTAACGCTATAGAAAACTTGGTAGTTCATAAAAAAATAGCTGAAAGGTTTCTTCCCCAAATCGCATACTACTATGGTAAAGCCGGTGTTGAGATGAGATGTGATGAGTACAGCTACAACCTTCTTGTAAACCATCCAAAAGCAAAAGATACGGAGATAGTACCTGCAAAAGAGGAGGATTACTACGAAGAGTTTTTAGACCTTATAATAGCTGTAAAAGTCGTTGAAGATATAGATGAAGCTATAGAGTTTATCGAAAAGTACGGCTCTCATCATTCAGATGCAATAGTTACAGAAAATTACACGAAAGGAATGAAGTTTATACAAGAAGTTGACAGTGCAGCAGTTTACATCAACGCATCTACAAGGTTTACAGACGGAAACGAGTTTGGTCTTGGAGCAGAGATGGGAATATCCACAGACAAAATTCACGCAAGAGGACCGATGGCATTAAAAGAGTTAACAATACCAAAATTCATAGTTTTTGGAAATGGACAACTTCGAGAAAATGTTGGTATTCCAAAAGATGAAGAAAAACCTAAAATAGATACAGAAGCCTGCCGGATATAAACCATGAAAGACATAACACAGTTTTTCAGAGCAAAAGAAAAGGGAGAAAAACTAACACTGATATCCACTTACGACTACTGGTCAGCAAAACTGTGTGAAGAATCCGGAATAGACGCTATACTTGTAGGAGATTCCCTTGGTATGGTATTTCAAGGAAACGACTCTACTTTACCTGTTTCCTTAGAAGAGATGATATACCATACAAAAGCCGTCAGAAAAGGAGCACCAAACACTTTCATAATAGTAGATATGCCATTTATGAGTTATCATACAACAGTAGAAGAAGCGGTTAAAAACGCCGGAAAAGTTATAAAAGAAACTTCAGCAAACGCTGTAAAAGTAGAGGGAGCATCCGATTTAGTTTTAGAGATAACTCAAAGACTTACATCCATAGGAATACCAGTTATGGGACATTTAGGACTTACTCCCCAGTTTATAAACATTTTTGGTGGCTACAAAGTCCAAGGAAAAACGGAAGAAAGCCAATCAAAAATACTACAGCAAGCCAAAGACCTTGAAAACGCGGGAGCTTTTTCCGTTGTATTGGAAGCTGTCCCTTCTAAACTGGCAAAAGATATAACCCAAACCTTAAAAATACCGACGGTAGGTATAGGAGCCGGAAAATATACAGATGGTCAGATACTTGTTTTCCATGACCTTATAGGCTTATTTGAAAAAACACCTAAATTTGTAAAAAGGTACTTAGAATCCGGAAAGCTAATAAAACAAGCTCTTGTTAAATACAAAGATGAGGTAAAAAATGGACAGTTCCCAGGAGAAGAACACTCCTATTAAAATCTCAAAAAATATATTTGATGCAATACAGCCCATAAAAGAAGGAAAAATAGTAGTAGCAAAAACGGACACAATTTATGGAATTCTCGCAGATGCGTTAAATAAAGAAGCAGTAGAAAAATTATACCAAATAAAAGGTCGTCCGGAAGATAAACCTTTTGTGATACTCATTCCATCTTTAGAAGAGTTAAAAAAATTCAACATCATCCCAGACAAACAAGCAGAAAAAATATTGAATATAAAAGGTATAACGGTAATTTTTGATGTAAACGACCCAGAAGGAGAGTTTTTTTACTTACATAGAGGTAAAAACTCTCTTGCTTTTAGAATACCTGATGAGCCAGTGTTTTTGTCTTTTTTAAGAGAGCTTAAAAGACCAGTTGTAGCGCCAAGTGCAAACCCATCCGGATTAACACCTGCGGAAGATGTAAATAAAGCAATAGAATACTTCCAAAACAATGTAGACCTATATATAGACAGTGGAAAAGTCATAGAGAACATTCCATCAACCATTGTAAAATTAGAAAATGGGAAAATTAAAATTTTAAGACAAGGTAGCAAGAGGTTGTAGATGAACATAAAAACCCATAAAAAAATTGATAACTCTTTAAGTGGAGAAGTTTTATCTTTACAAGAAGGACAGACAGCAACTGTAAAGCTTCAAACGGACGAAAGAATGGTTGCAGACGAAAAAGGCTTAATCCATGGAGGATTCATATTTTCCGCAGCTGATTACTGTGCTATGGTTACTGTAAACCATCCTAATGTAGTTTTAGGTGCTGCGGAAGTTAAGTTTTTAAAACCTTTAAAATTAGGACAAAATGCCATTTTCAAAAGTCAGGTTACATCAACAGAAGGAAAAAAAGTTTTAGTTAAAGTGGAAGGATTTGTTGAAAGTACACAAGAAAAATTTTTTGAAGGAAATTTTAAATGTTATATATTAGATAAACATGTTTTGGAATGAGAGAGTATTACAGTATAAAAATGAGAGCAACTTTAGAAGAAAAACATATATCCGGAGCAGAGAGGATAACTACAAAAGACAAAATTAACTCCGTTATAACACAACTTTTAGAAAGACCATCATATTACGACTTTATGAACATTAAGGTACAAAAGATATCAGAAATACAGTTTATAGAAAAATCATTAAACATAAAAACTATAAAGACCAACGACTACCAACATGCCAACCAGTTAGCGATAGAGATTTTAAAAAACCAAGGAATACCACAAGAGGTATCTACCAGTTGTATAAATCTTATACATCACGGTGCTTCACCTGATGGTGGCAATATGAGAGGGGCGATGATTGTAAACATTGAAGGAGAAAGGTTAGAAAAGGACAAAAGTAGAGGAATAAGAACAGTAAACGTAGATTTTGAAGACAGAGAAAAAGTAACAAAAACACTTTTAGAAAAAGGATACACAGAAAGAACGGTTGACGCGTTAGCCTTAGCTACAAAAAATTTAAACCATCCGGATATTTTAGCTGAATACTGTATATCGGACCAACCAGATTACACAACCGGATATGTAGCGGTAAAAGGTTTTTACTACAGAATAACCCATCTAAAAAAGTACGGAAATCCAAAAGGTGGTAGAATATACTTTGTAAAAAATAATACAGATATAGAGAAACTCTACGAATATTTACAAAGTAAAGCGTTTTTAATAAAAGAATTAGGGGATTTAGAATGAAAAAAGTGTTCATTCACGGATGGGGATTTTCAAAAAACGTATGGAAAGACTACTTTTACTTAGATGATGCACAGTTTATAGACCTTCCTTTTCACGGAGATTCAAAAACATCAGAGTTTACCACCTTAGATTCCTTTGCCGGATATCTTTCAGAAAAGATAGACGAACCTACAACTTTGATAGGTTGGTCAATAGGAGCAACTATATCAGTTTTAACAGCTTTGAAAAATCCACATGTAAAAAAACTCATTCTAATTGGATTTAGCCCAAAATTCAACGACGAAAAACTGGGAAGTAGTCCGTCAAGTATAAAAGCCTTTATGATAAACTTAAAAAAAGATTTTGAAAAAACAGTAAAAAATTTTAGGATAACTTCCATTGAAAATGACCCATCTTGCAGACTACCTGAAAAAGAAGGAAGCACCTTACTCTTAAATGACTTTATAGAAGCGGATTTAACAGATAGGTTACAAGAAATAAAATGTGAGACGCACATATTACACGGTATAAAAGATAAGATAGTAAATAAAGAAGCAGCATTTTTTACTCACTCAAGAATAGAAAAAAGTCAGTTGTACCTTTTTGACTCTCACCACGGACCATTCTTAGAAAGGGATATAACGGAAATTGTCTGTCAGTAAAGATTTAATCCGGATATCTTTTTCAAAAGCGATAAGTTCTTATGATAAAGAGATTTTAATTCAAAGACAAACAGCTTTAGAGTTATCCCACTTAGAAAAGGATTTAAAAGGACACGGTGTAGATTTAGGATGTGGAACAGGAATGTTAACCACTATTTTAAATCAAGATGTTGTAGGACTTGATATCTCCTTTGGCATGGCAAAGATTTATAAGAAAAAAAATAAAAATGTAGTGGTTGGAGACATAGAAAATATACCATTTAAATCAAATACTTTTGATTTTGGAGTTTCAAACTTTGCACTACATTGGACAGATGTAAAGAAGAGTTTTCAAGAAGTAAGCCGGATTTTAAAACCAAAGGGAAAATTTATATTTTGTATGCCAGTAGAAGGAAGTTTAAGAATAGTTGAAGAAATTTTGGGAGAAAAAAATTTTGATTTTTACAATCCGGATTTTATTTTAAATGAGCTATCTAAATATTTTTCTATTGAAGAGTATTACATGAAAAGTTATTCTGTAGATTTTAACAACGGTTTAGAACTTTTAAAACACCTACATTTAACTGGTTCTTCCATTGGGAAAAAAGGTAAAACTGTTGGAGAGAAAAGAAATATTTACAATAAATTCAAAAATTACACTAAAAAAACCACTTTAAATTTTGAAGTTATCTTTGTAAACGCTGTTAATCTCCGATTTTAAGAAGTTCTTTCAACTCATCTTCAAGCTGTCTGCATCTTGGACATACTGTTGTGTCTCCTTTGTAAGAAAATGGAACCAAACACTCACTACAAGGAATCATAACATGTTCAGCTAAAACTTTATACTTTTTGGAAACAAAATCTTCTATATGTAGTTTTTCTTCTAAGTTGATACATTTTTCCGGACAGACATCATGACATATACGGCACTTAATACAAAGAGAAGGACTAAAAAGAACTTTTAGTTTGCTATCACTTGACGTTAAAGCTCCTGTAGGACAGACGTTATAACAGATGGAACAGTTGGTACATTTATAACTGTCTATCCATTTATCAGATGAAAAATCTATCTTATCAACTTGAAAGTATCTGCCTTCATAATCTGTTTTAGATAATGCGTTTATTAACATATCTCTTTTAAATGGATAAACTTTTTCACTGACTATATTTTTATAATCTCTATCTCCAACTTGAGTTTCATCTATCGGTAACTTTTCTGCAACCGCCCAAAATGCCAACGATGCTGTCTGTTTAACAAACATCTTTAAAAAAGCTCTTCTCTTATTTTCTGTTTTTTCCTCTTTTTCGTACCCTACTTCTTCCAACTTTATTCTGTAATCAACACCAGCAGATTCTAAAATGTAGTTGGCTTTATCGGTGTTCTTTTTTATCACTTCTATCTGTTTTCCTATAGTACAATTTTGACAGTGTTTTATATCTAAGATGATATCATTTTGCTTTTCTATCGCAAAAGCTGTTAGGTAGTTTTCATCTAAAGCTGAAAGACAAGGAACATTCAGTTTACAGCTTATAAGGTTGTTTTCATCTTCTAAAAATTTGGAATAAAATTCCACTAAGTCAAAACCTTGTATTTTATAACTTTCCGTTGGACAGTTTCCAACACATGCTCCACAGTTTATACAACTTTCATAGTTTACTTTTATTTTATCGTTTTCCAAAATGATGGTATTCTCTATGGGACATACTTCCAAACATTTTTTACAATCTGCGTATCTATAATAAACTCTTACACATGAATACACATCAAAAGATAATCTAACTGACATTTTCCAATTCCTCTAATTGAGAGAGTATATACTCATAATCTGTCATTATGAATTCTAAAGCCGTTTGACAGACATCGTGGTAAAAAGGTGTTTCCGCCATATTCTTTGCAGCTAAAAGGTATATTGGAGCCCACTGTAATAGATGATTTTCCATAAACTTTTTCTGTAGTTCTAAATACTTTTTTTCTTCTTGTTGGTTGTTTATGGAATAAGCTGTAAGTTGCTCTTTTATAAGAGTTATCATAAATTCAAGTTCAATGGCTATATGGTCCGGTGATAAAACTCTGGTTTTGTTTAAGTCTATCTCATAACCGTTTTCTAAGTAAAATTGTAATGTTGGATTTGTAGGAGTTGGATTTATGTGTCCTTCATCGTTCATAAATACGGATTCGTAAGGGTATGCGTTTAATATAAAAACCGTAGTGTAATCTACGTTTAACTCTTCATCTATCAACTGTTTTGTTGGTTTTGTGTTAAACGGTTCCCACTCTTTCGTGTTTGGAAAAAGGTCTAAAAGTTCAGGTGTGTTTTTTATTTTGTCTAATAGATTTTCATCTACCTCTTCAACTAAAAGTCTTGATAAAAAAGAGTACATATTTATTCTTCCTTGATTTTCAACTATCTTTTCATCCATTTATTTTCTCCTAATTTTGTTGGAATGATGGATTTAATATATAGGAAAGGCGGGCATTTTTCAACCCGCCTTTTTTAGATTTATGCAGATGGAAACTTCCAATACTCATCATCAATTGGGAACCAAGGTCTTGGCATCCACTTAGGTCTTCTTAAACCACCTGGCTGGTAGTTTGGTCTTGTAAGCTGGTCTCTCCACGCTTTGTAAACTTCCCAAGTTTTGTTTATATCTACAAATACATCTCCTATCTTATCTTCAGGACCTGCTTTCTCTATTAAAACTTTCTTGTGCCAGCATTGCATACCTGATAGTGGGTCTGGGTTTGCTGGGAAAACTGCGTTTTGGAATACTCCCGTTGTTCCTTTCCACCATATTTGCTCTGTGTCTTTGTTAAACTCAGGGAACTGCCAAGATTTAAATGGTTTTACACCTTCCTTAGTTCTCATAAAAAACTGGTTACCTTTTTGTTGAATATCTACCAATACAGAACCCATTCTCATTACACCAAGTTCGTGTTTAAATCCATCTACTTTTACTTCGTTTACAAGTCTCCATCTTCCATTGTGATGGGAACATGCAACTACTCCTGGTCTTGTAGCTTGGGTAGGCATTGCCATCGCTACAAAGTATCCGGTTTCTATTCCGGTTAGTGTGTCAACTACTCTTACTCTTACAGCATCTCCTCTTTTAATACCAAGCCTTTTAGCATCTTTTTCATATATCCAAAGTGGATTATGGTTTTGTCCTATCTCCATTAACCATTTTGAGTTTATAGACCTTGTATGGATAAGGTATGGAAGTCTATAGATTGGATTTAGTACAAAAGCGTTTTCTTCTTTCATATAATCATGGTGAACTTGAGAAACTATATGAATCATCGACTTTCTTTCTTCTGCATTTCTTGGGTATATAGGAATAGCGTATTCCGGCCATTTCCACTCTTTTAATGTTTTTGAGTAAAACTCTATATGTCCTGAAGGTGTTTTAAAACCATTTATAAATTTACCGTCTTTTACAATTCCTATCTTATGTTTTTTTCCACCTTCTTCAACATGGTAAACGGTATCGTTTTCTACCTTTATCTCACTTTCAGGAATCCACTTTCCATCGTATTGATAAGCTCTTTTTTCCGGGTCATAAGGTAAAGGTTTCTCATGAACATTGTATACGTCTGTAGCTTCTGTCCATGCTCCTCTATCTCTCATGTACTCGTAGGGTGTTATTCCAAGCTGTTGGCATGTTTCTTTTAGTTTTGGTAATTTTGAAAATGCAGCGTTGTAGTACTCTTCTATCGTTACAGGTTTTCCTGGATTTTGTTTTGATTCCCAATACTTTCTTATTCCAAGAGAACCATCTGGGTCAATAGCAAAGGCTAAGTTTATAAAGAACTCATCTTCTTCCCATATTTCACCTAAACCTACCTTTTTGTGAGCCTCTAAGGTTGCTTTCGCTGGGTCGTTTGGTTTCCATCCCATCTTTTGTAATGCAACTCTTAAAACTGGTTGTCTGAATCCGGTCCACTTTTCAGGTTTCGTAGGTTCAGAGTGTTGGTCGTGTCTTTCTCCTGCAAGTCCCATAGGAAGTATGTAATCACAGTAAAACGCCGTTTCTGCCCAGTTTGGAGACATGTAAACGGTTAATCCAAATTTATTTTCATCTTTTAAAGTTTCTACCCATCTAAAACCATCTGGATTAATCCAAACCGGGTTGTATATTCTCGAAAACCACACTTCCACTTTATCAGGTATTTTTAAACCTTTTTCTTTCCATCTGTTTCTCCATTCATCATCTACCAACAGATGAGGAAGTAAATAACTTAGTTCGTATGCTGACATTGGCCACTCTGGAGGCCATTCTAACTCATTCCAAGCTTTCACTGGCTCTGGGTCGGCTGCCATACATGCATCTCCACCTTTATCTCCCAAAGAGATTGTATGCCACTTATACCATCCAGTACCTCCTACACCTCCAATCGCTCCCATAAATGCCATCAGCATGGTACCTGTTCTTCCTGCACCCATCCATCCACCTCTGTTTCCTGCAGCAACCGCTCTCCAATGGTACTGTGTAATTCTATCACCAGCCCAAAGTATCATTTCGTAAAGTTTATCTAACATGGAAACAGGTATTTTTGCTTCGTTAGC
Source organism: Sulfurihydrogenibium sp. (assembly GCF_027448985.1). Classification (GTDB taxonomy): domain Bacteria; phylum Aquificota; class Aquificia; order Aquificales; family Hydrogenothermaceae; genus Sulfurihydrogenibium. Next base: position 21,890 of record NZ_DAIDMN010000007.1, read on the forward strand.
TGCCCATTCAAAAGTGTAATCCTTGTATAAGTCTTTTAAAACCGCAACAAAGTCATCGAAACTATTTCCTTGTGGTACTTCAGTTAGAAAGCCTTTTTCTTTTAGGAATGATAAGTATTCTTTATCTGATATAAACTCTTTCCAGTTGAACCACCTTTCTACAAACTTTTTGTTGAATTTTTCCTCTTTTACGAGTCTACTAATCATAGCAAGGTTTATAGCTGCCTCCGTTCCTGGCCATGCAGGTATCCATAAGTCAGCCATTCCGGCTGAATTTGACATTCTTGGGTCTATCACAACAAGTTTAGCTCCCTTTGCTCTTGCATCTGCTATGTATCCTGCATGCTGTTGGTAGTAGTGACCTGCATCTGCAGCATGGGAAGATACTAAAAGTATCAGTCTACTGTTCGCAAAGTCAGGTGAAGTTCTATCATCACCTACAGTTACTATATTTCCAAATCTTCCGTTTGAAGAGCATATATTCGTATGGCTGTTTCTTCCATCTACACCCCAAGACCAAACCACTCTCCTTACATGAAAACCATTTTCGTTAGGTCTTCCTACGTGATATATTATCTGTTTTTTAGATATTTCATCTCCTTTTAAGAGGACTTCCCTCATCCTTTTTCCGATTGTTTCAAGTGCCTCTTCCCAAGTTGTTCTTACCCATTTGTTTTCTCCTCGCTTACTTCCGGGTGCCCTTTTAAGAGGGAACGGTATTCTATCTGGGTCGTACATCTGGGATAAGGCTGCATATCCTTTTGCACAGTTTCTACCTCTTGAACCAGAGTGGAAAGGATTACCCATGAACTTTTTAACAGTTAAGGTGTCCTTGTCTATCCAAGCTGTTAAACCACAAGCTGCTTCACAGTTGTTACATACGGTAGGAACTATCATGTAGTTTATGAGTTTTACACCATCTCTTAATGCTCCACCGTGAATTTTCCAGTAATCTCCAGCAGGTTCTTTCCAGTCGTTCCATTTTTCAAATGGTGGATAGTAATCTAAATGTTTTGGTTCAAAAGTGAGTTCTTGATTGTTTGCAATTTTGTTGTCTGCTTCTACTTTTTCAAATACACCTTTTGCTAATGCTACTCCTCCTATTGATGCTGCTACACCTTTTAAAAAGTCTCTTCTTGATGCTTTTATCATATTAAACCCTCCTTAATTAGCTAAGTGGTAACATTTGAGGAGCTAAAAGCCATGAATGTTTTACAAGCCAAAGCCCTACCAACGCTGATATTGAGCCAAGTAATGTATATTCGTATCTCTTATTCTCATTCGCAATTCCTACCATTACAATAGGAATTACAAATGTTAAAAAGATTCCAAGCCAAAACATTGGTGCAAGCTCCCCAAAAGTGAGTATTTCAACAGCTCTGTGGGAAAATTCTGAATGCATTCTTGCAAATAAAATCTCTCCAAGGTACATAGCTCCAGATAAAAATGCAGAGCCTATAAGTATGTATCCAAGCTCTCTTTTTACTTCTTCCATCTCAACTTTGTACAATGCCATTATCAATAAATAAGTTGCGGAACCTGCCAATGCTGCAGATAGAAGCATCTGAATCATTTCAGCTGGAAAAACCCATAACTCTCTTGCAGTGGCTTCTCCCATTATTCCGGCTGTGTATATTGTAGAGAAAAATGCCAAAACAAATCCTGGAATCATAACTCTATCAAAGAGTTTTTTATTTCCTGTAATCCAGGACCAGAAAGAAATCAATAAAACAATTACAAATCCGGATACAACCCAAGCACCAAGGGTCACAGCTGATGTAAAGTGAGCAAATAGGAATATCTTCCAGAATCTAAACATATGATGAAGGTCCAGTACCGTTACCAGCAAAGTTATACCGATAAATATCAAACCAAGAATAGGAATCCATTTTCTAAAAAATGTATCCTTTTCTGGATACTTTTTTATAAAGTAAAGTCCAAGTAAAAACGTTCCGGTAGCTATACTTTTCGCCCACATGTTTGTAGAAACAAGCCATCCCCATACAACTTTTGGTAAAGCCACATCAAAAGTTACTTCTGCTCCCAACATGATTAATGCCCTCCTATATGGTCTAAAAACTTAACTTCAGTAAAGAGTGTGTACCCTTCAGGTCTTTCTGATGCGAGAGGGTCAAGAGCAACAGTAGAGCCTCTAACATAAAAGTGTTTTGGTTTAGTGTTCAACTCTGGTTTTCTTACCATAACATCTTTATGTTCTTTTAGATATTTAGATATTTCACTTTCTGGGTCATCTAAATCACCGAATATGTTGGCATGTGTTGGACATGCGACAACACACGCAGGCATCATTCCAACTTCTATTCTATGAGCACAGTATGTACACTTGTCAGCAGAGTTTGTAATTGGGTCTATATATATAGCGTTGTAAGGACAAGCCATCATACATGATGCACATCCTATACATCTGTTGTGGTCAACGTTTACAATACCGTTAGGAAGATAGTGTAAAGCACTAACTGGACATATTCTCTCACATGGAGCATTTTCACAGTGATTACATCTAAGAGGTACAAAATGCCTTTTTACCTCCGGAAACTCTCCCTGGTCTATGTATTTAACTCTCAATCTCCAACTGTGAAGAGGAACATCGTTTTCAGCTTTACAGGATACCGCACACGCCATACATCCCATACATCTACTTAAATCTACCAAAAAACCCAGCCTCATATCTGACCTCCGATATTTTAAAGATATTTACAGATTTTACTACCCTTATTTCTCTTTGTCAAAAATATATTAATTATTGAATATCTTAATATTTTTAAACCCTTATAAGCATCCTTTAAAGAAGCCAGCTTTAGGTTTTGGAGAGATTTTATACTCTTTAATTTCTAAAACAGGAATATCCCCTTCTTTACCTACCACTTTTCCACTTGCATCTATACTACCACCGAATCCTTCATCAAGCTCAAAGTAGTAAATATTTTTTGGGGCGATAGCGTAAAAAGTGTTTTCTGTGACATCGTATATTACATATCCGGTTTTTGCTGCTTCTGCTGGTGGACAGCTTGATAAAAGTTCAAAACTACCAGTCTCTTTTGCCTTTTCTGCACAGGATTTAGCGGTTATTACTGCACTTGAAAGGTCTACATCTTCTCCTACATTCTCAGCTGAGAAAGAAGGAACGATTAACATGGTAGATAAAGTAAAACTCAAAAATAACTTTTTCACAATACTAACCTCCTTGTTAACATAGTTTATAAATACTAATACTTAGTTCAATGAAGTTGTCAAACGTTAACCAAATCATTTCAACGTTTTTAGATACGCTACAATATCTTTTAAATCCTGTTCAGATAGGTGAGTGTACGGTGGCATCTTAGAAGTTAAGTTTCCTTTGTTGTCTTTTATGTACCAAGTGTACATATCGTTGTTAGGGTATGCTCCGTTCTTATCTTTTTCCGCTGATTTGTTATAGTGTCTGTTTATGTTAAGATTTCTTATTACAACATCGTTAGGATTTACTATAGATTCTCTTAAATAAACAGGGTTTGAGTATCCTCCTATTTTAGACAGGTTAGGAGCTAATCCTTCAGGTGCTGAAGTTTGGTCTGCAAACCTATGGCATCCGTTGCATCCGTTTTGAATCATGAGTTCTTTTCCTCTTTCTGGATTACCAATATCTCCGTATCCCCAAGATACATACTTTAGGTATGCAGGGTCTGTTTTCATTTTATCCATCTTTATAAATTTCCAATTGGATATTACCTTGTTACCATCTCTGTTTAATGAGTCTCCATCCCAGATTGCAAATGAAACAGGGACCAATCCGGATGCAAGGTTTAAATCTGCCGTTTTAATAGGTTTTTTAATGAATGCTATCCATTGTTTATTTGTATCGTCGTACTTCATTGTAAATGAGAATCCTTTTTCAGATATCTCTGTTAAACTTCCAAAACCTTCAGCTATAAACGCTTTTTGATAGTCTCTACCTTCAACTGCTTTTTTAAGATAGGTCATAACAGGATGTTTTGTATCTCCCATTCCTATGTAGGCTAACGTGGTTCCTTTTCCATACTTTACTGGAAATTGGACGGATACTCCATCACCAAATTTTGTTGTAGTCATAGCAGGTTGGACAGATTTTGTGTCATCTTTCCATTTTATAAGTATACCTATCTCTTTTTGGTTGTAACCTACAGATACTTCTGCTTCTGCTTCTACTGGTTTTTGTTCTTCAACTTTTTTGTTTGCATTAGCATCGTTTAAATGGACTGAGTACTGTTGGTACAAAGTTATTTTTTTGGAAGGGATAGAATTTAAACTTTCTTCCGTTACATTGGAAATCTGTTTTGCTTCTATAACATCATCGTTAAAATTATCTGTTCCGGCGTTTGAAGATATTATTAAGGTAGAAAGAGCTAAAAGAGATAAAGTTTTTTTCATTATTGACCTCCTTCTTAATTTGTTAATTTAAGGGCAGGAAAACCTGCCCAACTAATATTAATGTCCACCATGTTTTTCTTTTTGTGGAAGTGGAAGTACTTTTTCATGGAAAGTGTAATCCTTAATCTCAACTCTTTGAGTGTTTGCACCTTGTAAGTATCTTTGGTCTATTATCTTAAAGAATTCTGAACCTTTAAGTCCTTTTTTAGCAGCTTCCTGTTGATAGTAGTTGTTATCGAGTCTAAACATATCTCTATGTGAGTATGCTATTAGGATATCCATAAGTTCAGACTCTTCTCCTCTTGCTCTTTTTTCCATCTCTTTTCTTAAAGTTTCAAGTGCTTGATGTACTTCTTTACCAAATAAAAGTTCTAAATATTCCATAGGTATTCTTCTTGAGTTTTCTATAGGAGCCATGTTATCATCAAACTTTGGTGGGTCAAACAAAGGTGGTACATAGTAAACGTTTGGTTGAGTACCAAAGTCTGGTCTGAGTGGTAGTGCTACTTTGTATTTATGTACTAGCTTGTAAACTTGTCCTTCTTCATCATCTAAAAATCCTACCCATCTTATTCTACCTACACATTGATGAGCACATGCAGGTGGTAGACCCTTTTCAACCCTTGGGAAACAGAATATACATTTTTCTGATTTTGATATTTTAGGGTTAAAGTAAATCTTTTTGTAAGGACAGCCAGCTATACAGTACCTGTATCCTTGACATCTTTCTAAGTCAACTAAAACTATACCATCCTGCTCTCTTTTGAATATAGCTTCCCTTGGACATGCTGCCAAGCATCCTGGATTTGAACAGTGATTACATATCCTTGGTATATAGAAGAAGTAAGAGTTTGGATACTCTCCTCCTCCTACATCTTCGTCCCAGTTTGGACCCCATTCTAAGTCTGATTTCGTTTGTAAAAGAGAGCCGTTGAATAGTTCATCGTGGTTGTAATCCCAAGGTACTCCGTAGTCAAGAACCATATCAGGAATTATTCCGTCTTTTAGATTTCCATCTTGGTCAAATCCACCTCCTGCTTCCATCCAGTTTCTTGGGTATCCAGCTCCTGGGTGTGTTTCAACGTTGTTCCAGTACATGTACTCTCTTCCATTTCTGTTTGTCCACTGGGTCTTACATGCTACAGTACATGTTTGACATCCAATACATTTATTTAAATCCATAACCATTGCAAGTTGTCTTTTTGACATTTATATACCTCCTTAAACTTTTTCTATATCTACGGAAGTTTCGTAAGCGTGTTGGTTACCATCCCAGTTTCCACCAAATTTTAGGTGGCCCCAACCATCAGAAAGCTCCAACAGGTTGAGAGGAGATGCTACTACCTCGTTATGTCCTTTTCTACCTTTGTAGAAGAATGGTTCCCAACCGTGCTCTAAGAGTATGGCATCTTTAGGACAAGATGGGTAAATCTTTGCCATTGCATAAAACTCACCTAGTGTGTTGTACACTCTTATCTCATCTCCATCTTTTATTCCTTTTTTCTTAGCTATTTCCGGATTTATCATTACGTAAGGTTTACCTCTTTGTAGTCTAAGGAGTAACGTTGAGGTTTTGTATGTTGAGTGAATAGACCATCTTGCGTGAGGTGTCATTAGTACAAATGGGAACTTCCTTGGTCTGATTGGTTCTTTTGCAGTTGGAACGTTTGCTCCTTCCTGTATCCATAAGTCGTCATCTACGTAGTATGTAATTCTTCCAGATAGTGTTTCAAACCTCTCATAAAGGAAAAGGTTGTTTTCAAATGCGTTGTAAGGTTTGTCTGGGTAAAGAGGAGAAGATTTTCCTGCTTTTTCGTTTAGTGTTAAGTATCCACCTCTTTTAAACATAGACTCTATAGTGTTTGGTTTAAACTGGTCTGTATTTTCAAGGGCGATTTCTACAGCATCTCTGTCATCTCTTAACTGACCGTTTATTGTGTACTCATCAACCAATGTGTCAAGGTCTCTGTATCCTGTTTTTGATAGCTCTGGGTCTGGAATTTTTATGTATTTTTTGTCTCCTGTCTCTTTGTATTTCTTCATTGCTATCTCTTGGATTTTTTCAACTATCATTGTACAGATTTCCCACTCAGATTTAGCTTCTCCGACAGGTTTTAGATTTGTAGGTGGATGTGCAAGGTTTGCAAATCTGTGGTATCCAGGGTTTGTTCTTAAGTCCCAAACTTCGTAGTGAGACTTTGCAGGTAAGAGAATATCTGCATAGTTTGCAAAGTCGGACATTCTAAAATCTACATAAGCTATGAACTTAGCTTTTTCTAAGAACGCTTTTTTGTAGGTAGAACCTTTGTTTCTTCTAAATCTTGCATCTGCAAAGAGTAGGAAAGTTTGAACATCTTTCCAATAAGATTTTCCGTGTCCTATTCCTTTATCTCCTTCGGATTTTGCAAGCATCTCTTCAACTTTCTTCTTGTACTGCTCTTTGGACATTCCCATTACTTCTTTGAATGTATCTTCTTCGTAGAGCTTATCAAAATCTTCCATCATGTTTCCAAGTACAAACTCACTTACGAATCCTGATGCTCACTGGGTTTGGGAAGGTAAATATAACGGTGGAAAAGTTATAGTTATCACTCCTGACTACAACGCAACAGCAAAGGGAGCTGACCTATGGGTGCCTGTAAGAGCTGGATATGACGGATTTTTAGCAATGTCTATAATAAATGAGATAATCCAGCAAAAACTCTACAAACCTAACTTTATTAAAGTATTTACAGACCTACCTTTCTTGGTTAGACTTGATAATAAGAAGCTATTAAGACTATCAGACATAGATAAAAATGATCCTATGTTTGATAAAGAGATATTCCACAATATGGAAGAAAAAGCCCACGGAAAAGAGTTTGAAGAGCATGAAGTATTTTTATCCTACAACCTTAAAAACGGTAAGTTCACTGTAATGCCTGGTTCTGAAGGAAACCCAGTTAAAACGTTGAGATTAAAAGACCTTGGATGGGACATAGACCCAGCTTTAGAAGGTGTTTATGAGGTTAGATTAAAAGATGGCTCAAAAGTAAAAGTTACACCTGTGTTTGAGCTGTTAAAAGCAGAAGCTGCAAAATTCCCAGCAGAAAAGACATTTAAACTAACAAATGTTCATCCAAAGATAGTCCAACAACTTGCAAGGGATATAGCACTTCCAAAAGTTGCATTTATATCTATGGGCTTCACAATAGGAAAGTACTTTAACGGAATGTTAGCACAAAGAGCAATAGCATCCATTACACCACTTTGTGGAAGACTTGGACCTTACGGTGGTTTCAACTCAGAAAATGAGTGGGCAATATTAATCCAGAATGCCATAGTATGGTTTCATTAACTTGAGGAACAACGTTTGATATAGGATGACCTATTAA
>NZ_DAIDMN010000008.1 GCF_027448985.1 Sulfurihydrogenibium sp.
GCTTCTTTTAGTGGTAATCCTAAGGCTACAAAATTTTCAATAAGGTCAATATTGTTTTTAACATCGCTTTTAAACCTTTCTATTGTTTGAGTGTAAGAGTTAAGAGCGTTTCCTATAATCATTCCTCCAATAGGGATAATTTCGTTTGCTTTTATAGATAAAACTTGTACTAAAACCAGTGTTCCAACTATAATAAAAGACGATAAAAATATAGATAAAAAAGCAATTTTAAAGCTTTCATAGATTTTTACGCGTTTTACAGCTGTATAAGTTGCAAAAAGTACCATTATAAGTAAAATGATTAAAAGTTCAAATGGATTTGTTAATTTTAAAATGTATAAAAGAGCGTATCCAAGAATAAGTAATTGGAAAAAAGCTCTTATACTATTTATTAGAATCTCTTTTTCTAATCCTATTTTTTCTTTGTAAGATATATATACTGAAATAAAAATTAAGATGTAGGATAGTAAGAATTTATATTCTATACTCAAAAATCATCTCCTAATCTTTCTAAATCAGATAAACGTTTATGCTTGGTTTTAACTCTATTTTTCATATTGCCTTTGAAAACCTTCTTTCTTTTTTATTTCTTAAATAAATATCAAAAGTTGATGCTATGTTTCTTATTAGAAGTCTTCCAATTGGTGTGACGTCTATTCTATCGGGATAAAGCTGTATTAGTCCGTCTTTTTCCATATCTTGTAGTTGGTTTAGTTCTGTTTCGAAGTAGTTGTCAAAGTTTATATTGTATTTTTGTTCTATCTCCGATTTTACAAGTCTAAAGTGGCACATAAGTTTCATTATAACATCTCTTCTTATTATGTCGTCTTGATTTAGATAAACTCCTCTCTCTATTGGAAGGTTTCCGGATTCTATGGTTTCGTAGTAATCTCTTAATATTTTGTAGTTTTGAACGTATCCATCGTAAAGCATACTTATAGATGTTGCTCCAAATCCAAAAAGTTCTGCTTGGGCTTTGGTTGTGTATCCTTGAAAGTTTCTGTGTAATGTCCTTTCTCTTTGTGCTACTGCAAGCTCATCGTCTGGTTTTGCAAAATGGTCCATTCCTATAAACACATATCCGGCTTTTGTTAGTTTTTCTATTGTCATTTGAAGGATTTTTAGTTTTTCTTCCGCCGGTGGTAAAGTTTTTTCGTCTATGTTTCGTTGTAATCTTTTTAACCAAGGGACATATGCAAAGTTAAATACAGCTATTCTATCCGGATTTAGTTTTATTGTTTTATCTATGGTTTCTGAGAATGTTTCTAATGTTTGATATGGAAGTCCGTATATAAGGTCTATATTTACACTTTCAAATCCAGCTTCTCTTAGCCAATCCATAAGGTTGAAAATCATATCTTCAGGTTGAATTCTGTTTACCGCTTCTTGAACTTTTGGGTTAAAATCTTGAATACCAAAACTTACTCTATTAAAACCCAGTTCTTTAAGTAAAGATACTCTTTCTCTGTCAATATGTCTTGGGTCTATTTCTATACTTACTTCTGCTTTTTCATCAATAACGAATCTTTTCTTTATTTCGTTAAAGAGTTCTACGGTTTCTTCATCTGAAAGGTAGTTTGGTGTTCCACCGCCCCAATGAAGCTGGACCACTTTCCTGTTGTTTGTGTCTATAAGGGTTTGGTATAAATCCATCTCTTTGTAAAGATGTTGAAGGTAGGGTTTTACTACTTCTTTTCTTCTTGTTATTATTACATTACAACCACAAAAATGGCAAGCGTTTTCACAAAACGGAATATGAAAGTACAAAGATAAAGGCGTTTTTCTTTCGTTGGATTGGATAATTTTTTTAACATACTCTTTTTTGTCAATATCATGGGTAAATTCTGTTGCAGGTGGATAACTTGTGTATCTTGGAGCCGGCTTGTCGTACTTTTTTATCATGTTTATATCAAACTTAACATCCTGAGTTAAAAATTCCATTTCTTTCACCTCAACTTTTTGTTAATATTATATAACTTTAATTTATATTTTCATTATCTTTTGTCATAAAGGAGTTTTTATGGACGGAAAAACCTTTGTAAATGTTTTAAAAATATTAAAGGAAGAAAGTAAAAATTGGAATGCTCCGGTTGTTGCTTTTATGGGTAGAACACAGAACAATCCTTACAAAGTATTGATTGCAACTATTTTAAGTCTTAGAACAAAAGACCAGATTACAGCTGTTGTAGTTGATAGACTTTTTAAGGTAGCAGATAGCCCAGATAAAATGGTTGAACTATCGGAAGAAGAAATACAAAAACTTATTTATCCTGTAGGATTTTATAAAAACAAAGCAAAGACTATAAAAGAAGTTTCTCAAACAATACTTGATAAATATAAAGGAAAAGTTCCAGATACATTGGAAGAACTTTTATCCTTTAAAGGTGTTGGAAGAAAAACGGCAAACCTTGTTTTATCCGAAGGATACAGTAAACCGGCTATATGTGTTGATATCCATGTCCATAGAATATCCAATAGACTTGGTGTAGTAAAAACAAAAAATCCGGAAGAGACTGAATTTCAGTTGATGGAAAAAGTGCCAAAAAAGTACTGGAGAGATATAAATTGGGTTTTAGTAGCCTTTGGGCAGACTGTATGTAAACCTGTTAGACCCTTATGTGATAAATGTCCTGTGAAGAATTTTTGCGAAAATGGTAATATTAAATTATGATTTTAGATGATAGAAAACTGCTTATTATAGGTTTTCAAGTTTCGTTGATAATTCATATTATTTTGTTTATATTGCTTCATTTTTTACCTGAAAGTGTTATGAATTTAAACTATGATAAACCTATTGAGATTACAGTAGAAGAAGAAAAAAAGGAATTTTTAGAAAAAAAAGTAAAGATTGAAAACAAAATTAAACAGCAGATAAAAGAAAAAAATGAATCTGTTAAAACTTTAGAAAAAAACACTCAAAAACAAAACAGTGTAAAAAATTCAGAAACGACTACGACTACAAAAAAATCAGCTTCTTCCTCTGTAGAAAAAAATGTTAGTGCTAAGCAATCGAATCCTGATGTACTTAAAATAGATGATGATAATTTAAAACTTTTAAATCAAGTTGCATCCACAACATCTAATGTTAATGAAGGTGGTAAAGTTAAAAATGAAGATATATCCTTTGGTGTAGCTTTATCCAAAATTGATGCTTCAGCTGAAGGTAATGCTTTTTCAAGGTCCGTTATTTATAAACCTCCGCCACCAAAAATAACAACATCTGAAACGGTTCCTTCTGTCAGAGTAAAGATATGGATTAATCCAGATGGTAACGTATCAAAAGTAGAACTTTTGACAACTACTGGAGACCCTCAAATCAATTCTATGATAATATCCTACATGAAAAGATGGAAATTCAACAGGATAAACTCAAACGAAGTTCAGTGGGCAACTTTAACTGTAAGGTTTGGTGGCTAAGCAGTAATCAAAGCAGCTTCTTTTTTTACAATAAAATCTGCTATTTTTTCCGTCATTGATTGGGTATCAAGACCTAAATCTTTTTCCAATATCTCAACTTTGCCATGTTCTATAAATCTATCCGGAATACCAAATCTTAGCAATTTGTTAGAATATCCTTTGTCCAATATATACTCTGCAACAGCAGAACCAAAACCTCCGTTTAAAACACCGTCTTCCATGGTAATAATGTACTCATGGGTTTTTAGTATTTTGTTTAACATTTCTTCATCCATTGGCTTTATAAATCTTGAATTTATAATTGTAGGATTAAATCCTTTTAGTTTTAGGTTTTTCTTCACTTCCAAAGCTCTTTGTACGTACTTGCCTACTGCTAAAATCGCTATATCTCTTCCTGAAGAAAGCTCTTCCCATGAACCTACTTTTATTTCTTTAAAACCTTCTATCTTTACACCTACACCGTTTCCTCTTGGATATCTTAATGCGAATGTTTTTCCACTGTTTAATCCGGTGAAAAGTAGGTCCCTTAACTCTTGCTCATCTTTTGGAGATGCAATTACTATATTTGGTACTGCTCTTAAAAATGCTATATCGAACACACCGTGGTGTGTTGGTCCATCATCTCCAACTAAACCCCCTCTATCTATCGCAAATAGTACAGGAAGTTCTTGAAGAGCTATGTCGTGTATAACTTGGTCGTATGCTCTTTGTAAAAATGTTGAGTAGTAAGCAGCAACAGGTTTAAAGCCTTCCAAAGCTAAACCACCGGCAAAGGTTGCAGCGTGTTGCTCAGCTATACCTACATCAAAGAATCTGTTTGGAAATCTTTTTGAAAACTCAACCAATCCGGAACCTTCTTTCATCGCAGGAGTTATAGCTACAATTTTATCATCTGTCTCAGCCAACTCTACAAGAGCATCACCAAAAACTTTACTATAAGATGGTGTAGAAGTTTTTTTGGTAAACACTCCTGATATTTTGTCAAAAGGAGCAACTCCATGGAAAGTTACAGGATTTTCTTCTGCAAATTTGTATCCTTTACCTTTTTGTGTTATTACGTGCAGTAAAATCGGACCTCTTATACCTTTTATGTTTTCTAACGTTTGCTCTAAATCAAATAAACTGTGACCGTCTATCGGTCCAACATAGGTAAACCCAAGTTCTTCAAAAATTATCCCTGGAGCAAACAATCCTTTTGTGTACTCTTCTATTTTACGAAGTATTTTTACCGCCTGTTCTCCAAATATTTTATGTATAGCTTCTTTTAGTTTTTGTCTTGGTTTTTGAAAAACCTGTTTTGTTATTATTTTGTTAAAGTATGTGTATATAGCACCTACGTTTGGAGATATAGACATTTGATTATCATTAAGGATAACGATGAATTTTGATGGGTCTAACCATCCGGCATTGTTTAAGCCTTCAAAGGCTTGTCCTGCAGTCATCGCTCCGTCACCGATAACAGCGATTGTGTAAGCATCATCTCCTTTTAAATCTTTACCTACTCTCATTCCTAAGGTAGCAGAGATTGATGTACTACTGTGTCCTGTTCCAAAGTGGTCGTATTTGCTTTCTTTTATCTTAGAAAATCCGGATATTCCTTTGTATTGACGAAGTGTTCTAAACTGCTCTTTTCTATCGGTTAATATTTTATAAGCGTAAGTTTGATGTCCTACATCCCATACTATTTTATCTCTTTCAGGGTCAAAAGCCATCAATAGTGCAACTGTTAACTCAACTGTTCCAAGAGATGGTCCTATATGACCTCCGTTTAGAGAAGTCACTTCAATAATATAATCCCTTATCTCTTGACAAAGGTCTTTTATCTCTTCTTTGGATAGGTTTTTTAAATCTTTGTAGTTGTTGATTTTATTTAAAACTTTAAACTCACCCATAACAAAACCTCAAAGTTTATTACAGATAATATAATCTGCTTTTTATAAGATTTGCAACCGATTTATCTTTTCAAGAAGTTTTGTGTAGATTTGATAACGTTTTTTGAAGGTTAAATGCCGAAGGCGGGAGTCGAACCCGCACGCCCTTGCGGGCGGGGGATTTTGAGTCCCCTGCGTCTGCCAATTCCGCCACTTCGGCTTTGTATATAAACTATTATACTACTTTTTTGGTATAAGTGTAAACATCATATTTCTACCTTCTTTTACAGGAGGTTTTTCTACCGTTGCAATGTCAGACACATCTTCTATTATTTTTTGAGCTAACTTATCCCCAAGTTCCGGATGAACGTTTTCTCTGCCTCTGAACCATATCCAAACTCTTACCTTGTCTCCGTCTTGTATGAACTCCCTGATATGTTTTATTTTGGTATCGTAATCGTGTTTCTCTATGTTTAGTTTAAACTTCATCTCTTTTACTTCTTGTACATGCTGTTTTTTCTTGGCTTCTTTTTCTTTCTTCTCTCTCTACTTTTTCCATATGTTTTTTTGCATCGTTATCGTTAGATATATCAGTATAATTTATTTTACTACATATGTTGTTTATGTAAACATTATACGCTGTTTTGTATCCGGATACAATACATTCAAGTAGGGAGTTGCTTGCAAGTCTGTTTGCACCGTGAACGCCGGTACATGCTGTTTCTCCTACCGCAAATATTCCTTTTATATCTGTTCTTCCATCTAAGTTGGCTTTTATCCCACCTATTGTGTAATGGGCTGATGGACTTACTGGTATCTTTGTTTGATTTTCTATCCCAAACTCTTTTAGTATGTTGTATATGTTGGGAAATCTTTCTTTAAAATCTATCCCTTTTTCTATTAAAGGTGTTATGTCTAAAAATACTTTATGACCTTCTTGATATTTTTTTAGTATGGCTCTTGCCACTTCGTCCCTTGGTTTTAACTCATCTACAAACCTTTCGCCGTTTTCATCTACTAGTACAGCGCCTTCTCCTCGGACTGCTTCTGATATTAACCATCCTGGTTTTCCTTCAATGTAAACAGCTGTTGGGTGAAATTGGATAAATTCTAAATCCATTAAACTACATCCGGCTCTGTAAGCTGATGCTATACTGTCTCCCGATACGTTGTAAGCTGAAGTGTTTCTTAAATACACTCCACTGTATCCTCCTGTTGCCAACACTAAAGATTTAGACCTAACAACCTTTTGTTCTTTTCCATCAGATAGCAGTATTCCTATATAGCTGTCTTCATCTGTAAGGATTTCTTCTAAGTAGTAGTTATCCGCTAAAAATACACTGTCTTTTATCTGTTCTAAGAGTTTTTTCCCTATCTCGTATCCAGTTCTGTCTTTTGAATGTAAAACTCTGTTTATACTGTGAGCTCCCTCTCTTGTAAGCTTTAAAAAATTTTTTTCATCTTTATCAAAATTAACTCCTAAATTAATAAGGTCTATAACTCTTTCTAAACCTTCTTCTACCAAGATTCTGACATTTCTTTCTATACACAGTCCTTTTCCTGCATTTATAGTATCTTGGTAATGTAAATCTGTTGAGTCTTGACAACCAACGGCCGCAGCTATTCCTCCTTGGGCTAAAAATGAGTTTGATACTCCTGGTTTTTTCTTTGTTATTATCAAAGGTTTTATTCCAAGTTTTAAAAGGTAGTATGCTGTTGACAGACCGGCTAATCCACTTCCGACAATAACAGTATCAACAACTTCTGTTGGAATATCTTTTGTATTAAAACAAGTCAGATATCTATGTAACTGCATTTTTGACTTTTAGGCTTTGAATTATTTCAAGTATTACGTTGTTTAGTTTTTGGGGACTGTGTCTTGCATAGTTTCCTTCTTCTAACAGGTCTTTTGCATAAACGGTAAGTCCCATCCTTGATAAATTTCCTGCATCTGCTACAACAGGTTCTGAATTTTCTCTAAGGTACCTTTTTAAAACTTCATCAGGTGGTATTGTGGTGTTTATTACAACAGCATTTAAAAAGTTTATGTTTTCATCTCCATTTACTACTTTATTTAAAGCTTTTACATGGTCCGATGCTGTAAAATTGTCTGTTTCTCCAAACTGGGTCATTACATTACATATGTACACTTTGTATGCAGGACTATTTAGTAAAGCTTCTTTTATATCTTTTATCAATAAATTTGGAATAACACTTGTAAATAGGCTACCTGGACCAAGTACTATCAAATCAGCTTCCATTATAGATTCAACAGCTTCTTTTGGTGCATTTACATTTTCCGGCTCAAGCCATATCCTTTTTATTTTTGCAATAAGTTTTCTACCGTATTCTGTTATTTCAACTTCACCTTTTATTATCTGTCCGTCGGTAAACTCTGCTACAAGATTTACCAAGGAATCCGTTGAAGGAATAATTTTACCTTTTATCTTTAAAATCTTTGATGTTATCTCTATGGCTGTTAAAAAATCTCCTGTTATTTTTGTCAACACTGTTAAAAACAAGTTTCCAAAGCTATGACCTTTTAACCCTTCTCCTTCTGTAAATCTGTACTGCATAACCTTTGTAAGGATGTCTTCATCTTCCGCTAATGCTGTAATACAGTTTCTTACATCTCCTGGAGCCGGAATGTTCATCTCCTTTCTTAGTATTCCTGTACTTCCTCCGTTGTCTGAAACTGTAACTATGGCAGATAGTTGTTCTATATGTTCAGGGACAGAATGTTTTAAACCTCTAAGTAATGTTGATAAACCTGTTCCCCCACCTATTGCTACCACTTTCATTTTACTTTCTCCCGAAAAATTTAAGTATTTTTTCCTTTTTAGGGTTTTCTATAATTCCTTTTTCTGTTATTATCGCCGTTATGTTTTCAGCAGGAGTTATATCAAAAGAGTAGTTTAAAGCTTTTGAGTGTTCCGGAGCTACTGGACAACAGTGACAGTTTTTAACTTCGTCTTGACTTCTCTCCTCTATTGGAATATCTTCGCCTTTTTCTATGGTTAAATCAAAGGTTGATGTTGGAGCTGCTACATAGAAAGGAATGTTATGGTGTTTTGCTAAAACTGATAAGGTGTATGTACCTATCTTGTTTGCTGTATCTCCGTTAGCGGTTATTCTATCAGCTCCTACAACTATTGCATCAATTTTCTTTTTAGACATTAAAAATCCGGATGATGAGTCTGTTATTATGTAGTGGGGTATTCCTTCTTGGAGAAGCTCCCAAGCTGTAAGTCTTGAACCTTGTAGGTAAGGTCTTGTTTCATCTACAAAGACAGTTATATCTTTATCATTTTCCCAAGCTGACCTTATAACACCTAAAGCTGTTCCCCATCCGGATGTAGCTAAAGCTCCTGTATTACAGTGGGTTAAAACGTTAGCTTTCTTAGGAAGTAGAACTTCTCCGTATCCACCAATCATTTTATTCGCATGATAATCTTCAATCTCTATTCTTTGAGCTTCTTTCAACAATTTTTCCACTATATCTTTTTCTTCTTTATATTTTTCATAAAAAGATAACATTCTATCAAGAGCCCAAAAAAGATTTACCGCTGTTGGTCTTGTATTTTTTAATCTGTTGTACACTTCTTGTGAAGGTAGTTTATCTTTTATTCCTTGATAAAATCCGTAAGCTCCGACTATACCGATTAAAGGAGCACCTCTAACTACCATATCTTTTATAGCTTTTTCATAATCTTCAATGTTAGATAACTTTACCCATTGTAACTCTTTTGGTAGTTTAAGCTGGTTTATGACAAAAAGATATCCATCTTCAAATTTTAAAGGTCTTATATCCTTTATCTTTCTCAAACTTCCTCTCCAATCATATCGTACTTGTCGGCTACCTCTTTGATTTTGACTTTTATTATATCACCTACTTTGACGGGTTGAGTAGTTTCTATGTAAATAATACCATCTATATCGTAAGCTGACCTGTAAGACCTTCCTATCGGCAATGTTTCCCATTCTTGAGAAAAACCATCAACCATAACCTCAAGTTCTTTTCCTATAAACTGTAAATTTTTTTCGTGTGTGATATCTTCTTGCAGTTTTATTACTTCATTAAACCTTCTTATTTTTTCTTTTTTTGGAATCTTGTCTTTATGTTTTTGGTAAGCCGGTGTTCCCTCTTCATGTGAGTATGTAAAAACACCAAGCCAATCAAATTTGGCATCTTTTAAGAAAGATAGCATGTTGTTAAAATCTTTTTCAGTTTCGGTAGGGTATCCTACTATTACAGATGAGCGAATGGCCATATCCGGAGTGTACTTTTCCTTCCACTCTAAAATCTGTTGTATTTTCTTTTTTCTATAACCTCTCATCATATCTTTTAGGATATGGTCTTGTGTGTGTTGAATAGGCATTTCTATGTAATGGAGTATCTTCTGGCTGTCTTTTACAAATCTAAAAAAGTCTTCATTTACAGTTGTTGGGTATAGGTAGTAAAGTCTAATCCATTTAATACCTTCTACTTTTTCAAGCTGTTTTAAAAGTTCAAAAAGCATAGGTTTTCCGTAAATGTCTGTTCCGTAATAACTGGTGTCTTGGGATACGATATTTAACTCTTTCACTCCTAAATCAGCTAAATATTTTGCTTCTTCTACCAAATCTTCTATAGGTTTACTTCTATGTTTCCCTCTTATGTTTGGTATAGCACAGAAAGAGCAGGTATGGTCACAACCTTCCGATATTTTCAGGTATGCAAGATGTTTTGGTGTTGATATAACTCTTTTATTTTCACTTTTTATCTGTATTCCAAGTTTTAGGGGTATCTGGTTTTGATTTTTAAGGTCTATAAATTCGTCAACTTCCGGAATTTCTTTTTCTAACTCTTCTTTGTACCTCTCTACAAGGCATCCGGTTACTATCACTTTTTTATTTGATTTTTCTTTTAAGGATACAGCTTCTAAAATTGTGTTTATAGATTCTTCTTTTGCTGCATCTATAAAACCACAAGTGTTTATAAGTATAATATCCGCACTTTCAGAATCCGGAGTAAATTCCACCTCTTGTGTTTTAATTCCACCTAAAATATACTCTGTATCCACCAAATTTTTAGGACATCCAAGACTTATTACATTTACCTTTACTTTTTTCAGCTTTTTCACCCTCTTGAAAAATGATTAAAATAAGATATACTTTTTATTTAAAAAGTGCAAGGTGGATTAAAGTGGTAGACCCTTCTGCATTCAGTCAAATGGAAAAGCAAGCAACGGATATCTTAGTTAAAATATTAATACCTTTGTGGATAGTTCTTTCTGTCGCTGTGTCAATTTGGTCTTATAAATCAACAAGGGCAAAAGTTTTCTGGAAAAACCTTTACAGGAGTGTTTTTCCTCCTCGTGAAACTAAGAAAGGAAAAAAACCGTGGTTCAGAAGGTAGTTTTATAGGTGTTTTGAATCTAATATGAATGTAACAGGTCCATCGTTAAGTATAAATACTTTCATGTCAGCTCCAAATATTCCGGATTTTGTGTTTACAAACTTAGATATTTCATTTATAAACTCTTGGTACAGATGCTTTGCTTTTTCTGGTGGTGCTGCATTTTCAAAAGATGGTCTTCTTCCTTTTTTTAAGTTGGCTACCAAAGTAAATTGGGATACTACCAAAGCCTGACCTTTTATATCCAGTAAAGAGTAGTTCATCTTTCCTTTTTCATCTTCAAAGATTCTTAGATTAACTATCTTATCAACTAATTTTTTAACATCTTCTATTTTATCTTCTTTTTCTACGCCTAAAAGTATGTTTATACCTTTTTCTATCTCTCCAACTGTTTTACCATCCACTTCTACTTTTGAACTTAAGACTCGTTGAACAACAGCAATCATCTTTTCATAATTCCGTAAAATAGTTCCGATATAAGTTCTTCCGGATTCTTTATGATAGGACCTTCTCTGTTTTCCATAATATAGGCAAAAACCTTAGCTTGAATTAAACCTACAAAAAGCATAGCTGTTTCTTTTGGGTCTATGTCTTGTCTAACTATTCCTTCTTTTTGACCTGTTTCTAATATTTTTGATAGTTTCTCTTTGTAGCTTTCTACAAAACTATGAAGAATATCAAAGAATTTCTTGTTTCCAGACCTGCTGAACTCAAAACAAAGGATTGGAACCGCACCTTTTGTTTCTTCTAAAACTTTTATATGCTCTCTCATCACTTGTTTTAGTGTCTCTTCTGTGGGTAGATTCATAGATATAGCTCTATCTACACTTTGAGAGCACCTTGATATGTATCTATTTATAATTTCTACTATTATCTCGTCTAAGGATGTAAAGTGTTTGTAAATTGCAGCATCCGTTATTCCTACTTTGTTACCTATATTCTTTGCTGTAAATTTTCTTATTCCTTCTTTTACTATTATCTCCGCCCCAGCTAATATTATTTTTTCTTTTGTAGACAAGTCTTCTAAAGTTTGTATCATATCCACACCTCACGTTAGTATTATATTACAAAATTCTTTTAAACTTAAGGAAGCTCCTGCTGCATTTTTGTGTCCACCACCATTTAGAAGTTTTGCCAAGTCTAATGCGGAAGGATTGTGATGGTCTAAACTTCTAAAACTTAACTTAACGTAATCTCCATTTATACTGAAAAGACATACAGCTTGGTCGTGTAAAGTTGATAGTTTATTTCCAATTTCCGATTGGAACAATCCAGTGTTATAAGCTCTTACTTTGTATGTTCCGATTTGGATAAACAGGTCTTTGGCTTTCTCTACAAAGTTTTCAATCAGGAAGGTTGTGTACTGGTTTATTATTTTACCTTTTTCTACTATTTGGTTTATATCCTGGTTAAACAGCTCTTTTAGCTGGTGTGGTTTGTTTGTGTATAAAAACAAGTAATCGTTTACATATTTTGAAGTATCTCCAAACTCCCACTTCCATATATCTTTATCTTCAACGTACTTGATGATAGGTGGGGGATTTTCTCCAAATAAATAATACCATGTGAGAGATGCTCCTGATTTGTTGTTATCAAAGATGAACTTGAAGTTTGAGTATTGTTTTGCAAAATTTTCTAAGGTTTCTTTTGCACTTATGTGATGGTCTAAGTTTATCACCTCTTTTGCTTTTTCAATTAGTCTTTCAAAGTAAGGAGATTTTAGAGCAAAATCGACTATATAAACGGTAGTGTCTTTATCTACAGCATCTAATATAGGTTGAAACTCTTCATCTCTATAGTTGTGGTCAAGTGGGAATAAAATACAATCAGGATACTTTAAAAGCAGTATAGCAGCCGCTGTGGTACCGTCTGTGCAATTTTTATGGTAAATACACACTGTTTTCATTTTAACCTCCTATAAATATTTTAAGTTAATATTTGCTAACTGTAAAGTCTAAAACAAACTTTTAAAATTTTACATTAAATCAAAAATTTACTTAAAGAAAAATTTTCTAAATCATTGGTCTATGAGGTCAAAAAATTTTTTGACAAGCACTATATATAGTGTTATACTTTTAAAAAACTACTAAATATAGTGGAGGTACAGCTATGGCATTCATAGGAAAAACATCTGTTAGAGACAACATAAGACTTTCTGAGACTCCAAAGTATCCGGTTTTTAGAGAGTTATACACAAAACAGAAAAAAGCTGTATGGTTTCCGGAAGAGTTAAATATCCAACAAGATGTTTTAGATTACAAATCCCTAACACCAACAGAAAAGGACCTATTTGACTCTGCTGTAGGTTATTTTGCATCATCAGAACTTTTAGTCCAAAACGTTTTAGGAAACGGATTTTTCCCTGTCTTAACAGACCCTTACGCAAAGATGAGTTTTTCTACCCAGATGTTTATGGAAAATATACACTCAGATTTTTTTGAGATAATTCTAAACTCTTTTGATATGGATAGAAGAAAAGTTTACAACATAACCTTAGAGGACAAACTTTTAATGGAAAAGCAGGAGCTTATAGTAAGAGCGGTTGATAGAATCACCTACGGAAAAGCGGACCCAGATACGTTGGAAGGTAAAAAACAGATACTTACTTCCATTCTTTTGAACAACATCATTCAAGAAGGACTTTTCTTTTACTCTGCGTTTGCCCATTTCTTTGCTATGAAAGATACAGGAAAGATGAAAAATGTAGTATCAGGAGTTGAGTTGATACTTATAGATGAATCTTTACACCTCCAAAACGGAATAGAGGCAATACTCACCATAGTAGAAGAAAATCCCCAAATCGTTGATGATTACCATTTTGTAGAAAACATAAGACAAACCATAATAGATGCGGTTGAATTAGAATTAAACTACCTAAAAACAAAATTTGGCGGAACTACCATATTTGGCGTATCATACAACGAACTTGAAAAGTATATGAAATACATAGCAGACAGAAGACTTGTTGAACTTGGCTTTGACCCACAGTTTGGAATAGACCAAAACCCTTTAAAATTCCTTCAAAAAGAAGATGTAAAAAAACTAACAAACTTCTTTGAAGTGTCATCAACAGAGTACACAAACTTTTAAAGATAATAAAGGAGGCGACTTTTATGCAAAGAATCGTAATCAAAAGAGATGGTACGGTAGAAAGATTCCAGATGAAAAAACTCGTAGATGCAATCTTTGCCTTGTTAGAAGGATTAGACCTTCCAGACGATTACGAAATAGTGTTTAAAGTAGCAAAAGAGTTAGACCTTAAAATTCCGGAAAAAGTAACGACAGAAGAGTTAGACTATCTTGTGTTAAAAGCTATAGAACATCTTATACCTAAGAACTTTATATACGATACACTTGCAACTCGTCAGCTCCTTAAAATCATAAACAGAAGAATAGACAAAAGGTTTAATTCATTTAAAGAGTACCTAAACTATGCAGTAGAAGAGAAACTCCTCAAACCAGAACTTCTTAACTTTGATTTAGAAAATTTGGAAAATGCCATAGATTACAAAAGAGATTACAACCTTGATTATTTTGGCTTATCTACATTAAAAGACAGGTACTTGATGAAAGATAGAAATTTTGAAACGATAGAAAAGCCTCAGTGGTTTTTTATGAGAGTTGCAATGGGAATAGGAAATACAGAAGATGAAGTTATAAAAATATACAACAAACTATCAAACCTTGAGTATCTCCATTCAACACCAACCTTATTCAATTCTGGAACATTAACCAATCAATACAGTTCTTGTTATGTAAACGTTATAGATGACTCTCTTGATTCTATAATGGATAAAGCTAAGGAAACAGCATTTTTAGCCAAGTATGCAGGTGGAGTAGGAACAGACGTTACCAGAATAAGAGCTACGGGTTCTAAAATCCACTCTTTAAATGCAAAATCATCCGGAATAATACCTTTCATAAAGATATTTGACACTATAGTAAACGCGATACAACAAGGTGGAAGAAGAAGAAGTTCTCAAGTAATGTACTTACAACCATGGCATCTTGATGTAGAAGCATTTTTAGACCTTAGAGAAACAACTGGAAACCCATATTTCAGAACACCTTCTTTAAACACCGCTTTATGGATGCCGGATGAACTTATGAGAAGAATAAAAGAAGGAGAACCTATTTACCTTTTTGACCCAGCAGAATGTCCTAAACTCGTCACAGCTTGGGGAGAAGAGTTTAAAAAAGAGTATGAAAAATGTATAGAAAAAGCTGAAAAGGGAGAATTGAACCTTTGGAAAAAGATAGATAGTAGAGATTTTTATAAAAAATACCTGTTTAAACTTGCAAAAACGGGACATCCATGGCTTACATTTAAAGACAGACATAACGAAAAAAATCCATGTCCTCAGTACAGTGTTATAAACTCTTCAAACCTCTGTACGGAAATTAGTATTCCAAACTCTCCTGAAAGTACAGCTGTTTGTACTTTAGCATCTGTAAACCTTGCAAAACATATAAAAGAAGATAAATCTGACTTTGATTGGGATAAGTTAAAAGACACATTAGAAACGATGGTTGTTGCCCTTGATAACATACTTGATAAAAACTTCTATCCATCAGAAGAATCAAGAAAAAATACGATGGACTTAAGACCAATTGGAATAGGTGTTATGGGATTCCATGAGGCTCTTATAAAACTTGGCATTCCTTACGATAGTGAAAAAGCGGTAGAAACCGCAAGAAAAATAGCCAAGTTTATGAGAGATATAACCTATACAAAATCAGAAGAACTTGCAAAAGAAAGAGGAGCATTCCCTCATTACTACCAAGCTAAGTACGACTATCCACCAAGAAGAAACGCTGTTTTATTAGCAGTTGCACCAACAGCTTCTATATCCATAATAGCCGGAACATCATCAAGTATAGATAACTACTTTTCAAACATATTCTCAAGGGATACATTATCCGGAAAGTTTATCGTTATAAACAAACCTTTAATGCAACAATTAGAAGAAAAAGGTCTATGGTCTGAAGAACTAGCAGAAAAAATAAAAGCCCATCAAGGAAGTATCCAATACATAGAAGAGTTGGAAGGAAAAATAGACAAATCCCTTTATAAAACAGCTTATGAAGTATCTCCATTCAGGCAGATAGACATAGCAGCAGCATTTCAAGAGTACATAGACCAAGCTGTATCAAAATCTCTTTACATAGAGGAAGACTTAAGAGATAAGATGGAAGAAATATACATGTACGCATGGGAAAAAGGACTTAAATCAACGTATTACTGCTTTATAGACAAAACTGTCAAAGGTGAAAAGTACACCATGAACGTAAATAAAAGAGGTGAAAGAAGAGGATTTGGACTTGCAAGAAAAGAGGAAAAACAGTTAGAAAAAGAACTAGAAGAGATAGAAAGACAAGCAAGAGAGAAGTATGGAGATGAAGTTGTAGAAGCTGTAAAATCCGGAAACATCGAAGGATGTCCAACGGACCCATTGTTAGCTAAAATCTGTCCAAGTTGTGAGTAGATAATGATAAAAAAAGAAGATTTAGAAAAAGAGATAGAAAATCTTCCGGAGGAAGTAGTATCCTCCGGATATTCTAAAGGTTATAATCCCAACGATTTACTTTGCCGGATGTGTGCTTACAAATCTTGTATGCAGGAAAAACAAGGTAGGTTACTTCTTGGAAATAGGTTGAAAAAGAAACCCTGATTTAAAACATTTATATTTCCCTCAAAAACAGTAAAATTTTACAAAACTAACCTTAGAGGAATCACCGAGTTTGAAGTATATAAAAACAGATATAACTTGTAGATTAGATAACTTACCTTGGACACCTTTTCATACAAAGTTCGTTTTAGCCCTTGGAATTACTTGGATTTTAGATGCTTTTGAAGTTGTAATAGTTAGCGTAGTGTTAAAATCAATGGCTAAAAGTCTAAGTTTATCTACTTTTGAGTCTTCATGGCTTGTAAGTAGCTTTTTAGTAGGAGCGTTGGTAGGGGCTTTTATCTTTGGTTATTTAGCTGACAAGTATGGAAGAAAAAAGATATTTTTCATAACACTTTTTTTATACTCAATCGGAACATTTCTAACCGGATTTGCAGACAGTTTTGAAATTGCAATTTTATTTAGATTTATAACAGGTTTAGGTCTTGGAGGAGAGTTTTCTGCTATACATTCAGCAATAGATGAGTTTATTCCCTCAAAATACAGAGGAAGAGTTGATGGATTTATAACCGCTTCTTGGAATCTTGGAAGTGTGTTTGCATCTTTAACAGGAATGTATTTACTCTCACACCTTCCGGAAGAAAAAGCATGGAGATACGCATTTTTATTTGGTGGTATTTTAGCTTTACTTATCGTTGTGGTTAGAATTTTTATCCCAGAGTCTCCAAGGTGGTTGATATCAAAAGGCTATACTCAAAAAGCGGAAGAAATAGTAAAAAAATTAGAAGAAAAGTACAAAATCAAACCTACAAAAAAAGAATGTGATATACCAATTTTTGAAGGGTCATTGAAAGATGCTTTAAAAATCATCCTAAAAAAGTATAGAGGAAGATTTTTATTTGGTATGGCAATGAGTTTTACAATATTGACTACATACTATGGTTTTATAACTATCCTTCCTCTTGTTATAACAAACCAGTACAACTTACCTACATCTGAAATTCCTAAACTGCTTTTATACGCAAGTGCAGGAGGTCTTTTAGGAGGATTAGCTGTATCACTTTTAACAGATTATTTAGGACGTAAAATAACAGGAACTGTAATAGCTCTTTTGTCAATGCTACTTTCGGTTACATTTTTGTTTTCTTATGATATTTACTCAACAGTTTTTGTTTATTCTTTTGTAGCCTACTCTTTTGCAAGTGTTGCCTATGTTTCTGCTATGGAAGTTTATCCTTCTTATCTTAGAGCTACAGCAATTGGTGTTTTATCTGTAATTGGAAGAATATCCGGAGTGTTGGCTCCCCCAATCTTAACTTATTTATCGCAAATTAATTACAAATACTCAATTTTAGGTCTTACATTTTTCTGGTTTGTAGGATTTACAGCGTTCTTTTTATGGTCAAAATTTGGAATAGAGGCAAAAGGTAAATCAATAGAAGAGATAAGTTAAGTTATCAGTTTTACATCGTATGTATCTTCTTTATCTTGATAGTACAAAACTATTTTAAATTCGGTTAATCCATCTAAAATCTTTCTAATAACATCATCTTTAAGCTTAATGTAAGTTTTTTTTGATGATAAGTTCTCTCTGTATTCTTCCGGATAATTCTCTACATCGTAAATATCGTTTTTCGTAATCCAAACTCTTTTTATCAATCCAAAAGTAGGATGTTCCTGGATTTCTATAGGAAACATAGATATAAGTTGACTATCTAACACTTCTATCTCTATTTTTTGAGGGTGATGTCTTGTTAGTTTATATTTTCTCATTTTCAATTAAGGGGCAAAAGCCCCTTTTTATACATTATCCTTGAAGAGCTTCGTAAACTTGTCCAACGAGTTCTTCAGAAGGTTTTAAAGTTTTCTTTCCTGGTTCCCATTTAGCAGGACATGCTTCATCCGGATGAGACATTAAGTAAGCGTTAGCTTTCATCTTTCTAACAAGCTCGTCCGCATTTCTACCAACGTTGTAGAAGTTAACCTCAGAAGATACCAATTTTCCTTCTGGGTTTATTATAAAAGTTCCTCTCAATGCAAGACCTGTGTTACAGTCGTAAACTCCAAACATTCTTGAAATTTTTCCTGTTGGGTCCGCTCCCATCGGGTATTTAACATTTGCAAGAAGTTTTTCATCTTTCTGCCATGCAAGGTGAACAAACTTTGTATCTGTTGAAACAGAAACAACTTCAGCACCAAGTTTCTTCAACTCTTCATACTTTTCAGCCAAATCTGCTAATTCTGTAGGACATACGAATGTAAAGTCAGCTGGGTAGAAGAATAAAATTGTCCATTTGTTCTCCTTCTTAGCATCTGCTAAGGAGAACTTTCCAAACTTTCCAGTTGATGGGTCGTAAGTTTCCATCTCAAAATCCGGAACTTCCTGACCTACTAAAACTACTTTTTCTTCCATGATTCTACCTCCCTATTGAAGTGTTTTTTACACTATTAATGATAACAATTCTTAATAAAATTTTTAAATGATTCTTATCATAAGAATAGTCAATTTTTAAAAATTTTGCAACTTTTTTTGAATATTTGCAAAATACACAGTTCAACTTAACGATTCTTTAAGGACATTACAAAAGAATTTTTGGCATAAAATTTGATTTGTTATAAATGAAAGTTAAATTAAAAATTTGTAATTGACTTTTAAAAATGAATAAGGTAAGTTATTAAGCTGAAAAATTTTTAATAGGAGGTATTATCATGAAGAAGTTAGTATTATCTGCACTTTCAGTTGCAGTATTGGCTGCAGGCTCTTTTGCAGCTGATGGAAAAGCTCTTTTCCAACAAAAAGGTTGCACAGCTTGCCACCAAGCAGCTGCTGACACAGTAGGACCTTCATTAAAGAAAATAGCAGCTGCATACGCAGGAAAAGAAGCTGACCTTATCAAATTTTTAAAAGGTGAAGGAAAAGCCATAGTTGACCCTGCAAAAGAAGCTGTTATGAAGCCTCAACTAAATACAACTAAAGCTATGAAAGATGATGAGTTAAAAGCGTTAGCTCAGTTCATTCTTTCTCACAAGTAATGTTATAATGGGGGGATAACCCCCTTATTTATTTTCAAAATGTTGAAGTTCCTTTTATCTTTAGTTTTCTTAATATCTTTTTCCTATGGGCAAGATGGTAAAATACTTTTTATAAAACATAACTGTAATTCATGTCATCACCCTTTTGAAAGGAAAACGGGACCTTCTTTTAAAGAGATTTCTCAAAGATACGGTACAAGTAAATCAGCTATAGAAAAAGTGGCAAAGCTTATAATAAAACCTAAACCATCAAACTGGCCTGGTTTTGCTTACATGCCTCCTTACAACATTCCTTACGAAGAGGCTTTAAAGTTAGCCGAGTATGTTCTTATTCACTCTCAGAAAGAAAAACCTTCAAGAGTTTATGACAACTCTGTTGAGGAAAGTGAACATTTTTAACTTTCCTTTTTTTCTACCTTAGATGATTTTAATATGTCGAGTATTTCAAGTGGTAATGGAAGTACTATTGTGTTTGAGTTGTACTGTCCTATCGTTGATAGTGTTTCCAAGTATCTAAGTTGAATTGCAAGTGGATGCTTTGAAAGAAGCTCTGCAGCTTCCGTTAATTTTTGTGCTGCTTGATACTCAGCTTCCGCTTGAATTATTTTCGCTCTTCTTTCTCTTTCTGCTTCTGCCTGTCTTGCTATTGCTCTTTTTAGTTCTTCTGTTATGTCTATTCTTTTTAACTCTACAGCTACAACCTTAACACCCCACTGGTCCGTTTCTTGGTCTATTATTTCTTGAAGTTTAGTGTTTATCTTATCCCTTTGGGATAGTAGTTCGTCAAATTCCGCTTGACCACAAACACTTCTTAATGTTGTTTGGGATATTTGAGATGTTGCATAAAGGTAATTTTCAACATTTACGACAGCTTTTACTGGGTCTATGACTTTAAAGTAAACTACAGCATCAACTTGTACCGAAACGTTATCTTTTGTTATCACATCTTGAGTAGGAACATCCATCGTTACGACTCTAAGGTCAACTTTAACCATTTTGTCTATAAATGGTATCAAGATAAAAAGACCTGGTCCTTTTGCTTTTCCTAAAACTCTACCAAGCCTGAATATTACAGCTCTTTCGTACTCGTTTACAATTTTAACGGATGTTGCTAAAAATATTATTATCAACACGACCAAAATAGGTATAAATCCTGCCATTGCTATCTTACCTCCGTATTCTGATAAAAAGGTAACAATGTTTTCCAATCCTAAGATGGATACTATAAAAATCAGTCCAAAAATTAAAAATGCAATTAAATCTTTCATCTTTCCAATGATTCATCTATCCAATTTAAGTAGTCTTCTGAACCGTCAATTATTGGAAGTGCTATAATCTCGGGAACGGAATAACTGTGAAGTTTTTTTACTTCCTCTTTTAGCTTACCAAAGAGATTTTTTTTGGTTTTAACAATCATTAAGGCTTCATCGTAGTTTTCTACATTTCCTTGCCAAAAAAATGTAGAGTTTACTTTTTCTACGATGTTTACACATGCAGCTGTTTTATTTTCAATGAGATAATAGGCTATTTTTTTTGCTTCTTCAAAAGATGGAGTTGTTATAAACACTACGATGTACTCCATTTTACTCCCTCCGAATTTAGTCTATAAACCTTTTGGTTATATCACTGTAACTGTCTATCCTTCTATCCCTAAAAAACGGCCAAGTAGTCCTAACTGAGTCTATTATAGACAAATCTACTTCACAAATCAAGTTTTCTTCTTCAGTTACTGATGCCTGCTTTATAATCTCTCCGTATGGGTTTGATACAAAACTCTGTCCCCAAAACTCTATTCCGTTCATTCCGGAACCACCGATACCGATAAAATGAATTTTTCTGACCTTTCCTCTAAACAAAAGTTCATCTCCTGATTGAGAAAAAAATAGTTAAAATATTATACTATGGTAAAATTTTGGATAAAAAGGAGAACCCATGGATAAAATAAACGTTGGTCTTGTACAGATGAGTTGTAGTGATGACCTAAAAGAAAATTTTGAAAAAGCTGTTGAAAACATTAAGTCTTTGGCAAAAGATGGAGCACATATAATATCAACTCAGGAACTGTTTAAATCTAAATACTTTTGTCAAGTTGAGGATTGGGATTACTTTAGATTGGCAGAAGTTGTAAATGAGGATAACGTTAAAGATGTTGATGTTGTTGTTTACTCTTCCGCTGTGAAGCCTGATAATCCGGAGCTGAAAAAAGCCAAAGAACTTGGAATTCCAACAATTCCAAGAGGAGAGATGCTTGCTGAGTTGATGCGTTTCAAATACGGAATTGCAATTGCTGGTTCCCATGGTAAAACAACAACCACATCAATGATAGGTACCGTTTTAGGTAAAACAGGATTTGACCCAACGGTTGTGATAGGTGGAAAGTTGGAAGCCTACGGAAGTAACGCAAAACTTGGAAGAGGAGAGTTTTTAGTTGCAGAATCAGATGAAAGTGATGGTTCTTTTCTAAAGTTAACCCCAACGATAGTTTCTATAAACAACATAGACCTTGAACATCTGGGATTTTATAAGAATTTGGAAGACATTAAAAATGCTTTTGTTGAGTTTGCAAACAAAGTACCATTTTATGGTGCTGTAGCTGTAAACGTAGATGATAAAAATGTAAAAAGTATATTACCAAAAATAGAGAGAAAAATAATCAAGTTTGGTCTTTCTGAAGAAGCGGAAATAAGAGGAAAAAATTTAGAAGTTGTAGATGGAAGATACAGATTCACGGTAGAAGGATTAGGTGATATTCATCTGTCAGTACCTGGGCTTCATAACGTTTACAACGCTCTTGCAACGGTTGCCATCTGTCAGGAGCTTGGAGTACCTTTCTGTGTTATAAAAGAGTCCTTAGAAAACTTTAAAAATGCCAAAAGGAGATTTGAGATAAAATACAAAAACGACGTGTTAGTTATAGATGATTACGCCCACCACCCTACAGAGATAAAAGCTACATTGTCAGCTGCAAGAGATATGTACAAAAACAGAAGAATAGTAGCAGTCTTTCAACCCCACAGGTACAGTAGAGTTTACTCTCTTTTTGATGAGTTTGTAAACTCTTTTGACATTCCGGATATTGTTATAATTACAGATGTTTACTCGGCCGGAGAAAGTCCTATAGAAGGAGTATCTGGAGAAAGTTTAGTTAACAAAATGAAAGAAAAAAGAGACAACGTTTTCTATGTAAAAGACATCAACCAAGCGGAAAACTTTTTAAAGAGTATAGTAAAATCCGGTGATGTTATACTAACTATGGGAGCCGGAAATATAACGAATTTGAGTGATAATCTGTCTAAATACCTTCAAGAAAAAGGATATGATGGAAAATAAAAGATTTGTTGATTATCAAAATATGTCCTTGTTTACAGACCTTTATGAGCTTACCATGGCTCAGGTGTATTTTGAAAAAAAGATGGATAAAACAGCCGTCTTTAACTTTTTCATAAGACCTACCAATAAAAGAAACTACTTTTTATTTACAGGATTGGACCTTCTTATAGACTACCTTTTAAACTTTAGATTTACAGAAGAAGATATAGATTTTTTAAGGTCAACCGGAAAATTTAAAGAAGAATTTTTATCATATCTAAAAGATTTTAGATTTACAGGAAATTTATACTCTGTAGATGAAGGAGAAATAGTATTTGCAAACGAGCCGATAGTTCAGGTGGAAGCTCCTATACTTCAAGCCCAGATAATAGAAACTTTTTTAATAAATACTCTTCAAATCTCAATACTTGTAGGGACAAAAGCTTTAAGATGTTTTAGTGTTGCTCCGGATAAAATCCTTGTAGATTTTGGAATGAGAAGAGCCCACGGAACAGATGCAGGAATGATAGCTGCAAGAAGCAGTTATATAGCCGGATTTACAGGAACATCTAACGTTTTAGCAGGAAAAATGTTTGGCATTCCAATTTACGGAACTATGGCTCACTCTTTTGTAATGGCTCACGAAAATGAAGAAAAAGCCTTTGAAAACTTTGCATCAGTTTATCCGGAAAATACTATATTTTTGATAGACACATATGACACGATAGAAGGTGTTAAAAACGCTATAAAAGTAGCAAAAAGAAAAGGAATAAGAATAAAGGGAGTTAGGATAGATAGTGGAGATTTGGTAATATTATCGCGGGAAGTTAGAAAAATTCTTGATAGTAATGGATTTAGAGATGCAATAGTTTTTGCAAGTGGTGGAATAAACGAGTACAAAATAAAAGAACTTATAGATAAGAAAGCTCCAATTGATGGATTTGGAGTAGGAACTGAATTGGTTACAAGTGCAGATTTACCTTACCTTGACTGTGCCTATAAACTGGTAGAGTACAACGGTAAACCAAAAATGAAATTAAGTACAAAAAAAATAACTGTGCCATTTAAGAAACAGTTATTCCGGATATTTAGAAATGGTAAAATACTGAAAGATATAGTCACCCATTTTGATGAAACTGTAGAAGACGGAGTGAAGATGTTAAAACTCTATATAAAAGAGGGAGAGTTGGTAAGAAACAGCCCATCAATCCAAGATATAAGAGAAAAAACTCTTATAAACTTTAAAACTCTTCCAGATACGTTCAAATCAATAAGCCAACATATGACAATCAACCCGGAGATATCCCAAAGACTTTTAAAATCAACAGAAGAACTAAAAAAATCCTTAAGAGTATAACGAAGGAGAAAGATAAAAATGAAAATTTTATTAATATTTCTACTTATTTTTACAACATCTGTTTTTGCCCAAGTTAAAATAACAACAACCATCAAACCATTATCTGATATCGTTAAAGAAGTTGGCAAAGATAAAGTAAGTACTCAGTATATAATTCCTTCCAATGTAAATTTTCATCTTTACGAATACAAACCCCAAGATTTAAAAACAATTTATAATTGTGACCTTTTTGTGTTTATAGGAGAAGGAGAACCGAGTATAGATAGTATAGCAAAATCTCTTCCGGATGATAAAAAACTTAAAGTGATAGATATAAAAGGTATGTACCTAATAAAAGAAGAAGACCATAACGAAATTCATCCGGCTGTATGGCTTGACCCTGAAAATGCTAAAGTCATAGCAAAAGAAGTTGCAAACTTTCTATCAAAAAAAGACCCCAAAAATAAAGATTTTTATCAAAGAAACCTTCAAAGTTTTATCAATCAGTGTGATGAACTGTTAAATTACGGAAAAGCTAAATTTTCAACCTTAAAAAACAGATACTTTGTCTCTTACCACTATGAATTTCCTTACTTTGTAAAGAGATTTGGACTTGTTTACCTTGCAGAAATAGAGATAGGACATGGTAGAGAGCCAACACCAAAACATCTGTTAAATGTTATTCAAAAAATGAAAAGGTACAATGTAAAAGCGATATTCACTTCAAAACAGTTTTACAATCCAAAAACGGTAAAGATAGTACTGGAACAAACTGGAGCAAAAGTGGTATTCTTAGACACGATGGGAGAATCCGGCTCTTATATAAGTATGATGAAGTTTAATGTAGATGAAGTTTATAAAGTTTTGAGTAACTTACAATAGGTTATTGAATAATTTTACATTATAAAGCTTTTT
Source organism: Sulfurihydrogenibium sp. (assembly GCF_027448985.1). Lineage (GTDB taxonomy): Bacteria > Aquificota > Aquificia > Aquificales > Hydrogenothermaceae > Sulfurihydrogenibium. The sequence continues at coordinate 24,910 of NZ_DAIDMN010000008.1, forward strand.
TGCTAAACTATTTTCAGGTCAAAAACTTAGCCATAGTTTGGTTTGGAGGTTTAATGAAAAAAGCTGTAAAATGGATTTTTAGAAACGGTAAGTGGTCGAAGCCCATTAGAGAGCTTATTTATCATGTTAATCCAAATCTTATCAAGAAGAGTAAGTTTATAATAACAAAAGTTTTTTACTGTGATTGTTGTATGCTAGTTAACACTGAAGATAGCTATGGTATTGATGTTGTTAGAAGGGGAATAATAGAAACACCGGAAGATGAGTACTTAAAAAAAATTATAAATAAAAGAGATTTTGTACTAGATATAGGAGCTCACTGGGGAGGATTTTCAATACTTTTTGGAATGTTGGTAGGAAAGTATGGTAGAGTTTTTTCGTTTGAACCTTCTAAGAAAAATTATAGAATTCTCAAAAAAAATATAAAAATTAACAAACTTGATGATTACGTTATTCCTTTTAACTTTGCTGTAGGTAATGAATTTAGATTGCTAAATTTTCCTTTATCTCAGACTTCTTCTGGACATAATTCGTTAGTTAGAAAAGATATTCCTATCATTACTTATGAACAAGTACAACAAGTAAAATTAGATGATTTTCTAAATGAAAAAAAAGTAAACAAAGTAAATTTCATAAAAATAGATATAGAAGGTTATGAATTAGAAGCATTAAAAGGATTAGAGAAAACAATAAAGAATTCTGAGAATTTGAAAATGTTGATAGAATATTCTCCGAGTTTTATGGGCTATGATAAAGCTATGGAGTTACTGGAATTTCTTAAACAAAATTTCCAAGATGTGTTTATTTGCTATAAAAAGAAGATATTTAAAACAACATGGGAAGATGCTTTAAAAATTTCAGTAGATACTGGTCAGAGAAATCTTTTCTTATTTAAGTAATCTAATTTTTTTAGTAAAAGTTGATTTCTTACTCTTTATCTACACAATAGATAACATTCTTTCTAAAGGTATTCTTGCTTTTTCTATTGTATCTTTGTCTAATATTATTTGGTTTGTTTCATTTTCTAAAACTTCTAAAACTTTATCGAGTGTATTTTTTTTCATGTCACAACAGTGAACGCTGCCACAGTAGTCTGCTGCTTGTGGGAAGATGTAGGTTTTATTTGGATTTTTTTTCTTAAGGTAATGGTGAATACCTACTTCTGTACCTATTATTACTGTGTTTGCATCGCAAGTTGTTGCATACTCTATTATCTGGGTTGTGCTTCCTACAAAATCAGCTATCTCTACCGTGTCAGTATTACACTCCGGGTGAACAGCTATTTTTGCGTCCGGATACTGTCTTTTCAATGCTAAAAGTGTTTCCTTTGATAGATTAAAGTGAGGTGGACAAAATCCTTTCCATAAGATAAACTCTTTTTCTGGAACCTGTTTTGCTACATAACTACCCAAAAACTGGTCTGGAACAAATATTATTTTTTTAGCATCTAAAGATTTTACTACTTTTACAGCATTTCTTGATGTGACTATTATGTCTGAAACTGTTTTAACATCTGCATTTGTGTTTATATAAGAAACAACCACTGCGTCCGGATGTTCTTCTTTTAATCTTTTTACTCCTTCTAAGGTTGCCATATCTGCCATAGGACAACCACTTTCCGGATTAGGATGTAGTACTTTTTTATCCGGATTTAGTATTTTTGCAGTTTCTGCCATAAATCTAACACCGCAAAAAACTATTATGTCAGCATCGGATTTTTGAGCTATTCTTGAAAGTTCCAAAGAATCTCCTATAAAGTCGGCTATATCCTGGATTTCAGGTCTTTGATAGTAATGAGCAAGTATAACTGCATTTTTGTCTTTTTTTAACTGATTTATTCTCTCTACAACCTTTTCCAAAATAGCCTCCTTTGTTTAAAGCCTATAATATATTATAGCTATTTTAATCAAACTTCCAGCGATATAAAATTATATCATTTGATAATAATCATATGATTTATGATTTAACCCTAATTTCCAATTCGAAAAAAAGATGAAATAAAAAACCTCCAGTGGTATCATAAAGTAAAACTACCACTGGAG